>JAOADB010000015.1 GCA_026417535.1 Caldilineales bacterium
GGCCAAACGGGTCTTTGCCGCGCACGGCCTGCCGCAGACGCGGTGGGAACTGGTCTGGCGCCGGGAGTGGGAGAGCGAGCCGGAAGCGGTGATGGGCCGGTTGGAGGAGCGCCTGGGCGGCTATCCTCTGTTCGTCAAGCCGGCCAACTTGGGATCGAGCGTGGGCGTGAGCAAAGTCCATGACCGGGCTGAACTGGCCGCGGGTCTGGCGGAGGCCGCGGCCTATGACCGCAAAATCGTGGTCGAGCAAGCCGTGCCCTACGCCCGGGAGATCGAGGTGGCCGTGCTGGGCAACGAAGACGCCATCGCTTCTATCCCCGGCGAGATTGTGCCCGGCAACGAGTTCTACGACTACGCGGCCAAGTACCTGGACGGCACGAGTCGGCTCCTCATCCCGGCGCCGCTGAGCGCCGAACAGACCGAGGAGGTGCGCCGCCTGGCTCTGGAAGCCTATCGGGCCATTGACGGCAGCGGTCTCAGCCGGGTGGATTTTCTGCTCAACGACCGCACCGGCGAGGTCTTTGTCAACGAGGTGAACACTCTGCCGGGTTTCACCGCCATCAGCATGTATCCCAAGCTATGGGAGGCCGGCGGTTTGAGCTATCCGCGGCTGCTGGACCGTCTGATCGAGCTGGCCCTGGTCCGTCATGCCGACCGTCGCCGCAATCGCATCGTGCGCTGAAGTCACCATGCCCGGTTACTACCGCAGCAGGCCCCCTCGTCCCCCCGCCGAACCGGCTCCGCGACGTCGGCCGCGGGCGCGGCGCTTCGGCGGGCCTTCGCTGCCGTTGCTCCTGCCGCCGAAGCGCCAACGGACGCCCAAAGCGACACGGGCGGGCGGGCATCCGCCCGCGGCGCGGGTGGGGCCGTGGTTGCGGCGTCTGCGCACCGGCCACCCCTGGCATGGGAGCCACCTCGCTGCGCTGTTCCTGGTGTTCGTAGCCGCCGGCGGGTTGGTTTATGCCTTTGCCGCCCTGGAGTTTTACGTTTATGATGCCGAGGTCGAAGGCGCCCGCTACACGGCGGCGGCCGAGGTCTATCGCGAAGCCGGTATCGAGGGTTACAGCATCTTTTTCGTCCATGCCGGCGAAGTGGCGCGGCGCCTGGAGTCCCTGCCCTATGTCCACCGGGTTCGGGTCCACACCGCCCTGCCCAACCGGGTGCGGATCGTCGTGACCGAGCGCGAGCCGGTCCTGCTCTACGAAGACGGCGCCGGGCGCCATTGGGTGGATGCCGAGGGCGTGCTCATGCCGGTTATCCCCGGCCACGGGGTCGAGCTGACCCTGGTGGATGAGACGACAGCGGCGCCCATAACCGGCACCGACGGCCGCCGCCGGCTGGCGACCGGGCTACTACAGGCCGTGCTCACCATCCATCGGCGGGCACCCTCGGTGACCCACTTCCGCTATCGGCCGTCCTATGGCCTGGCGTTCACGAGTCCAGAGGGTTGGCAGGTCTATCTGGGCGATACTGCGGCCATGGAGACCAAGCTGGCGACCTGGGAGGCCGTTCGCGCCCGTCTGCTGGCCGAAAACGCTCAGGTTCATGAGGTTGATTTGCGTTTTCCACAGGTGATCCGGCGCTAAGTAACCAGTAACCAGTAACTAGTTACTGGTTACTGGTTACTGGTGATTGATGATTGTTTTCGTCAAAGATTGACTTTTCAACTTCTTGACGTGCCAACGTTTCTATGTCTCCTATAATCAGCGCTATTGATGTTGGTACGACGAAAATTTGCGTGTTTATCGCCGAGTCCACCCCCGAGGGGACGCTGCGGCTGTTGGGCGCAGGACAGGCGCGCAGCCAGGGCCTGCGCCGGGGGGTCGTGGTCAATGTGCCTGCGGCCACCCAGGCCATCGCCGAGGCCGTCGAGCGGGCCGAGCAGGACGCCGGTATACCCGTGCGCCGCGCCTATGTGGGCATCGTCGGCGCTCACATCGAGGCCCACAACGGTACCGGGGCCGTTGCCATCCCCCGCGGGCGCAGCATCAACCACTACGATATCGAACGCGCCCTGGATGCCGCCCGCGCCATTCCCATCCCTCCCGACCGGGAGATCATCCACACCATCGCCCGCTATTTCACCGTGGACGATCAGGAAGGCGTGCAGGAACCCATTGGAATGCATGCCTATCGCCTGGAGGTGAATGCCCATATCATCACCGGCGCCACGACGGCCATCCACAACCTGATCAAATGTGTGCAGAGCAACGGCATCGCCATCGAGGAGCTGGTGCTGGAACCGCTGGCCAGCGGCGAGGCCGTGCTGACCGACCAGGAACGGGATTTGGGCGTGGTGCTGGCCGATATCGGTGGCGGCACGACCGATATCGCCATTTTCATCAACGGCTCCGTCTGGTACACGGCCGTGCTCGACATCGGCGGCGAAAGCCTGACGCGCGACCTGGCCATCGGGCTGCGCACGCCCTTCGAGGCCGCCGAGCAGCTCAAAATCCGCTACGGCCATGCCCTGCCCGATTGGATCGCGGCTGACGAGGTGGTCAGCGCGCCGGCCTTCGGCGATACGCCCTCGCAGANCATCAGCCGGCGTTACATCGCCGAGATCGTGCGGGCACGCGGGGAGGAGATCCTGGAACTGATCCTGCGCGAGATCAAACGTTCCGGCTACGACGGGCTGTTGCCGGCGGGGATCGTGCTGACGGGTGGGACGGCGCAGCTGCCCGGCCTGCGGGAGATGAGCCGCCAGACCCTGCATCTGCCGGTGCGAGTCGGGATACCCAACAGCCTGGAGAACGCGCAGCGTCGTTGGCTCACACCCGCCTATGCCACCGGCATCGGGCTGTTGCTGTGGGGCCAGCGCCACGGCACCCGTGAGCCCACCCGCTCGGCCTCGCCCCTCCTCCCGCGGTTGCGGGGCTGGTTGCGCCACCTGTTGCCCGGGTAATTGGGATGGTGGACGATGGACGGAAGACGAAGGACGAAAGGCGAAAGACGGAGGACGAAGGACAGAAGATGAAGGATGAAAGACGGAAGACGAAGGACGAAAGACGAAGGATGAGAGACGATTAAGGACGAACGATTACATATGGAAGATGATAGACGATGGATACTTCGGAAAAGACGAATGTTTTGAATTCGTATCATTTGGTTTTACGATCGAATGAGGATTTGGCTGTTTTTTTGTAACTGTTGTATGCTTCCGCCAACGTTCGCTCGCATCAAAACTTCCACTAACCAGTAACCAGTAACCAGTTACTAGTTACCAGTTACTAGTTACCAGTTACCAGTTACTAGTTACCAGTTACTAGTTACTGGTTACCCGTTTCACTAATGCAGGAGAGCCATGAAGATGAACAAACCTTCCAAACCGTATGTCGAGAATCTGGCCCAGATCAAGGTGATCGGAGTAGGCGGAGGCGGCAGCAATGCCGTCAACCGGATGATCGCCGCCGGCATCCAGGGCGTCGAGTTCGTGGTGGTCAACACCGACGCCCAGGCCCTCATGCTGGCCGATGCGCCGGTACGGGTGCGCATTGGCGACAAGCTGACCAAGGGCCTGGGTTCCGGCGGCAACCCCGAAATCGGCCAGCGGGCCGCCGAGGAGTCGGCCGAAGAGCTGAAGGACCTCATGAAGGGGTCCGATATGGTCTTCATCACCGCCGGCCTGGGCGGCGGCACCGGCACGGGGGCGGCGCCGGTCATTGCCCGTCTGGCCCGCGAGACCGGCGCCCTCACCATCGGCGTGGTGACCAAGCCCTTCTCCTTCGAGGGGAACAAACGTCGCCAGGTGGCCGAGGAAGGGGCCAACGCGCTCTCGCAGCATGTGGATACCCTGATTCTGATCCCGAACGACCGGCTCTTGCAGATCGTGGACAAGCGCGCCACCATCCAGCAGGCCTTCGCCGTGGCCGATGATGTCCTGCGCCAGGGCATCCAAGGCATCAGCGAGCTGATCACCATCCCCGGCCTGATCAATCTCGATTTTGCCGATGTGCGCACGATCATGAGCGAGGGCGGCGCGGCGTTGATGGCCATCGGCGAAGGACACGGTGATAACCGGGCGCAGGATGCGGCCGAGGCAGCCATCCACTCGCAACTGCTGGACATCAGCATTGACGGCGCCCGCGGCATCCTCTTCAACGTGACGGGCGGTCCGGACATGAGCCTGTTCGAGGTCAACGAAGCGGCCGAGATCATCCGGCGCACGGCCCATCCCGACGCCAACATCATCTTCGGCGCCGTCATTGATCCCAATCTGCAGGACACGCTACGGATCACGGTCATTGCCACCGGCTTCGACGCGGCCCACGCCAAGCAGCAACCGACGACAACGGCCAAGACCATCGAGTTCCCCAGCCGGCCTTACGACCAGGAAAACCGCGATATCCCCGCCTTTTTGCGTCGGGCGCGGGGCGGTATCGGCTAACCGATTTCCTGCCGGGGATAAGCCAACGCGGCGGAACGGCCCACCTTTGGGAAACGGGCCGTTCTTACCGCGCGTGCCATTTTTTTCGAATGGGCCAACCATCGAAAAGCCGAACCACTCCCTCCCGAATCCACCGGCTAGACAACCCACGGGTTCGTCTGCTAACATGGGCGGCAGACCCGGTCTGGTCAACGGTGTCTATCCGATGCTATTTCCGTTCGGTCGCTGCTCTCCGCCTGCAAGGGCACCCTGTCGGAACCTGAGCCATCCTCGTCAGCGGCCTGAGTAGTTCCATCCGATGTTCATCATTCGGGAGTCGGCTTATGTCTCCGCGCGTTGCTGCCCTATCGAAACCCGTCGAGGAACCCGAAGTCACCTCGCCTGCCGTCCGTACCTGGCTTTATGTCCTGACGTTTCTCGTTGCCCTGATGGTGGTCATCGGCGGCTATGTGCGCCTCACCCGGTCGGGGCTTTCCATCGTGGAGGGGAATGTCATCACCGGCGTGTTGCCGCCGCTGAGCCAGGCCGCCTGGGAGGCCGAATTTGCCAAGTATCAGCAGACGCCCGAGTTCCAGAAGGTCAATTTCAACATGACCCTGGACGGCTATCGGCGGATTTTCCTGATCGAGTGGGCGCATCGCCTCATCGCCCGGCTGGTCGGGTTGATCGTCCTCGTGCCGCTGGCCTGGTTCCTGGCCCGCGGAGTCATCCCCTGGCGGCGGGCCGGGGTCTATATCGCCTTGCTGGCCCTGTTCGGCTTCCAGGGCTTTTTGGGCTGGTTCATGGTCGCCAGCGGCTTGGTTGACCGGCCCCACGTCAGCCACTACCGTCTGACCATCCATCTCCTGGCGGCGTTGACGGTGCTGGCCATTGCTTGGTGGAAGGCCCTTGACCTCACCCCGCGCTTTGCGGCCGCGCGCCGGCGCGCGGCCCATCCGGGCCTTCGGAAATTGGCCCATGCCCTTCTGGCCGTGGCCGTCCTCCAGATCGCCTACGGCGGCCTGGTCGCCGGCCTCAAGGCGGGCTATGTCTCCAACACCTGGCCGCTCATGTTCGGCACCCTCGTGCCCCAAGGGTTGCTCTCAGCGCTGCAGCCCTGGTGGCAAAACCTGGTGGAGGCGCCGGCCACGGTCCATTTCATCCATCGCTGGTTTGCCTTTGTCGTTCTGACCCTGGCCCTGGTGTTCTGGTGGCGGACGCGAGGCATGGATGAAGCCCCTACCCTGCGGCAGGGCAGCCTGGCGATGGTGGCCGTCGTCGTCTTTCAGATCCTGGTCGGCATCGGCGTCGTCATCTGGAGTGTGCCCCTACCGGTGGCGCTGCTCCATCAGGGCACAGCCGTAGTGCTCTTTGCCGCGGCCCTGTTTTTGAACCATCAGCTGTGGCCTCGCCGATGAAGCCGCGCGTTGCGGACTCGAGCGGCCATTGGAGCCATGCGGTGGGTCTTCTCCCTCGCCATCATCGCTTTGCTTCTGCTCGGCGGTTGCACTGACGGCACCCGGACGGCCGGCGGCGATGCCGCAAAGGGTCGGGAGCTGTTCGTCCAGAACTGTGCGCGTTGTCATGGGCCGCAAGGACAAGGCGCCTTGCAGACGAGCGCGTTTGTGGCCAGTCGTTCCGATGCCGAGCTGATCGCCTTTCTGCAGATTGGTCGTCCTGCCCATGACCCTCTCAACACCACCGGCGTGGCCATGCCGCCCAGAGGGGGCAATCCGGCCCTGACCGACGAGCAGCTGGCCGACATCGTCGCCTATCTCCGGGCGTTACAACGCAAGAGCAAAGCACCCTAAAACAAGGCTGCGACGCGGCCGACCCGACGACGCAGGCGAACCCATAAACCGGAGCGGGCCGATGTCCGAACCGCGGCCTGGCGCTCATCGGCCACAGCCTGGAGCAGTCGGAGCTGGTCGGCGCTTTCGCCGGCAGGTTGGGCCGGTCCCAGCGGCACCTGCGGATAGGCCACATAGGGGCGGATGTGGACAAACGTCGGCGCCAGCTCGCGCAGGTAAGCAGCCGTGGCGCGGGCATGGGCCGTGGTCTGGCCGGGCAAGCCCACCATCACGAACACGCGGGTTTGGATGCCGTAGCGCCGGGCCGCGGCCACTATCCGCCGGGTGTAGGCCAGGTAAGACGCTGCCTCGGCCGGCGCGGCAATGCGCCCCAGCCGGGTCAACAACTCGGGGTCGGTCGTCTCCAGGCCGATTTTGATGGTGGTGCAGCCGGCCCGCGCCATCTGCTGGAGCAGGGCTTCGTCGAAATGCTCCGGCCGCGATTCGCACTCCCAAGGCGTATGGAAGCGGGCCGCAGTCAGCTCGCGGGCCATGTGCATGGCGCGCGCCCGGTCCGCAGCGAAGACAAGGTCGCGCACCAGGATGCGCGGCGGACGCAAGGTCTCCTGCAACCACAGCATCTCGGCCACCACATCGGCTTCGGGCCGGGGGCGATAGGACCGGCCCTGAGCGACGACATAGGCGCAAAAGGTGCAGGCATCGTCGCAGCCGCGAGCCGTGTACAGGGTGAGAAACCCGTAATTCTCCCAGGGCACGGCTTCCCAGGCCGGCCGCGGCAACAGGGCCGGATCGCGCAGCAGCCCGGCGTGATTGTGGGCATCGGGCACGAGATCACGGGCCTGTACCGCGCCGGTTGGACTCAGACCGGTGCGTAGCAAGGCCGGCAAGGCCAGCTCGGGGTCGCCCAGCAGCACGTGCGACGCGCCAGCCGCCAGTAGGGCCTGGGCATCGAAGCGGATGCCCGCGCCGAAAGCGATGATGGGCGTGTCCGGGCGTCGTTCGCGCAGCGCCGTGATGAAAGCGCCATCGGCGGCCAGGGTCGCCCGGCTGCACTGCACGGCGATGACATCGGCCGACAGCCCGGCTACAGCCCCCAGGGTGGCCATGGTCGAGCGGCGCTCCCCCACGGCATCGAGCACAACCACATCGGCCAGGCCCTGTTGCCGGCAAACGGCCACAAGGGTCGCCAGAGTCTGGGGCGGATAGGCAAAACCGGCGGCCAGGGCGCCGAAACCGGCGGTGCCTTCGCGGTTGGCCATGCTGTCGGGCGGCGAAGGAGGATTGAGCAAAACCAGGCGCATAGGTTGGGGCGGTACCTTCGGATGCTATCCTGTAGCTCCGGATGCTATCCGGAGAAAAAGAAACGCAAGGAGCTCGGGAAACCCCGACGCGAAACCGCTCGCAAGGTGCCAATGTCCGGCTCATGGCGATGGGCAGAGCATCACGTAACGCAACATGCCATCGTGCGCAACGTTCACCTTGCGGTGGGTATAAGAGTATAACACACCCGTTTCGGCTTCCGTTTGGGCAGGATACTGCTGCGCGAGGCGACGGACGCAAGACGAAGCGCGGACAACAAGACCTACGAAAGGACGAACCCTTTCGTCGTTCGTTCTTCGTCCTCCGCCCTGAGTTCGGGCCGATTGACGAGACAAACGCCCAACGTCCAAGCCAGATTGACACCTGTCTTGAGTTTCGGTACTATGTAGTTATCTATCTTCCTTTTTTCGCTTGGCGGATTTTATTGCACAGCATCATAATCGCCGTTTTTTCATCGCTTGTGAGGTGAAACGTGTCCCAAACCACCACATCCGATTACTCCGAGCAGGTCAACGATGTCCTGCGCATTCGCGACATTCTCTTCGGCGCGCAGATGCGCGATTACGAACAGCGTTTTCAAAGCCATCAGGCGCGGATGCAAGACCTGCAAAACCAGATCGACGCGCTGGCAGCCCATACCGACGCCCGGTTTCAAGACCTGCGGGCCGACACCCAACGCCAATTCGAGGAGCTGCGCGCCGATACCCGGCGTCAATTCGAGGAGCTGCAGGCCGAGATGCAGCGCCGCTTCGATGCCTTGGAGGCCCAACTGACCGCCCATATCGAACGGCTGACCTACGAAAAAACGACGCGTTTCGACCTAGGGGACATGCTCATCGAGTTGGGCGAGCGTCTCAAGCGCGACGGGGGCTAAACCGGCATGACCAACCCGCGTTCGGTTGAGTTAGAGACCCTGCGGTCGATCCTCCTGGAGCAGGACCGGCGACGGCTGGAGGCGCTTCAGCGGGAACTCGACACCCTGCGCGGTCGGGTCGAGAACGCCGAGGAGGTCATTGCGCTCATTGCGCCGTTGCTGACCGAGGCCCTGGCCGCCCGTGCTCGCGCCCAGCCCGAAGCCTTCGCCGAGGCCATCCGGCCTGCCGTGGCGCTGGCCCTGCAAAAGCAGGTGGCCGAAGAGCGTGAGACCATCATCGCCGCGCTGACGCCCATCATCGGCCGCACCATCCGCCGCGCCCTGGCCGAGGCCCTGCAGGCCCTGGCCCGGCAGGTGGATGCGCGCATGCAGAGCGCCTTTGCCTTCCCGACCCCTGTGGCGGCGCTGGTTGGGCAAGATCCGGCGGGTCGAGCCGCAAACTGTCACGCTGCGCGATTATCTGCCCTGGCAACCCGAGCTGGTTTTCCTCATCCAGAACGACTCCGGTCTGGTGCTGGCGCAGCGCGGCCGCGGCGCCGAGATGAGCGACCTCGACCTGATCGCCGCCCTCCTCACGGCCATCCGCGCCTTTGCCCGCGAGAGCTTTGGCAAAGGAGACGAAGACGGCCATCTCCACGAAATCCACTACGGCGAACGGCTCATCCTGTTGGAAGAAGGCCATCACGCCTATCTGGCCCTGGTCGGCCAGGGCATCCCCCCGGCCGATACCCATCAGCGGATGCGCGAGACCCTGGCCCAGGTGACGCTCGATTACAGCCGTTTTATCGCCCGCTATCGCGGGGATGAAGAGGCCGGTGACCTGCTCGGCCCTTACCTGGAACCGTTGCTTCAGGTCGAAGCCCCGGCGCCGCCAGCGCGGCCACCTGTGCTGGGCTTGATCGTCCTGGCCCTGGTGCTGTTGGGGCTGATCGGAAGTTGCGGCTGGTTCGGCTACCGGATGAGCCCGCGGGTGCTGGCCCGGCTGGCGCCCACGGCCGTGCTCTATGTGGCCTTGCCTTCGGCCACTCCCACTCCCACCCCCACATTCTCACCGACACCGACTCCGACGCCCTCGGCCACACCGACCCCAACCTTGACCCCTACCCACACTCCCACAGCCACCGCCACGCCCACACCCACCCGGACAACCACGCCGACGGTCACGCCCACGCCGACGCCCACGGTCGTGCTCGGGCTTATGCTCGGCCATGTGTACATTCGCACCACGCCCGACCCCGCTGCGCCTCTCGGCCGTGAAGCCATGTTGCGCGGGACGACTGTGCGGATCCTCGAACGACGCGACCCCTGGGTGCGTGTGGCCTATCCGGCCACGGGCGAACCCGAACTCGAAGGCTGGATCCCCCTCCGCTGGGTTCGGATCGAGCAGCGGTAACCGTTGCGGCGCCATCCTCCGTCCCGCATGGGGGCCCATTGACAGGACGAAGGACGAAGGAAATTTCGTCATCCGTCCTTCGTCCTTCGTCCCGATCTCGGCCTTTTCACGAGTTCACAAAACCAGTTACCACTTATCCCATGCCCGTTATTCAGCGCAAAATTTGCCTGTTAGGCGAATTTGCCGTAGGCAAAACGAGCCTGATCCGGCGTTTCGTCCATAATCGCTTCGAGGCCGATTACCTGGCCACCATCGGCGTCCACATCAGCCGCAAAGAGGTCGTATTGCCCGAACACGATACCACCGTCGTGCTCGTGCTGTGGGACTTGTCCGGCGGCGAAATGGCCTCTTCCCTGGAAGAAGCCTACTATCGCGGTGGGGCCGGGGCGTTGCTGGTGGCCGATGTCTTGCGTCCCGACACCGTGGCCGTGCTCAACACCTATGCCATGACCTACACCCGTATCAACCCCGGCGCGGCCCTGGTCTTCGCTTGCAACAAAATGGACCTCGTGCCCGATGAAACGCCCTATCGCTTGAAGCTGGCCGAAATCGCTCAACGCTGGCGGGCGCCCTTTTTCCTGACCAGCGCGCGCGACGGTCGTGGAGTCGAAGACGCTTTTCGGGCCCTGGCCTATCTGGTCGCTCGCCGATGATACTCGTATGTACCCGAGCTTCCCCCTTTCCAAGGAAAACGAAACCGGTCTGGCGCGGATTGACGCCGATCTGCGCCTGCAGGATTACTCGCCCTTTTTCGCCCAAGTGGTTGGAGTGACGACACCGGGCCTACCCCTTGCCGAGGTGTTGCCCGTTTTTGCCGGGGTCGAGGATTGGCTACGCCAGATGCGGCAACGAGGGCCACGGATATGGGAGCTACGCTTCGTGCATCACATCCCGCCCGATGGAAGCGAACCCCGCTATCTCGATCTGAGCATTGCCGTTGACGAAACGGGCGAAGGCTGGCACCTGAGTGCGCGCGATGTCACGGCAGCCGCCGAACGGTTGCATCAGGAGGTCCAACGATTCAACGACATTCGCATTCGCGGACACCAACCACCGGCGGCGCACCATCTGATGCGCAGACTGGGGCCTGGCATCCTGGTGGCGTTGTGGGAACACCTGGGCCTGATGCTGGCGGTTGTGGATGCCAACCTGATCATCGAAGCGGTGACACCGCCGACGACCATGACCCTCCAACGGCCTCTCATCGGTCTGCCGCTGACCGAAGTTCTCCCCACCCTGGCCGGATTGGAAGGGGAGCTGCAACGCATCGTCCGCGGCGAAGCGGCACCCTGGCGTTTGCCCGGTCTCCAACTTGACCCCGAACTCCCCCAACATTGGGATATCCTGTTCATCCCCCGGACCGACGCGGCCGGCCTGCTCATCATTGTGCAACGGACCGTCAACGAAACGCTCATCGAACAAGAACTGCGTCAGCAACGCAACGAACTCACCCTGTTACACAAGGAGCTCGAGGCCCAGGCCATGGCCCTGCGCACGGCCAACGAACGACTCGTCAATCTCGACCGGGAACGGCGGGCGCTGATGGCGCTGATCGTCGGCGATATCAAATCGGCCTTGAGCGTTATCGGCGGGTACAGCGAATGGCTAACCCGCCCGGCCTCGACAGCGATCGCCTTTCAGCAGGAGGCCGTGGTCTCCATCCGGGAAGCCGTTGCGCAAATTGACCGTTTGCTCGACCGGGTGATGACCATCGAACGCCTGGAAAATAAACTGGTTCAGCTGCAGCGGACCCCCTGCGATGTACACCTTCTGCTCGAGGAAGCCGTGGTCATGCGGCAAGAGCACGCCCGTATGCAACACCTCGATTTGCAGATCGAGTTGCCGGAGCGTCTTCCGCCCGTGAGTGGCGATGCCCAGGTGCTGGCCGAGGGCTTTGGCCGCTTGCTCGATTACGCCATCGGCCGCGCCATCCCCTCGGCCCGCATCGAGGTGAGCAGCCGGGTGTGGAAAGAGTGGGTGCTGGTCGAGGTCACCGTCGGCATCCCGGGGCGGCCGGAGCAAGCGGCGGTTAAGGCGCTGCCCTCATCTTCGCAACACGTGTTTGAACTCACCCAGGTGCGGCTTGTGGTCGAAAGCCACGATGGCCACCTCGCTCTGGAAGAGACGAAAAACGGCCTGCAACTGGTGGTCTGGTTGCCCCTGGCCGGCGAAGCAAAAGACCGCTCGAATGTGACCGTGGACCGCGGCAAGGACGATGCGATGGGACTCGGCCAGTACGAACCTTTGGTCGTGGCCGGAGGCACCTTACGGCTCGACCGCACCCGCAGGCAAGCATGGCTTTACGAGCGGCCCCTGTTACTCACACCGCTTGAATACCGTCTCCTGGTTTATCTGGCCCAACATCGCGATCGGGTGATCGGGCATAAGGAATTGCTGGCCGTCTTGGGTCATGAGGAGGGGGAGATGTCGTTGAACCACTTGAGGGTGTTGATCGCACGGTTGCGGAACAAACTCGGCGATAGCGAGGAAGCGAGCGGGATTCTCCGCACCGTGCGCGGGGTGGGCTACACGCTGGCCTCCTAGCCGGTCATGGGTAAGATGAGGGTCATCCTGTGCCCTGTAAGGGTTCGGGTTCGGTCGCGCGGGTGTGTTATCATCCCTTCATGCTTTATCCCCCTCTCGACTGGCCTGAAGTTGGAACGGAGGACCAAGGACGGACGACGGACAAGAATTCGTCCTCCATCCGCCATCGTTCGTCCTGGCCATCGGCCCAAAGTCGGGACGAAGGACACGCATAGCCTTGTTGTTGCCCTCTTCTGCCAAGGAGCCCTTCATGACCTCTGTGCAACCTTTGACCGCCGACCGGGTGCGGGCGCAATGCGATCCCGGCATTTTCCCGTTTGCCACCACGGCCGATTTGCCGGACCTGCCGGGCATCATCGGCCAGCAGCGGGCATTGCGGGCGCTTCGGTTCGGTATGGGTATGAGTGCGGCTGGTTATCACATTTTTGTGCTCGGTCCGGCCGGGACCGGCAAATCTACCGCCGTGCGCCAGTTCATCGAGGCGGCGGCCGCACAGGGTCCGCGCGCGGATGACTGGATTTACGTCCACAACTTTCAAGACCCTAGCCATCCCAATGCCATCCGCGTCCCGCCAGGACGGGGGCGTGTGCTGCGCGACGACCTCAAAACCCTCATCAAGCACCTGCAGAAGATCGTCCCGGCTGCCTTTGAGAGCGAGGAGTACATCAAAGAGCGCGACAAAATCCTCGCGGCCATGAAGGAGGACCACGAGCGCATGTTCCAACAGCTCACCGAGCTGGTGGAACGCTACAGCTTCTCGCTCATCCGGCTGCCCGGTGGGTTCATGCTCACCCCCGTCGTCGGCGGCAAGCCCATCACCGAAGCCCAGTTCGAGCAACTGACCGAGGAACAGCGGGAGAAACTGCGACGCCTGCGCGAAAGGCTCCAGGAAGAGGTGGACAAGACGATCACGGCCATCCGCCAGCGCGAGCAACAGGCCCGCGAGGAAATCGCCCGGCTCGACCGCCAGGTGGCACGCTTCACCATCGCCCATCCGGTGTCCGATCTGGCCGCCCGCTATCAGGACCTTCCCGAAGTCCTCCAGCACCTGGAGGCCATGACCGAGGATCTCATCGCCAATGTGGATGCCTTCAAGACCGAAGGCGAGAAGCCGCCCAATTTCATGGCAATGATGGAGGCAATGACCGATGGTCTGCTGCGGCGCTACGGCATCAACCTGTTCGTGGACAACGGCGATGTGCAAGGCGCGCCGGTGGTCTATGAGACCAACCCCAATTTCGCCAACCTGGTCGGCCGGGTTGAACACCAGGCCGTCATGGGCGCGCTGATCACCGATTTCACGATGATCCGGCCTGGTTCGCTCCATCGCGCCAACGGCGGTTATCTCGTGATCGAAGCCCTGTCGCTGATCGGACGCCCTCAGGCCTGGGATGCGCTCAAGCGGGCACTCAAGGAGGGGGTCGTGCGGGTCGAGGAGTACGCCCAATCGTTGGGCCTGGTCTCGACGGCCGTGCTGGAACCGGAGCCCATCCCACTGAAACTGAAGGTGGTCCTGTCGGGGCCTTCCTGGCTCTACTACCTGTTGCAGTACTACGACGAGGACTTCGACGAGCTGTTCAAGGTCCAGGCCGATTTCGACGACCGTATGCCGCGCGACGCCGAGCATATCCACGGCTATGCCCAGTTCATCGCCACCCTGTGCCGACGCCAAGGGTTGCGCCACTTTACGCCGGATGGTGTGGCCCGGGTGGTGGATTACGGTTCGCGGTTGGTGGAAAGCCAGCGCTTTTTGTCCACCCGCTTTCGCGATATCGCCGACCTGATCACCGAAGCCTCCTATTGGGCAGGCCAGGCCGGCCGTGATGTCGTCACGGCCGCCGATGTCCAACAAGCCATAGACGAGAAACGTCTGCGCAGCAACCGCATCGAAGAACGCCTGCGGGATGAGTTCGCCCGCGGGGCGCTCCTGCTCTCGGTCAAAGGCGAGCGCGTGGGGCAGGTGAACGGTATTTCGGTGGCGCTGCTGGGCAATACGATGTTCGGCATTCCCAACCGCATCACGGCTCGCATTTTCATCGGTCGTGGCGGCATCATTGACATCGAGCGCGAGGCGCGGCTGGGCGGCAACATCCACACGAAGGCCGTGCTCATCCTTTCCTCCTTCCTCTCCGGCCGTTATGCGCGGCAGCTCCCGCTGAGCCTGCACGCCTCCCTCGTGTTCGAGCAGTCCTACGGCGAAGTCGAGGGCGATAGCGCCTCGCTGGCCGAGCTGTGTGTGCTCATTTCGGCCATCGCCGATCTGCCCTTGCGTCAGGACCTGGCCCTCACCGGCTCGGTCAACCAGCATGGCGAGGTACAGGCCGTGGGTGGCATCAACGAGAAAATCGAGGGCTTTTTCGATACGTGTGTGGCCTTGGGCGGGCTGACCGGAACGCAAGGGGTGATCCTGCCGGTGGCGAACGTCGAAAACCTGATGCTGCGCGAGGACGTGGCCCAAGCCGTGCGGGAAGGACGATTCCACCTGTACGCGGTGCGGACGGTGGATGAGGCCCTTGAACTGATGACCGGTTTGCCGGCGGGCGAACCCGATGCCAAAGGCGAGTATCCGCCCGATTCCGTCAACGGCCGCGTGATGGCCAGTCTGCGGGCCATGTACGAGCGTTGGCAGGAGCTGACGCGCGGGGGCAAGGAGGAAGAAGAGGAGGAGGAAGCCGCCCCGACCGAGGAGGAGGAAGAACCTCGGCCCGAACCGGAAGAGCCATCGTTCCCGCCCGAGGAGGGGCCATCCCCACCCGACGAAGACCCCACCCCACCGGAAGAAGAATGAAAAATTGTCTTGTAGATTTGATATTTCCATATCTTTACAATCAAAAATCAGTTACTTAATTCAAAAAATAATAATTCTTCGTGTTCTTCGTGATTAGGAATAAAACCTATGCAGTTCGACCGTCTCCTGGCTGATGGTCGTCGTTGGCACCTGCGGCTGAGCCATGAGGCCCTGACCGTGGCCCTTGGGAGCGACCGGGTCTATACCCTCGACCACAGCGGACGCCTGGTGGGTGCCTTTCGGGCAGGGTGTCACCTGCGTCGGGGCCTGGACGGTCGCGTCCTGGCCCGCTGGCGGGAGGATCGAGGCCCACGGCAACGGCGTTGGCTCGATGAGGCCGAATGTGAGCAGCTCCTGGCTGAATGGCGGGCCGACCTGGCCCGGTTGGCCGCCGAACCGTGGCCGGACGAGGTGGCCGCTCTACTCCGAGCCGGTCTGGATTTCGACTACGCCGCCGATGTGGAGCGTTTTCACGCCGTCTATCGGCCTGTGGCCATCTTACCGCCCGACCAGTATCAGGCCCTCGTGCTCCAGGCCACCGAGGGGTGTTCCTTCAACACCTGCACCTTTTGCGCGCTCTATCGTCACGTGCGCTTTCACATCAAAAGCGTCGCCGAGTTCGCCCACCACATCCGCGCGGTGAAAGCCTTTTTCGGACCCGGGATTCGTCTGCGACGCAGCATCTTCCTGGCCGATGCCAACGCCCTCGTCATTCCTCAGGAGCGATTGCTGGCCTTGCTGGCCGAGGTGGAAGCGGCCTTCGCCATCATGCCGGCCGATCTGGCGCCGGAGCGGCGACGGGCCTGGCTGGAGACCCACCCCGACGGCGTCGCCGGACTCTATGCCTTCATTGACGGGCTCAGCGCCGAACGCAAGACCGTGGCCGATTTCATGGCCCTGCGCAGCCACGGGCTGCGGCGGGTGTACATCGGCTTGGAGAGCGGCCACGAGCCGCTCCTGGCCTGGCTGCGCAAACCGGCTACGGCTGCCGAAATGCTGGAGGCCGTGCATCACCTCAAAGCCGCCGGTTTACACGTGGGCGTCATTGTCCTCACCGGCATCGGCGGCTCGCGTTTCGATGCCGGCCATCGCCGGGATACGGCGGCCGTGCTTTCGGCCATGCCCCTTGACGGTGAGGACCTCATCTACTTCAGCCCGTTCCAGCCCGACCCGGATGCGCCTTACGAAGCGCTGGCCGCGGCCGCCGGGATCGAGCCTCCCGACCCGGCGCTAGCTGCCGCGCAGGAAGCGGCTATCCGCCAGGGCATCACTCTGCCGCCGCCACCCCGCGGTCCGCGGCGGGCCCCGTACAACCTGCGCGATTTCGTCTATTGAGGTTTTCGTCCGCCGTTGTTGATGCGGCGTCCCGAACCGGGACCGACTGCCAGACCGAAGACGAAAGACGGAGGACGAAGGAGATTTTCGTCCTCCGTCTTATCATTTGCGACCTTGCGTGGGGCCTCTCCCTACTCCCCCACAACTTCCGGTCGAACTCCCAGGATGACCGGGATGGTCAGGGTCTCACCGTCACGCACGACCTTCAGTGTGACCTGCTGGCCGGGCGAGGTGTAACGGCTGAGATAGGCCAGCAGATCGTCAAAAAGCCGGATGGGGCGGTCGTCAATGGCGATGATGATGTCGCCGCCCACAACCAGATCGAGGCCCTGGATGGTGACGGTGCGGTCACCCCCGCGCACACCGGCTTTGGCGGCCGGACCATCGGGAATCGCTTGGGCCACTAGGACACCGCTCTCGACGGGCAAACCCAGCTCGCGCACGATGAAGGGCGACAGACTGGAGCCGCGCACGCCCAGCCAGGGGTGTTCATACTTGCCCGTGGCAATGATGGCCTTGGTCACCCGTTCGACGAAATAGACCGGGATGCCGAAACCGATGCCCGAGCTACTGGCCGTAGCCGATTGCAGCATGAAAGCCACACCGATGACCTCACCCCGATCGTTCAGGATCGGGCCGCCGCTGTTGCCGGGGTTGATGGCGGCATCCGTCTGGATGACTTCGGGCAGCAGGAACGGAGAGTCGGGCAATTCGATCTGGCGGCCCAAGGCCGAGACGATGCCCGTCGTCAGGGTGTTGGCATTGCCGAAAGGATTGCCGATGACCAGCACGCGCATCCCGACCTTGAGGTCGTCCATCGAACCCAAAGGCAGCGGTCGCAGGTCAAGCCCTTCGGGGTCCACCTTGAGCACGGCCAGGTCGGAGTCGCGGTCGGTGCCGACGATGGTGGCCGGGGCCTGGATGCCGTCGTAGAACTGGACGACGACATTGCGAGCATCGAGCACGACATGCCGGTTGGTGACGATATGGCCCTCTTCGTCCAGGACGAAGCCCGAACCCTCACCAGTGTCGAAGAAAAAGGGCTGAATGTCGGGTAGCTGTTCGGCGATATCCTCATCCAGCACACGCACGGCCACCACACCGGGGTTGGCAAATTCGTAAACTCGGATGTTGATCTCGGTCTCGAGATCACGACCGGATTCCAGCGGCGGCAGGGGTATCGGCGTGGCCTGAGGCGCCGACGGCGGGGTCTCGGAACGAGGCGCAGGCGCGACCGTGGCCGCGGCCGGTTGGCGCGCCGAAAGCAAAAACCACGGCACGGCCACCGCGCCGGCCATTACGACCAGAAAACAGAGGAAAAGGAGGGCAACGAGTCCACCCAGAAGCCAGGGTAGGCGAGAAGACGAGCCGGACATACACACTCCGTGTACGAGAGAGATTGGCTTTTAGTTTACCACAAGCTCGTAAGCAGGCAGCTAACCGCTACGGACGTTCTCCGGGCGAGTCGGTTTGACGCAATCGCCTTTCGTGTCGGCCTCGGTCAATCCCAGGCCAATGCATCCGCCCTAGCCGAACACCATGCCGCCGATGGATACCACCGAAGTGTTGCGCTCGTCGGCCGGGCACACGGCATAGCCGGCGCGCTGCCCCTCGGTCGCGCCGATATGCTTCAGCAGCAAATAGAACGGCGCCACCCCACAGACGTTGTAGCGGTCTTGCTCGGCGTGGATGAAGCGCCAGAAACCCTCGGCATCCCCGGCGGCCAGCAAACCCAACAGGGTTTCATCATGGGTGTGAAGCTCGGCCCGCTCGATCAACCCCACAGGCGCGCCGCCGAAGGCCGGGCCGATATGGGCCAGGTCGCCCGAGGCCACCACGAGGGTGCGACGCCCGTCGGCCAACGCCGTCAATCGTTCCAGCAGGGTTTGCAGCACAGGGGTGGCAGCAGGTGTCGGCGCCGGATGGTCCTCGAGAAACGGTTGAAACGAACCGACGAGAATGGGTACCACCGGCACACTGTGGCCTTGGCGCATGTGGTGCAACCAGACGAGCACCAGCTCCAGCGAATGTTCGCGGCGATGATACAACTCGCCGGCAAAGGCCTGTTCGGCTCCCAGGGCCTCGGCCAACGCGTCCACAATGGTTAATTCGGTAGGCAACACGCCGTAAGGGGTCGCGTAGCTCTGGCGGGTCAGGGTGACCGGATTGTGGCCGCCGTAGTGGTCAGTGCCCAGGATGATGACCAGTTCGGCCGCCTGCGCCATGGCCGCGGCCGTCTTCCACACGCGGGCATAGACCCGGTGCCCGCGGGCATAGTCAATGTGCGGACTGATGACGGCCCGCCCGGTGGAAGGTGCCGGCTCTGTTGCCGCAGCCGCCTCTAGGTAGGCGTCGAACTCTCGCCGCAAGGCGCCGGCCTCAGCCGGGTAGCCCTGGCCGGCAATCGTCATCGGCCGGAATGGCGCGGCTCGATAGGCGGCCAGCGCACGCGCCTGTGCGTCCTCCGCCCGTTCGTTGGCCAGAAAACAGGCCTCGTCCAGGGCAGTGATCAGCTCCTCGACCACGCTTTGCTCGATGCGCAGGCCGTAATCGCTGCGCAACGCCGCCGTGATGGCCGCAGCATCCCGGGTACCATCGCAGAGCAACAAGGCCGGCCCCAACGCCTGGGGCACGATGAGATAACGGTCGCTGAGTTCCAGCGGGTCGCGCACGACCAGCGCCGGTTTCTGGCGGTGGAGGATCGGGCGAATGTCGAGAGGACGGAGACGGGGGAGGGTGGCCATGGGCTCGCAACACGACGGGGAGGATACCTTCAGGGTAACGCAAGCGACGACGACGGTCAAGTGGTGGATGGACGATGGACGATGGACGGTGCCTGGCGTCCTTCGTCCCGGCCATGGGCCGAGACCGCAGACGGAGGACGGAGGACGAATGACGAATGACCCTTCGTCCTCCGTCGTTCGTCGTTCGTCCTCTCTCTCGGCCCTAACCCGGAACGGAGTATAACCGCGTGTTTGGCCGCCCGCGACCCGAACAGCCCCATCGTCGTATCGTCTTGTGAAAACATTGCTCTGCTCCTTTTCTCCCTATACAGCCATGAAACGCGTATCTTCCGGCCTCTGGTGGGGCGTGTTCCTCATCCTGTTGGGCCTTCTCTTCCTGTTGCACAATCTGGGTCTCATCCGCTCGTTCCGGGTTGGCCCGATGATGGCCACACCGGCCTTTGCGGTTGGTGGCGCTGCCTTTTTAGCGGTCTATCTGCGCCGCCGTGAGCACTGGTGGGCGCTCATCCCCGGTTTTACCCTGTTGGGCCTGAGCCTCCTTGTCGGTTTGGGCATGGTCAGCCCGGTTTGGGCCGACCGCATCGGACCTGCCCTCTTCCTCGGCAGCATCGGCCTCAGTTTCTGGCTCATCTACTTGCTGCATCGCCGGCAATGGTGGGCCCTTATCCCCGGCGGGGTCTTGTTCACGCTGGCCTTGGTGACGCTCGGGGAGGATTTCATGGGCGCCTTTTTGGGCAAAAACGCCGCGGCCGTCCTTCTTTTTTTCGGGATGGCGTTCACCTTTCTGTTGGTGGCGCTGTTGCCCGGAGCCGAAATGCGCATGACCTGGGCGTTCATCCCGGCGGGCTTTCTGTTCGTCATCGGCCTGTTCCTCATGACGGAATCGTGGCGATGGTTGTCGCTGCTCGGTCCGCTGGCCCTGATCGCGTTGGGCGGTTATCTGCTTGCCCGTGGCCTGCTCAGGCGCTGAAGCGATGGTGCGCTGCGCTCCCGGTGTGCTTTTGTGCCGTTTTCAACCCTCGTCCACAAGGAGGTAAGTCTCTATGGAAAAACGTCTCTATCGCAGTCGCACCGACCGCATGATCGGCGGCGTATGCGGCGGTTTGGGTGAGTATTTCGGCGTGGACCCCACCCTGTTGCGGCTGGCCTTTGTCCTGATTACCCTGGCCGGCGGCGCCGGCATCCTCATCTACCTCATCCTGCTCATTGTGCTCCCCGAAAAACCGCAGGAGCTCCCAACCGGCGAAGGCGTGCCGGCCCTGACGACCGAGGTGACCGGAACGGGTGCCGGCACCGAGGAACGCGTGCGCAACGCCATGCTCCTGGGCGTTATCCTCATTCTGGTTGGGTTCGTGTTCCTCCTGCGCAACTTGGGCATCAACCTCTTCGCCTGGTTCCGCGGCGACCTGATGTGGCCGCTGTTGCTCATCCTCGGCGGTTTTCTGCTCATCGTCCGCAACCTGCGCTCGTAACGGCATTGCACCCCATCCCCATCGGCGCGGCCTGGAGGCCGCGCCGTTTTTTTTGCCATCAGGGGAGAAGCGGTCTATAATTTTAGAATGATTCTAAATTCATATAAGCACTTAGCCTACCGCCTTACGTTCCGGATGGGTCTTCCCTTTCCGCCATCGACCGCTCGCCAGGACGAGGGACGCAAAATGTAGCGCAAGATGGCATCTTGCGCTACATCACCGTCTATCGTCCGTCGTCTATCGTCCATCACCCATGAACTTCGAAGTCTATCACAACCTGGTCGAGGCCCTGCACAAGGCCGGATATCGCCTGACCCCGCAACGGTTGGCCATCTGTCGCTATCTGGCGAGTGGCCGAGAACACCCCACGCCGGCGGCGGTCTATGCCCGTGTCCGGGAACAGGTCCCCACGATCAGCCTGGCCACGGTCTATAACACCCTGGCCCTCCTGCGTCAGCTGGGCCTGATCACCGAAATGGGCGCCGATGCCAGCGGAGTTCGTTACGAGACGGATACCCATCCCCATGCCAATCTCATCTGCCTGCAATGCGGCCGGGTTGTCGATGCGCCTTTGCCCGATTTAGCCCACGTACAGGCAGTGTTGGCGGCCCAAAACGCCTTCGAGCTGCGCAGTCTGCGCCTCGACGCCTACGGCTTGTGCCCGGATTGTCGCCGCACTTCCATGCCTTTAGCAACGGAGACCATGTCCTATGCCTGAGCGCGTGATTGACGCCCCTCTGATCCTCCCTCCCACCGATGGCGAGGAATGCGCCACCCTGCTCCTGGAAACGCTGAAACAGCACGAAGGGGTGCGTTCGGCCCAAATTGACTTCGGCCGCGGAGTGTTGCACCTCCATTACGACCCCGACCTGATTGACCTCGACACGGTAGACGGCATCGCTACCGACTTGGGCCTGCGCCTGGGTGCGCGCATGCGTCGTTGCACCCTCGAACTGGAAGGGGTCAACTGCCGCAACTGCGCCTTCAACCTGGAACAAGAGCTGGCCGCCATCCCCGGCGTCCATCGCATCACGGCCAACCCGGCGGCGCGCGTGGTCGGGGTGCATTACGGCGACGATGCGGCCCTGGCCCAACTCGAAAAACGCATCGCCGAGCTGGGCTACGAGGTGCGCGAGGCCGCGCCCACGACCAAAGCGCCGTCCTTCTGGCAGCGTAACATCGGTCTGATTTGGGCCGGATTGACCCTCGTCTTTTTGCTGACCGGTGTCGCGCTGGAACGGCTCTCGCTGGCCGCGGCCTACCCCTGGTTGCCCATCCTCTTTTTCGGGCTGGCCTATATCGCTGGCGGGCACGACGGCTTGCGCGAGGCCGTGCGCGACCTGCGCCACGGCGTGCTCAATGTGGACTTCCTCATGATCACCTCGGCCGTGGGCGCGGCCATCATCGGCGAATGGGCCGAGGGCGCTACGCTTCTCTTCCTCTTTACCCTTTCCGGCGCGCTGGAAGAGTACGCGATGGACCGCACCCGCAACGCCATCCAAGCGCTGACGGCCCTGCGCCCAACCGAAGCCACCCTGCGCCTGGGCAGCCGTGAGCGGCGAGTTCCGGTCGAGGCCGTGCGGCCCGGCGATATCGTCATCATCCGCCCCGGCGAACAGATCCCGGTGGACGGCGTGGTCGTCGCCGGCCAGACTTCGGTCAACCAGGCTGCCATCACCGGCGAATCGTTGCCGGTGAGCAAGATGGTGGGTGATGAGGTCTTCGCCGGTACCCTCAACCAGGAAGGGGCGATTGATGTACGCTGCACCAAAGAGGCCAAGGATTCGACCCTGGCGAAAGTCATCGCCTTGGTGGCCGAAGCGCAGAGCGAACGGGCGCCTACCCAAAGGCTCATCGACCGCTTTGCCCATCCCTATGCCCTTGGCGTCGTCACCGCCGTCGTCCTGGTCATCGTGATCGGGGTCTTCGGGTTGCGGCGGCCGTTCGAGGATGTGTTCTACCGGGCCATGACGTTGCTGGTGGTGGCCTCGCCTTGCGCGCTGGTGATCAGCACACCGGCTTCGATCCTCTCGGCCATTGCCGCTGGCGCCCGCCACGGCGTGCTCTTCAAAGGCGGGGTGCATCTCGAAAACACGGCCACCCTCGACACCATCGCTTTCGACAAGACCGGCACTTTGACGACCGGTCGGCCCGAGGTGACCGATGTGCTCGTATTCGACGCCATGCCGGAAGACCGCTTCCTCCAGCTGGTCGCCAGCGCCGAACGGAAGTCCGAGCATCCCATTGCCCGCGCCATCGTGCGGGCAGCCGAGGCGCGTGGGCTGACGCTGCTGGAGCCGACGATGTTCGTCTCGGTGCCCGGCCAGGGGGTGCGGGCGGTTGTGGATGGCCACGAGCTGCTGATCGGCAACATGCGCCTGTACAACAGCGAGAACGGCGAGACTGCCAACGAGTTACCAGAGGCCATCGGCCGGTTGCAAGCGGACGGCAAGACGACTGTGCTCGTGTTCGCAGGCCGGCGCTTGTTGGGGTGTTTGGCCGTAGCCGATCAGGTGCGCGCCAACGCCCGCGAGACCATCCAAGCGCTGTACCAAGCCGGCATCCGGCGAATCGTCATGCTGACCGGCGACCACAGCGCCGTGGCCCGGCGCATCGCCGCCGAACTGCAGATTGACGATGTCCACGCCGAGCTGTTGCCGGCCGACAAGGTCAAAGTGGTCAAGTCCTATCTCGACGCCGGCGCCCGCACCGCCATGGTGGGCGATGGCGTCAACGATGCGCCGGCCCTGGCCATGGCGACGGTGGGGATCGCCATGGGCGCGGCCGGGACCGATGTGGCCCTGGAGACGGCCGATGTGGTGCTCATGTCCGACGACCTGAGCAAACTCCCGTTGGCGCTACGCCTTTCCCGGCGTTCGCGGCGCATCATCGCCCAAAACATGGCCTTTGCCCTGGCCGTGATGGTCGTTCTGGTCATCGCCACGCTGACGGTGGGCATCCCGCTGCCGTTGGGTGTGGTCGGTCATGAGGGCAGCACCGTGGTCGTCGTCCTCAACGGTCTGCGTCTGCTGCGCACACGCTGAGGGCGACTCACTCACCCTGTGCGAAACAGCGTTCTTCAGGTCTGACCGATTGGCTCCCGGCAGGTAATTGTCGGGCAACCGTCAGACTCTATGGATCAGACATGATATACTGTAAGAACCAGCGGTTCTCCGAGGATGAACCGCTCTGCCCATGCCCCATCCCCTACATGTGAGGTTGTAGCGATGTTTTTCGATCCCCTTTGGTTGATCCTGGCTCTGCCCGGTTTGCTCTTGGGCCTGTGGGCGCAGGCGCGCGTTCGCAGTGCCTTCGGTCAATACAGTCGTGTAGCCAACTCGCGCGGGCTTACGGGCGCGCAGGCAGCCCGGCTCGTACTCGATTACTATGGCCTACACGATGTGCGCATCGAGGAGACGGGCGGATTCCTGACCGATCACTACGACCCGAGACATCGGGTCTTGCGGCTTTCGCCCGATGTCGGCCGCAGCCCGTCCATCGCCGCCCTCGGTGTGGCCGCGCACGAGGCCGGTCATGCGTTGCAACACGCCAAGGGCTATATGCCCCTGCAGTTACGCACGGCCATTGTGCCGGCCGTACAGTTCGGCTCGTTCCTGGGGCCGTTGCTCTTCATGATCGGTTTCGCCCTGCAGGCCTTTGCCGGTTTCGGCTTCAACCTGGCCGTGCTGGGCCTGGCGCTCTTCTCCCTCACCGCCATCTTCGCCCTCGTCACGTTGCCGGTTGAGTTTGATGCCAGCAACCGGGCCCGCAAGGAGCTGATGGCGATGGGCATCCTGAGTCCCCAGGAGATGGCCGGCGTCAACAAGACCCTCAACGCGGCTGCCCTGACCTATGTGGCGGCGGCGGTAGCGGCCATCGGTCAGGTGCTCTACTACGCGCTGCTCCTCTTCGGCGCACGTCGCGAATGACCAACCCGTGCGGGGGCGATGCCACGGAAGGTATCGCCCCCGCGTTTTTTTGGTATGGCATAAAACCACTCAGGCCGATGTCGGCGCTGGCTTCTGCGGTTTCGTCCTGTGTCTTCCGTCCGTCGTCTCGGTGAGCAGTTGCCGGCGAGGCTCTATCCGGCAAGGAAAAGCCGTGGGCTGAGCCGTTGCGCTATGGCGTCGGTGGCGGGCCGGCATCCGGTGGAATGGGTAGTCCGTCGGGAATGGCCCGCAGGTCGGCGCAGTCCACTTTGTGGACATCGTCCCAACGGAAACCCTGAGCCTCAAAGGTGGGGATGTCCTTGATCCAGCGTTTCTCGCTGCCGGCCAACTGGTAGATGTGGGGACTGCCGGGGCAAAGGAGGAGGATGGGATAGGGGCGATCGTACACGATCTGACGGATGGCGGGCGGCAGTGAGGCCGCGGCCTGTCGGTCGATCGGGAACAGCCAGGGGATGACCGATACGACCACCAACGCCCACAGGACGTAGGGGATCATGGCCACGGCAAAGGTCTGCTGGAAGGAAAGGGGCCAACCGGCCGCACCCCGGCGCCTGTGCATCACCAGCAAGCCCACGAGGATGCCGATGTTGATCAGGTTCCAACCGATGAAGGTCAGACGGTTGGGGGTGAGTCTGTCCACACTCGTGCGGTAGAGGATGGCGGCCAGGGCATAAAGCCCCACGAGCAAAGTCATTCCGGCCAAGGCCAACAGTCCCCGTCGTAGCCATCGCGCCGTCGGCGCATCGGGCGCCGTCATGGGCGTGGCCGCCACCAGCAGCGCCACCACCGCAAAGAGCATGATGTTGTAGATGATGAGCACATCCCGGTTCAGGAAGGGCTGGCGGAAGTTGAAGGGGATGAGGCCCAGGTAGATGAGCAGTACGACCAGGGCCAAGGGGAGCAAAAGCCGCATGATGAGGGCGATCAGCCGGTTGAGGCCCTCGGCAAAAGACTGTTCGGCGGGTGAGGCCGTCGGATCGTAGATGACGGCCACGGCCAGGACCGGGATCAGCCCACCGCCGCCGGCCAGGAACAGCCGCAGGACGATGTCCGGCGGCGTGATGCCCAGGGCCTCGAACAGACCCATACTGATCCCCGTGAACACGCCCCCGGCGGCGGCCATCAGCCCACCCAGGAGGAACACCTCCAGCGATTTGAGCAGGAAGGCAAAACGGTCTGCCACACGGCGTCGTCCCCAAAGGAGATAGAGGCCCACCCCCGCCCAGGCCGCCAGGGGAAGATGGAGAGCGGCCAGATTGAGGTATTGCTCCTGAAAGACGCGCGGGCCGGCCTGGGCATAGACCAGGAGGACATAGCCCGCTAGGGCCAGCGGCAGCGCCGCCGCCAATGCGGCCCGACGCCATCGTCCACCGCCGGCCAGAACCAGGAAGAGCAGGACGAAGACGGCAGCCAGCGGCGCCCACAACAGCACCAGGTAGGGTAAAAAGGCGTAGCGGGCGCCGGATTCAAGGGGATGCTCAAGTGAGACCGAAAACCGCTCGGTATCCGACAAGCCCCAGAAGAGCAGGCCGTTGAGCAGGGCCAGAGGAATGGCCCATCGCCAGGCAATGATCCGTCGTTTGATCTCGACGGTGGCGTAGGTCAGGCGGTAGTGCCAGGCAGCCAGGAGCAGATTATCGGGTTGCCGGGCGTAGTCGGCTTCCAACGCCTCTGCAAAAACAGCCACGGTACCGGTTTTGCGGGCCGTTTGGTAGGCGATTTCGAGCCGTTCGGGGTCGTGAGGTAGTTCAAAAACATCGGTGGTCATGGTAGGGCTCCTCTACAGGGAAGAACAGGCCAAGACGAACTTCAACATCCAATCGGACGTCGGCGGCCTTGCTTATGCTTCCATGATGACGCAGAATAGCGCTGGAACAAAATGGGAACCCGAACCATCATCGTCATTGGCCTGGATCGTCACGAAACCGGAACGCGATGACCTCATTTCCTGCGATTCCCCTCGACCGCAGCGGGCGGCGGCCGCTCTATCGGCAGATCAAAGAGGCGCTGATCGCCGCCATCGAGCGCGGGGATCTGCCGCCCTTGACCCGGCTGCCGGCCACCCGTGTGCTTGCCCGTCAGCTCGGCGTCAACCGCATCACGGTGGTCACGGCCTATAACGAGTTGGCCGCCGAGGGGTATATCAGCGCGCATGTCGGTCGGGGGAGTTTTGTGCTCGACCGCAGCATTCGCGTCCCGCGCGAAGAGGCCTTCCCACCCCCACGGCTACGTCTGCCCGGCGATTGGAGCGCCCATCAGTTCAACCGCGAGATGATGCGTCTGGCCCGGCGACCCGACATCATCTCCTTTGCGCCGGGTATGCCGGCTACCGACCTGCTCCCGGCCGATACCTATCGCTTGGCGCTAAATACGGTCCTACGCCGGGATGGGCCTGAGGCGCTGCAATACGGTTCGGTCGAGGGCTATCCCGGTTTGCGCCGGGTCATCGCCGCCGAGTTGCACGGTCTGGGAATTCCGGCCGAGGCCGAACACCTGCTCATCACCGGCGGCGCCGAGCAGGCCCTGGCCCTTGTCCTGCGCACCCTCCTGCGCCCTGGGGATACGGTTCTCATCGAGCAGCCGACCTATCTCCATGTGCTGGACCTGTTGGCTGATGCCGGGGCCGAGGTGGTCGCTGTGGCCTGTGATGAGGAGGGGATCATCCCGAAACACCTGGCCGAGGCGCTGATCGTGCGCCGACCGCGGCTGCTCTATCTGACTCCGACCTATCAGAACCCGACCGGCGCCTGTATGTCGGCCGCACGACGCCAACAGGTGTTGGAGCTGACCTTGGCGCAAGGGGTTCTGGTGGTGGAGGACGATGTGTATCGCCATTTGTGGCTGCACACACCGCCTCCGCCGCCGCTGGCGGCGCTGGCGCAGGGGCAGGGTGTCGTGTACATCAATGGTTACTCGAAATGTCTGTTGCCCGGCGCCGGCATCGGGTATTTGCTGGCGCCACCCGCTATCCAACCGGCGCTGACCCGCGCCCATCAAATGCTGGAAGTTACGGCCAACGAGTTGCATCAGCGGGCATTGGCCCTTTACCTCGAAGAAGGCGAGTTCGAGTGCCATCTCCAACGGCTGCGGGCCGCCTATCGCGAACGGCTGGACGCCATGACCGCTGCCTTGGCCCGTTT
>JAOADB010000153.1 GCA_026417535.1 Caldilineales bacterium
TGGTCTCGTGGGCTCGGAGATGTGTATAAGAGACAGCCGGACTGATGATGCCGAGCATGAGACCGGGCTTCACCTTCCGGGTGATTGACATGGAACATGCCGGCGCCGACCGAGTCATCGAGCTGGTAGCGCCGGAGGAACACATTGACCTGGCCGTTCTGCTGCGGGATGAAAACCGCTTCGGCATCCAGACCATCCACTCCCGCAAGTATCCGCACCAGCAGGTCGTGGCCGTTTCGACCGACCGGCTGCACACCATCGCCGGCGAGTACAAGGGCAAGGACGACCCCGTGGCCATCGTGCGCACCCAGGGCATTTTCCCGGCGCCGGAAGAGGTCGTCATGCCCTATGTGGTGGCGCCCTATGTGGCCGGCGACGCCCGCGGCAGCCACACGATGCCCCTGATGCCGGTGCCCATCAACACGCCCGTGAGCGGGCCGTATTGCCTGCCCATCGTGGCCTGTGTGGCCTATTCGGTCAACAAGGAAGGCCGGCTGGCCGAAAGGATGGACATGTTTGGTAATCCCGTCTGGGACCATGTCCGTCTCCTGGCCCAGCAGAAGGGCATCGCCATCCGCCAACAGGGCTTTGTCGGCGCGGCCATGCTGCCCATCCAGGAACTCGAATACAGCGCCTTCCGCCATTCCCTGGCCGAACTCGAAAAACGGTTCGTGGTGTTCTGAATGGGTTTCAACTGCCGTCCTTTGTCCTCCGTCCGCTTCCAGGCCGATGACCGGGACGGAAGACGAACGACGAAAGGACGGAGTTTTTTTCTTCCGTGCTTCGTCACTTCATTCCCGTTTTCGGCCTCACCCTAATCCACCCATTACGAACTTAACCGCTCAGCCCGCTACTCTTACCTTCCGGATGGGTCTTTCGTTCCTGACACCGGCCCAAGAACAGGCTGAAAAATGGAGGGCGAAAGACGAATCTTCGTCCTCCGTCTTTCGTCCTCCGTCTCCGCTTTTGGCCTCGCCCCAATCCGGCGATTACCGATCCCCGGTTACCATCCTTCTCCTCGGTTTCGGCGCGGTACATCGGCACTTGGCCCACATCCTCTTGACCAAAGCCGATGTGTTGGCACGCGACTGGGGCTTTGTCCCGCGGGTGGTGGGCGTGGCCGACAGCGGCGGCGCCCTTTACCGGCCTGCGGGTCTCGACCTGGCGGCCTTGTTGACCCACAAGCAGAGCGGCCAGAGTGTGGCCGCGTTTCCCGATGGTGAACGGGTGTCCGATGCTCTGACCCTGACCCAAGAGGCCGAATACGACCTGCTGTTGGAGGCCATGCCCCTGAACCTGCGCGATGGCGAGCCGGGCCTCAGCTGTGCGCGGGCGGCGCTGCGCCGGGGCAAGGCCGTGGTGTTGGCCGATAAAGGCCCGGTGGTGCACGATTACGCCGGTCTTCAGGCCCTGGCCCGGACGCATGGCGGTCGGCTTGCCTTCAGCGCGACGGTCTGCGGCGGCCTGCCTGTGCTCAACCTAGGCCGTCGCGACCTGGTGGGCGCCACCATCCACCGGGTCGAGGGGATCCTCAACTCGACGACGAACTACATCCTCAGCCGGATGCGGCGGGGCATGACCTTGGCCGAAGCCCTGGCCGAGGCGCAGCGCCGGGGGATCGCCGAGGCCGACCCGCGTCTCGACCTCGAAGGCTGGGACGCGGCGGCCAAGCTCGTCATCATCGCCAACGCCGTGTTGGGCGTCCCGGCCCAGCTGACAGATGTGACGGTGGAGGGGATTACTGGCCTGGCCGATATCCCCCTCGGCGACTCCCAGGCCGTCTATCGGTTGGTGGCGCGGGCCACACGGCAGGCCGACGGCCGTTACCGCCTGACCGTGGCGCCGGAACGGCTTCCATCCGACCATGTTCTGGCCGGTGTGGACGATTGGCAGATGGGGGTCGTCTTCGAGACCGACATCTACGAGACGATGTTCCTCAAAATTGACGAAAGAGGTCCATTGGCCACAGCTGCCGCCATGCTGCGCGACGCCGTTCACAGTCTGACTGCTCTTCCTGTTCCTTCGCCTGCGCGATGACTTACCTGCTCAAGCTGCTGCTGATGCTGGCGCGGATACCCCTGCCCGGCCAACCCTTTTTACGCCTGGCCTGCACGCTCGTCGGGCCGTACAAAAACCGGCGGCGGCTGGTGCGGCTGAGCGGACGGACGTTCGTCTCGCCCTATGCCGAGATCGCCTGTCGTAACTTGAGCCTGGGCCAACGCGTCTTCATTGATGATCACGTTACGCTCTATGCCCATGCCGACGGCGGTAGCCTGAGCATCGGCGATGATTCGTCTTTACAACGCTACACCATCCTCGAACTGGCCCAGGGCGGCAACATCCGCATCGGACGCCACACCCACATCCAGGCCGGCTGCCAGCTGACCGCAGTGAAAGGCAGCATCCTCATCGGCGATCACGTTCAGATGGCCCCGCGCTGCGGGTTGTATCCCTATCAACACGGGTTCACCGCCGCCAACATCCCCATCGCCCGGCAACCCCTCACCAGCCAAGGCGATATCGTCATCGAGGACGATGTCTGGTTGGGGGTGGGAGCCATTGTCCTCGACGGGGTGACCATTGGCCGTGGGGCCATTGTGGCGGCGGGCGCCGTCGTCACGACGAGTATCCCGCCTTTCGCCATCGCCGCCGGCGTCCCGGCGCGGGTGATCGGCCATCGTCCGCAAGAAGCGTCGTAACGGGTAACTCGGTGCCGTTTTTCGTCGTTGGTCGTCCGTTCTGGGTGTCAGCCGATTGACGAGACGGAAGACCGGCGATGAAAAGGGGTCGTCCTTCGTCCCGGCCTTGGCCTGATTGCCGGGACAACGGCCAAACTACGAACCCCTGGTTAGCGGTTGCCGCTTGCCACCCCCTCATGACAAAACCTTCATCAACCGTAGCGTCTCCTGTTCATGCCAATTTCATCTTGATCTGCTACGGTGAGTATCGTTGCGGGAGCAGCATGCGGGCAGAAGGTGACCGACGGAAGCCCGGTTTTCGCTGTAGGTTCCGTCACACCGAGGGGAGACTGCTCTCATCTGCTCCCGCCGCTTTCTGAGCGGTCGTTTTTCCGGGTCGCTACCGGCCCGCAACCGCCGGCAGGGAGGGCAGGCTCCGCCCCGACCATGCCCGATCTCGCCTGTGTTTTCGGAGTCCGTCTCATGTCGAAACGCATTTCCCACGTGTTCCTCCTTCTCCTACTCGGCCTGGTCGTCCTGGGCGCGGCAGTCGTACGCGCCCAAGACAGGCCGGCACCGGCCGCCGCAGCGCCGGCGCGGACGGCACCTACGGCCCGGACCGGGTTCTACATCGAAAACAGTCAAACGTCGTTTCTGCCGGCGGCGACCTATCACGCCACGGGGTCGTTCCGTTTTTGGAGCTGGGCCGAGCTGAACTCGGCGCCTGGGGTGTACCATTTCAACAAAATTGACCAGTACATCAACAACGCCGTGGCCAACGGCTATCAGGCCATCGGCATTGCCGTGACCACCTACGTCGGCCGGCCTAGCGGCTGCACCATGCAGGGGATCGAGTACACCCCGCTCTTTGTGCGCAACGGCCCGGACGGCATCGCCGGCAACGCCGATGACCCCATCATCCGCGCCCAAGTGGATTTCAGCCGTACCTGCGGCGGCACCCCGATCACGAAGCCCTGGTATCTGCTGGAGTACACCGATCCTTACTACAAGCAGCAGTATGCCATCTTCATCAACGCTCTGGCCAACTATTTGCTCAATCATCCTCAGCGCTCGCGCATCGGCTGGGTGGCCATCGGCACGGGCAAGGACGGCGAGAACAAACCTGCCGACGATACGGACGATCCGACGCTGCAGGCCAACGGTCTGACAAAGACGGCCTGGATGGATTTCGTCAAATGGGCCATTGACACCTACCACACGGCCTTCAGCGCGGGCGGTTCCCGGCCCGTGATTGACCTAGTGACCCAAAACGCGCCCTTCTACCTGGCGCCGGACGAGCGCCGGGATCTCGCGGCCTACGCTGCGGGCAAGAACGTGGGCGTCTCCATCAACAACATCACGTCCGATTTCGCCTTCATCGAGTCCTGCGCCAGCACCAACCCGTCGCGGCGCTGCGCTGCCATGTACGACCAGGCGCGGTTGTACCACGAGCAAATCCCCATCGTCCTGGAAAGCTACGGCTACATGATGGGTACGCCCAACGAGTTCTACTGGGCTATGGCCCGCGCCCTCGATGTCCATGCCGACTACATCCGTCTCTCCCAGTTCTGGCAGGTGAACGACAACACCGCCACCCGCACCATCGCCGAATGGGCGCGCCGATACCTGGGCAAGGGCCTACAGAGCGGCGATAACCGGCCGCCAAGCATCTGGTCGCGCATGCGGGAGCACAAAAATCCCACCTACCTCTTTTATGCCACGTTGCCCCACGACCCCTATCACGATTGGCCCACCAACGGCAACTACGAGTACTACCTGTACCAAATCCACACGGCGCCCGGCGGCGTGACCATCCCCGAAACCGATGACCAGCGTTTTCAGACCAACGGCGGCATCACCGGCTGGGACGCGCCGGAATCGAACGTGCTGGACAAGCCCTACCACTACAACACCAATCCCTACAGCGCCGCCCTCTTTGCTGCGGGCCTCTATCAACTCGTGGCCAACGGCAGCTTTCAGGTGCAAAACCAGGTGGACCCCGGTTGGGTGGCTCGGCGCAGCGACCAGGCCAGCGGCAACTATGGCTTCTTCTTCAACGCCGATGACCGTTACCTAGCCCCGCCCACCGGCGGCCAGAGCCACGAGCTGGCCATCACCGTCACCTATCTCGACCGCGGCAGCGACCGCTTCCGCCTGAAATACGATTCCGTTTCCGGTCCGGCCGTGGCCCGGGTCTACGCCATCCAGGATTGGACGATCCGCATCGGCCTGGCTATGGATTCGGGCTTGCCGACGGGCGGATTGCAGCCACCCAACACGTTCTACGTCCAGAAAACGAACACGAACCGCTGGAAGACGGCCACGTTCTACATCACCGACGGCTACTTCGGCAACCGGCTGCCCGGCGGCGCCGATTTCTACATCGACAGCCGCAGCGATACGGATGCCAACGACGGCAACGAGTGGCTCCACCATGTGGACGTCCGCAAGCTGAACAACGCGCCGCAGATCACACCGACGCCGACGCCGACATCCAGGACGCCAACGGCCACGCCCACGCGCACACCTACCCCCGGCGGCCCCACGGCCACACCGACGCCCACGGCCACGCCGACGACCTCGGCCACCACCGGCAGCATCTCCGGCTATGTCTTCGAGGACCTAAACCTCGACTACACCCGCCAACCCGGCGAGCCGCCTGTGCCCGGCGCGCTGGTGCGGGTCTATACGGCCGACGGCAGCACCCTCCTGGCCGAGGTTGTGACCGATAACACCGGCTTCTACCGGCTCGACGGGCTGAGCCCCGCTCTCCGCCTCGTCATCGTCACGCCGCCGCCCGGCTGGAGCATGATCATCCAGAGCCGGTTTGTCCAAGTCCTGGCCGGCCAGGAACGGGCCGATACGAACTTCCCGGCCATTCGCCTGACGCCTACGCCGACACCGACGGCCACCGACACGCCCACGGCCACGCCGACGCCGACGAACACGGCCACGCCTACCTTCACCCCTTCGCCGACCCCCACCGTCACCCCCACACCGATGGGCGGTCGCATCGCCGGTCTCGTCTGGAATGACGGCAACCGCAACGGCCAATACGAACCGGGCCTGGGCGAAGCCGGTATCGCCAACGTCAGCCTGCGGCTGCGCAACGTGAGCGGCCAGGTCCTCTTCGAGACCCAGACCGACGCCACAGGGCAGTATCAATTCACCGGGTTGAACCCGCAGACCTACGAGCTCGTGCTCCTCGTGCCGGCCGGCCGTGAGCTGACGACGCCGCCAGCCAACCGCTGGCTCATGCCCGGCCTGGGGTCGGTGGATGTCAACTTCGGGTTGGCGCCCTTGCCCACACCTACTCCCACGGCCACCCCACGGCCTACGGGCGTCATCCGGGCCTATGTGTGGCATGACCGCAATCGCAACGGCATCCCCGAAGGGGGCGAGGAACCCCTGGCCGGGGCCATCGTCACGGCCTATACCTGGCCGGGTTTGCAGCTGATGGAGAGCGTGCTCACCGATGAGACGGGCTACGCGCAGATCACGGTGCCGGCGCCAGCCACCTATCGCGTCGTCGAGATGGACCCGCCGGGGTATTTGTCCGCGACGCCCAACGAGTTGGTGGTGGCCCTGGCGCCCTATGCCATCCTCGATGTGCCCTTCGGCAATTACCTGGCGCCGGAGCGGCTGTTCTTGCCGCTGTTCTGGCGGGCGTTGAGTCGCTAAAACGTGCAGGTGTAGGGCAACTCGTGACGAGTTGCCCTACATCCCCGTTCGGTTATAATGTGGGGTTATGCGGCGATTCTCTGGTTCGGTGTTCAACACACGTGGTGGTGCGTTCCCGGTTATCGTGCTGACGTTTCTGATTTTGCTGACCGCCTTGGTGGGGGGGCTGGTAGCACAGGCGGCCTCGGTCAGGGGAACTGACCGCAGCGAAAGCACGGTCGAGGTCTTCTCCAACGTGGACACGACCTGCTACATCCTCACCCCCTCGCCCACACCGGGCGCGCCCTACGAGTTCACCACGGTCTATCTCCAGTTCGTCCTGCCCTATACCGGCACGGTCGAGGAAGCCCACCTGCTGCTGGCCTCGAACAACGTGCGCAACGACCCGGCCAATCCCCATCCCATCTGGGTCAACGGCCAGGTCATCGGCGCGGTCGTTCCCGACGACCGTTCCGGTTGCGAGCCCCTTGTCATCACCGAGTATCCCATCCCCCTGGGGCTGATCCAGCCCGGTCTCAACCAGGTCGTCCTGACCACCGCACCCACCACCGACCTGTGGCATGCCCGCTACGTGGCGCTGCGGGTGCGGGGTCGGAACTTGGCCGGCGGCGTCTTCCGCAACATTCAATTCCCCGGCGAGGGTGGGAAGATGCTCAAGGCCGTGGTCATGGAGCCGCCCGATGCCTCAACCCCGCGGCCGTTGCTGTTGCTCTTCCACGGTTGGAACGGCAAGCCGATCGATCCCCTCATTACCGACTACACGGCGGCCGCCGTGGCTGCCAACTGGTTCATTGCCTCGCCCGAACAACGGGGCCTCAACGCCCTGGGGCCGGCCGCAGCGCCCCTGGCCTCGGTGCGCAGCCAGCACGATGCCCGCCTGCTGATTGACTATCTCCTGGCCCGCTATCCCATTGACCGTCGCCGGATTTATGTCGGCGGCTACAGTATGGGCGGTATGGTGGCCGGCGTCATGGCCGCCAAGTACCCGGATGTCTTCGCCGCGGCCGTCACCCACAAGGCCATCACCGATCTGACCGATTGGTTCTACGAGTCCAACGCCTATCGCCAATCCCGCATCATCACCGAGACGGGCGGTTCACCGGCGCAGGTGCCCTTCGAGTACCGGCGGCGCAGCCCGGTCGAGCTGGCCCGCAACCTGCAACACGTGCCGCTGGCCATCGTGCACGCCTTGGACGATACGACGGTTCTTCCGCACCATGCCCAGGAATTCTACGATGCCGTGGCGGCCTTTGGCCCGCGGCGGTTGGAGCTGCGCTGGTACACCGGCAACCACGCCATCGAGCCGCGACCCTTCAGCGGCGATTGGGCCGTGGCCTTCATGCGGGATTACGTCCTGGGGCCCGACCCGGACCGTTTCCGAATCCGCACCGACGAAGCCAAATCCTACTACTGGCTGGGCATTGGCAAGCGCAGCACCCAACAGTTCACCGATGTGGAGGCCCGTGTCGAAGCGGCCAACGAGCGGGCGCTGGTGGTGATTACCGACACCCAACCGGTGGACCTCGACTTCGACCTAGCCCGCATGGGGTTGGACCCCCGCGCCAGCTACGTCATCTCGCAGACGGCGCCGGGCCTGGGTACGACCATCACCACCGATTCGCCCCTCAACGGCCACTTGCTCGTGACCGTGCCGGCCGGAGTGGTGCAATTGGAGATTTTCGCCAACCGCGGCAACCTGCCCGTGCAGAAACGGCTGCAGAACGGCCAGCAGGGCTATACCGGCGCAACCGACACCTGGCTGGATGCCTGGAATCCGACGACGAACTACGGCCAGGCCCAAACGCTGACGTTGCGGCCGAGCAACGTGGCCAAGGCCGTGCTCCGTTTCGACCTGAGCGGCGTTTTGCCCAACGATATCGAGATCACGGCGGCCAATCTCAAGCTCTATGTGGAGGCCGGCGGCCCGACGATGACGGTCAACCTGCATCGGCTGCGACGCTCTTGGGACGAGGCCACGGCCAACTATCAACAGCCGGCTGCCGGGCAAAGCTGGGCTGCGGCCGGCGGTCTGCCCGGACAGGATTGGGATGCCCAGCCCGTGGCCACCCTCTATCTGAGCGGCGGCGGACAGGTGACGGCCACGCTGACGGACCTCGTGGCCGATTGGGTGCGAGACCCATCGTCGAACCACGGTCTGATCCTGGTGCCGGTGAGCGCAGCCTACAACGGCGCCCGCACCCTGCGCAGCAGCCAGCACAGCGTGGCCGAGACGCGGCCCCTGCTCGAACTCATCTACCGGCCGCTGCCGCCCACGGCCACACCGACGCCCACGGCCACCCCAACGGCCACACCAACCGCTACTCCCACGCCGACCCCCACCCCCACGCCCACGCCAACGCCGTCGATCACCCCCACGGCCACGCCTTCGGTGGGCCATGTGACCGGCGTCGTTTTCGAGGACGCGAACGACGACGGCCTCTACCAGCC
>JAOADB010000154.1 GCA_026417535.1 Caldilineales bacterium
GTACCTGTTCGACGACCTAAGCCTGGCCGAGCGCGAGCGCGCGGCGCGGGTCGAGGCCATCCTGCCGGCGCTGCGGGCCCACGCCGAGGAGGTGGACGCCAGCGGCCAGTTCTACGCGCCCCATCGCCAGACCCTGGCCGACGCGGGCCTGCTGGGCCTGGTGATCCCCGAGGCCTACGGCGGGCTGGGCGGCGGCCTGCGCGACCTGGCCGCGGCCACCTTCGCCATGGGCACGGCCTGCCCCTCCACCGCGCTGGCCTACTTCTTCCACTGCTCCACCTCCTCCCGCGGGCTGCTGGCCCTGGAGGCCATCGCCGAGGGCCGGTTCAGCGCCGAGGAGATCCCCATCGTCCACCGCTTCGCCGAGAACGTGCTCAACCGCATGGGCCGGCAGCGGCAGCTCCTGGGCAACTTCGCCAGCGAGACGGCTAAGTCCTCGCAGAGCGCGGTCTTCATCGCCACCGAGGCGGAGCGGGCCGACGGCGGCTGGGTGCTCAACGGCGTCAAGTCCTTCGGCTGCAACACGGGCGTGGCCGACGCCTACCTGGTGGCCGCCAAGCTCAAGGGCTACGACACGGCCGAGGGGCTGGCCATGTTCTTCGTGCCCCGCGACGCGGCCGGCGTGCGCGAGCGGCCGACCTGGGATGCCCTGGGCATGCGCGGCAGCGCCTCCCACGGCATCATCCTGGAGAACGTCTTCGTGCCCGACGAGGACGCCCTGGCCCTGCCCGGCGCGTTCGTCAAGCTGATGCAGACCAGCCGCGGCTCGCTGATGGGCAACCAGCCGGCCATCGCCGCCATCTACCTGGGCGCGGCCAAGGCCGCCTTCGACTTCGCCCTGGACAGCACCACCCGTATGCGCTTCCAGGACACGGGCCGGCCCATCGCCACCAGCCCCTTCCACCAGGAGCTGATCGGCAAGGCCGCGGTGGCCCTGGAGACGGCCCGGCTGTGGCTACGCCGCCAGGTCGAGCTGGAGACCTGCGAGCCGCCCATCGCCGACAAGGACGAGGTGGTGCAGCACTGGCGCCTGGCCAAGGGGGTCATCTCCGAGAACGCCTTCCTGGTGGCCCAGCTTGCCCTCAAGATGACCGGCACCAGCGGCACGGCCAACCGCGGGGTGGTGGCCCGCATGTTCCGCGACATCGCCATGAGCCTGGTGATGGCCTTCCCTGCCGAGCGCGGCCGGCTGGAGGCGGCCAAGATGATCACCGACGGCGCCGAGACCCGCACCTTCACCGTGAAAGCCGACTGAGGAGGCCCCATGAACCCCACCCTGACCATCCCCCCGCGGGCCGAGGTCGAGGCCCGCCTGCAGCCCCTGGCCTTCATCGCCGGCGAGCCGCAGCCCCCGGCCCTGGCGCTGCCCACGGTCATCCACAACCCCAGCACCGGCGAGCCCATCGGCCAACAGGTGGCCTGCGACGAGGCCCAGGTGGAGGCGGCGCTGGCCGCAGCCTGGGCGTGTCACCGGAGCGGCGAATGGGCCAACACCCCGCCCACAGCCCGCGCCGACCTGCTGGACCGGGCCGCGGACGCGCTCATGGCCCAGGTGCCGCTGATCGCGGCGGTGGAGTCGCTGAACACGGGCATCGTCATCGGCACGTCGGCCTTCGTCAACGCCATCGTCTGGCTGGCCTTCAAGGCCGCGGCCGGCGTGCTGCGCAGCGGCTACACCCGCAGCACCGCGCCCGGCCCCTTCGGCGAGGTGGAGATCCTGCGCAAGCCCCTGGGCGTGGCCGTGGCCATCGTGCCCTGGAACTCGCCGGCCGCGCTGGCCGCGCACAAGGTGGCCAACGCGCTGGCCGCGGGCTGCCCGGTGATCCTCAAGCCCACCGAGTGGGCGCCCTACTCGTGCCAGTTCCTGGCCGAGGCGCTGGCCGGCGTGGGCCTGCCGCGGGGCGCGTTCCAGATCGTCCACGGTGGGCCGGAGGTGGGCCAGCGGCTGGTGGCCGACCCGCGGGTGCGGGCCGTGTCCTTCACGGGCGGGCTGGCGGGCGGCCGGGCCGTGGCTGCGGCCTGCGCGGCCGAGTTCAAGTCGTTCCAGCTCGAGCTGGGGGGCAACAACGCCATGGTGGTGCTGGACGACGCAGACGTGGACGCCGTGGCCGAGGGCGTCGTGGCCGGGCTGACCACCCTCAACGGCCAGTGGTGTCGGGCGCTGGGCCGGCTGCTGGTGCACCGCTCGCGGTACGACGAGGTGTTGGAGGCGGCGCGGGCGCGGCTGGCGGCCGTGCGGGTGGGGGACGCGCTCTCGCCCGACGCGCAGATGGGGCCGCTGGCCAACGCGGCCCATCGGGAGCGCATCGGCCGGGCCGTGGCGGCGCTGGCCGAGCGAGGCGGCCGGCTGCACCAGACCACGCCGGTGCCCGATGTCGGCTTCTTCTTCCCGCCCACGCTGATCACGGACGTGGCGCCGGAGGACGCGCTGGAGGAGATCTTCGGACCCGTGGCCACGGTGCACCCCTTCGCCGACGAGGCCGAGGCCGTGGCCCTGGCCAACCAGACCCCCTACGGCCTGGGCGGCTACGTGTACGGCCGGGACGAAGAGCGGGCGCTGCGCGTCGCCCGGCAGATGCGCACCGGCGGGGTCAAGGTCAACGGCGTGAGCCTGCTGGAGCTGAACGTGGACGCGCCGCGGCCCGCCTGGGGCCTCAGCGGCTTCGGCGAGGAGGGCACCCTGGAGACCTTCGACGTGTTCTGCGGCAAGTCGGTGGTAGGAGTGGCGGGGCGCAGGGGGTAGAATTGCGCGGATGTAAGACCTACCTGTGCCTGCACACGCCTCACATGCTACAATCGTTCCTCACGAACCGCCACCTATCGCAGCCCTTTCCCGTCCCCACCTCTGCCCTGCCATACGCCTCACATAACCGCCATTTCACCCCATATCAATCCCCATTTCACCTCTATCCAGCCACTTTCGTTCATTCAGGAGACTCCATCCCTATGGTCACCGTTCGCACCGATGTCATCAAGCTCGGCGATAAGTTCGCCACCGTGCTGGGTGACGATGTCCATGTCGGCCAAATGGCCCCGGAGTTTACCTGCGTTGGGCCGGACTGGACGCCGGTCAATCCGCTGCAGGAATCGAAGGGTAAGGTCATCATCCTTTCGGCCGTGCCGTCGCTGGATACGAATGTCTGCGACCGCGAGACGCGCCGTTTCAACCAGGAGGCGGCGCAGCTCGGCGACGATATCGTCATCTACACCATCAGCACCGATTTCCCCATGGCCCAAAAGCGTTGGTGCGGCGCGGCCGGTGTGGATAAAGTTCGGGTCATCTCCGATGTCCTGGAGACCGACTTCGGCCTCAAATACGGCCTGCTGATCAAGGAGCGACGCTATCTGCGCCGGGCCGTGTTCGTCGTCGGCAAGGACGGTCGTTTGGTTTATGTCAACTATTTGCCCTCGTTGGGCCAGGAGCCGGACTACGACGAGGTGATTGCGGCCGCGCGGGCGGCTCTGGCCCAGCCGGATGCTTGAGAAAGCGGATGGGGATCCCCTTCTCGCCATCGGCCACAGGACGTGACGGAGGACGACGGGCGGATGACGAAACGCCCTTCGTCCTCCTCCGCTCAGCCGGCTACCTCGGCCACGGACACCGGACGCCGCTCGCGCAGTGAGCGCTGCGCGGCCAGGGCGATCACCACGGCCTGACGGCCATCCCGGCCCGACACCGGCGGCGGCTTGTCCTCCACCAGGCACTCTACAAAGGCCGTCATCTCGGCCAGGAACGACTCGGTATAGCGTTCCATGAAAAAGTACAGGGGCCGGGCCGAATGGACGCCGTGGGCATCGCTGAGGACATGGGTGTCGGGCGTGCGATTGCCCACCGCCACCATGCCGGCGGAACCGAAGACCTCCACCCGTTGGTCGTAGCCGTACACCGCCTGGCGGCTGTTGTCAATGGCGCCAAGGGCGCCCCCGCGCAGATGGAGCAGGACGATGGCCGTGTCAATATCGCCGGCCGCACCGATGTCCGGGTCCACCAGCACGCTCCCGGCCGCAAACACCTCCTCGATCTCGCCGCCGAGATAGCGGGCCATATCGAAATCGTGGATGGTCATATCAAGGAAAAGCCCGCCCGAAACGCGCACATAGGCCAAGGGCGGCGGCGCCGGGTCCCGGCTCGTGATGCGGACTAGGTGCACGGCGCCGATGGCCCCGCTTTGCACCAGCTCGCGCGCCTTGCGAAAGCTGGGGTCAAAGCGGCGATTGAAACCCACCATCAGCTTGACCCCGGCGGCCTCCACCGCGGCCAGGGCCTCGTCAATCCGGGCTAGGTCGAGGTCAATGGGCTTCTCGCAGAAAATGTGCTTGCCCGCCTGCGCCGCTTCGATGATGAAACGGGCATGGGTATCCGTGCTCGAGCAGATGGCGACGGCGGCGATGTCCGGGTCGTCGAGCAGATAGCGGTGATCACCGTAGGCCGGCACCCCGAAACGACCGGCCAGATCAGCGGCTGCCGTCGGGTTGATGTCCGCCACGGCGGCCAGCCGCGCGGCGGGAATGTGATGGGCCAGATGCCCGGCATGGACCCGGCCGATCCGACCGGCGCCGATGAGACCGATGTTGACCATGGCAGTCATTGGACAATGGACGATAGACGATGGACGACGAGGGTCCCATCGTCCCGATTGGGAGCGATTGGCGAGACGGAAGACGAGGGACGCCGGATGAGGCCGTCCTACAACCCAATCCCGCGCAGGTAGGCGCGGTTGCGTTCGGCCGACTGCTTGGGCGTGCCCATGCCGGGCAGGACATCCTGCTCGACCACGATCCAGCCCTCGTAGCCCAGCCGCTCCAGCTCGGCCTTGATGGCCGGGAAGGGCACATCCCCCCGGCCTAGCTCGCAGAACACGCCCTCGCGCACCGCGCGGAAGTAGTCCCAGCCCTCGGCGCGGCTGCGGGCGGCTACAACCGGGTCGCAATCCTTGAAATGGACATGGCGGATGCGGTCGGCGTGGCGCCGCAGGCCCTCCAACGGGTCGCCGCCGCCGAAGCGGTAATGGCCCGTGTCGAAACACAACCCCACGAGGTCGGGGTCGGTCAAGGTCAGGAGCTGTTCGACCTCGGCCGGCGTCTCGACATAGCCGGCGCAGTGGTGATGGAAGACCGTGCGCAGACCCGTTTCGGCGCGCACGGCGCGGGCGATGCGCTCGACCCCGGCCGCAAACACGCGCCAGCCCTCGGCCGTCAGCCCGTGTTCGGGTCGGACACGACCGGCGTTTTGGGTGCGCACCGGGTCGCGGCCGTTGTCGTCGGCCAAAACGATGAACGGCGTCGGCCCGGCCACGGCCGCCAGCAAGCGGGCCGTGCGCAACGCTGCCTCCTCGCCATCGTCATGGGCATCGAGGTCGGCCAGGGCCACGGGCACAAAAGCCCCCAACAGCGCCAGCCCCCGCCGCGCCAGCTCCCGGCGCAGCAGGTCGGGGTCGGTGGGCATAAAGCCCCAATCGCCCAATTCGGTACCCTCGTAGCCGGTTTCCCGCATCTCGTCCAGCACCTGGGCGTAACCGGCTGTCTCGCCTTCCAGGCCGAATTCGAGCACGCCCCACGAACAGGGCGCATTGGCCACGCGAATCATGGCATCACCTCCGGGTGGGGAGCCAGCACCTCGGCCACATCCACGGCCCGCCCCTCGTCGAGGGAGCGGGTGGCGGCCACGGCGATGGCAGTGGCGGCGCGAGCGTCGGCGCCGCCGATGGTAGGCGGACGGTCATGGCGAACGCAATCCACGAAATCGGCCAGCTCGGCCGCGTAGGCCTCGCCGAAACGCTCGCGGAAGTGCATCACGGCATCGTGGCGGATGCCCTCGCGAGTGAGGGTGAGGAGGGCGGTCTGCTGCAAGCGGCCGATGAAAAGGGCGCCATCGGTGCCGACGACTTCGGCGCGGATGTCGTAGCCGTACACGCCGCTGCGGCTCACGTCCACATTGCCCACGGCCTCGTTGGCGAAGCGCAGGTTGACCACGGCGTTGTCAATGTCGCCGGCGGCGCGAAGCTGCGGATAGGCCAGACAGGCGCCCTCGCTGTGCACCCGCACGACCTCGCTGCCCATGAGCCAGCGGGCCAGGTCGAAATCGTGGATGCCCATGTCCATGATGAGGCCGCCGCTGTTCTCGCGGCGGGCGTATTCGACGGTGGTCGGCCCGGCATCACGGCCCACGGCCTTGAACAGGATGGGCTGGCCGATGACGCCGGCCTCGATCTGGGTCTTGGCCGCCCGATAGGCTGCGTCGAAACGCCGCATGAACCCGACATAGAGCATCACGCCTGCAGCGGCCACGGCGGCGATGGCCTCGTCACAGCCGGCCACGGTCAGGGCCAGGGGTTTCTCGCAGAAAATGTGCTTGCCGGCCGCGGCCGCCGCCCGAACGACCTCGACGTGGGTGTTCGTCGGCGTCACAACGAGCACGGCGGCAATGTCGGGACGGTCGAGCAAAGCGCGGTAATCGCCGTAGGCCGCCGGAATCCCCAGGCGGGCGGCCACGGCCTGGGCCTGAGCGGCGTTCATATCGGCAACGGCCGCCAGGTGAGCGGCAGGGACCCGCGTGACCAGGTTCTCGGCCAGAATCTGGCCCATGCGGCCGGCGCCGATCAAACCGATGGCGAGGGTCATAGGTAGTAACGCTCCTTTTGCCGGGCGGCGATGTAGGCTTCGTAGGCCGCCTGCACGGTGGGCATGGTGGACACGGCCGCCACGGGCACATCCCACCACGATTCGTAACCGCCCACCCGCTGCTCGCGGTCGGTCTGGATGGTGATGACGGTCGTACGCGTCTGGGCCTTGGCCTCGGCCAGGGCCTGTTTCAGGTCGGCGATGGTATGGGCGACGATGACATGGGCGCCCAGGCTGCGGGCATTGGCCGCGAAATCCACTGCCAGGGGTTCGCCGTCGAGCTGCCCCGTGGCCGGATTGCGGGCCAGGTAACGGGTCCCGAAACCGCCGCTGCCCAGCGACTGGGAGAGACCGCCGATGCTGGCAAAGCCGCCGTTGTCAATGAGGATGATGATGAGCTTGACCCCCTCCTGCACAGCGGTGACGATCTCCTGGGCCATCATCAGGTAGGAGCCGTCGCCCACCATGACGAAAACCTCGCGGTCGGGCGCGGCCAATTTGGCGCCCAGGCCGCCAGCGATCTCGTAGCCCATGGCCGAGTAGCCGTATTCGAGATGGTAGCCGAACTCGTCGCGGGTGCGCCAGAGCTTGTGCAGGTCGCCGGGCAGGCTGCCGGCCGCGCAGAGCACGATATCGCGGGGGCCGGCTGCCTCGTTGACCGCGCCGATGACCTCGCCCTGGCTGGGGAGTGGGCCGTGTTCGAGATGGTAGATGCGCTCGACCTCCCGATCCCAGGCCTCGTTGAACGCACGGGCTTGGGCGCGGTACTCCGGGTCCACCTGCCAGTCGGCCAAGGCTGCGGCCAGCGCCTCCAGCGTCACCCGCGCATCGCCCACGAGGGGCAGCGCGGCGTGCTTGCAGGCATCGAGCTCGCTGACGTTGATGTTGATGAAGCGGACATCCGGATTTTGGAAGGCCGTCTTCGAGGCGGTGGTGAAGTCGTCGTAGGTCGTGCCGATGCCGATGACGAGATCGGCGTCGCGGGCCATGAGGTTGGCGCCCAGGGTGCCCGTAACGCCGATGGCGCCGAGACAGGAGGGGTGGTCATAGGGCAACGAGCCTTTGCCCGCCTGGGTTTCGCCCACGGGAATGCCCGTCTGTTCGACAAAGGCCCGCAGCGCGGCAGTGGCATCGCTGAAGATGACGCCGCCGCCGGCCACGATCAAGGGCGCCCGACTGCGGCGGATCAGCTCGGCGGCCCGGCGGAGGGCGGCTTCGTCCGGCCGCACCCGCGGCACATGCCACACCCGTTTGGCGAACAGGGCCGTGGGGTAGTCGTAGGCTTCGGCCTGGACATCCTGGGGCAGCGCCAGGGTCACGGCGCCCGTATCCACCGGCGAAGTCAGCACGCGCATGGCCTCGAACAACGCCGTGATCGCCTGTTCCGGTCGGTTGAGCCGGTCCCAATAGCGCGAGACGGGCTTGAAACAGTCATTGACCGAGAGGTCCTGCGAGATGGGCAGCTCGAGCTGCTGCAACACCGGCGCCACGTTGCGGCGGGCGAAGATATCCCCCGGCAGGAGCAGCACAGGCAAGTGGTTGATGGTCGCCACGGCCGCGCCGGTGATCATGTTCGTGGCGCCCGGCCCGATAGACGAAGTGCAGACCAAGGCGCGCAGCCGGCGGCTCACCTTGGCAAAGGCCGCGGCCGTGTGCACCATGGCCTGTTCGTTGCGCACCAGGTAGTAGCGAAAATCGGGATTTTCCTGCAGCGCCTGGCCGATCCCGGCCACGTTGCCATGACCGAAGATGCCCAGACAGCCGGCAAAAAACGGCTGTTCCACGCCGTCGCGTTCGACGTACTGCGCTTTGAGAAACTTGATGATGGCCTGCGCCATCGTCAGGCGAATCGTGTCCATACTCATCTCCGATGAGTGGTTGTTGAAGCGTTGCCCCGTGACACGTTGGCACGTTCATCCTCCGTCCGTCCTTCATCCTCCGTCCTTCGCATCCTCCGTTCGTCCTTCGTCCTTCGTCCTTCGTCCTCCATCCATCGTCCATCGTCCAATCACCACCCACCCTGCGCCTCGATAAAGGCCAACACCTCGTCTTCATAGCCCATGAAATTGGCGCAGCCGTGGCGGGTGACGACGATAGCGCCGCAGGCGTTGCCCATGCGCGTGGCCCGGTAC
>JAOADB010000155.1 GCA_026417535.1 Caldilineales bacterium
GATCTACGGCGTGGTGGCTCTGGCGTCGGGTCTGCCGCCGTTGCCGACCGTGGCCATGTCGAGTATCGTCTTTGCCGGTTCAGCCCAATTCATCGGCGCTCGGCTTATCGGCCTGGCCACGCCCGGCTTCGTGGTCGTCCTTACGACCTTCATCGTCAACCTGCGCCACGCTCTCTACAGCTTCTCCCTGGCGCCCTACCTCCAGAACCTGCCGGGCCGCTGGCGTTGGTTGCTGGCCTATCTCCTGACCGATGAAGCCTATGCCGTCACCGTCCTTCACTACCGTGAGGACGGAGCGCCTGCAGCCCATAAGCACTGGTTCTGGCTGGGCAGCGGTCTCACCCTGTGGCTGGTTTGGCAGCTCAGCACCCTGGGCGGGGTCGTGCTCGGCGCGCAGGTGCCGGCTTCGTGGCAGCTCGATTTCACCCTGCCGCTCACCTTCATCGGCATCCTGGTGCCCGTGCTCAAGGAACGACCGGCGCAGGCCGCGGCCCTCTCGGCCGGACTCGTGGCCGTGGCCGCCTTTGCTTTGCCCTACAAGCTGGGCCTGATGCTGGCGGCCTCGGTAGGCATCGTGGTCGGTCTCTGGTGGGAGCGACGGGCATGAGCGCCGAACTGAGCCTGTGGCTGACTGTGATGGGCATGGGCCTGGTGACCTATCTCACCCGGCTCGTGCCCATCCTGGCCCTGGGGCGGCTGCGACTGCCGCGAACGCTCTACCGGGCCATGCGCTACATCCCCGTGGCCGTGTTGGCGGCCATCATCCTGCCCGAGCTGCTCGGGCAGGACGGCCTCCTGGCGCTGACGCCGACCAACAGCCGCCTGTGGGCCGGCTTGGCCGCAGGGCTGGTGGCCTGGCGCCGCCGTCAGGTTCTGTTGACGGTGGCCATGGGCATGGCCGTCTTGTGGGGGCTAGAAGCCCTCTGGTAGTCGGAGCCCGATCATGACCGTGAACGTCTGTCCCCTTCCTGTGGCCGATGGCGCCACCGGCCTGGAGGTCCTCAAGGGTCTGGTGCGCGAACGCTCGCTGCTGACGGCCCTGGCCTGCATGCATCGGCATGTGGGCAACGCCTTTCAGATCACCCTCCCGGCCTTTCGTCCGGCCGTGTTCGTGGGGCCGGCGGCCAACCGCCAGATTCTGGTGACGGAACGGCATCGCCTGCTCTGGCGCAACGAAACCGACCCCGTGGTCAAGCTCCTGCGGGAGGGCGTGCTCGTCATTGACGGCACCTATCACGACGAGGTGCGAGCTTTGATGGACCCGCCGCTGCGACGGCGGCACGTGCTCGGCCACATCCCCACCTTTTGGCGGCTGACCGAGCGGCTGAGCCGGGGCTGGCAGGACGGCGAGACCTATGACATGCTCGTCGAGATGCGGCGGTTGGCCCTGTTTTTGCTCTTCGAGCCGCTCTTTGGAGTGGATCTGACGGCCGATCTGCCGTCGTTGTGGCAACCTATCCTCAAACTGCTCAAGTACATTTCGCCGGGTCTGTGGCTGATCTGGCCGGCCGCACCCCGGCCCGGTTACGGTCAGGCCCGGCAGGTCATGGACGCCTACCTCTACGACCTCATCCGTCGCCGCCGCCGGGAACTGGCGCAGGGTCGCCATCCCGACGAGGCCAACCTGCTCGACCGTCTCATCCTGGCCGAGACGATGGACGATGACCGCATCCGCGACCAGCTGCTGACGATGCTCATCGCCGGTCATGATACGAGCACGGCGCTGTTGGCCTGGACGTTCTATCTGTTGGGCACGCATCCCGAGGCCAAGGCGCGTGTCCAGGCCGAGGCCGACGCCGTGTTGGGGGATGGCGACGAACCGCCGACGGCCGAGGTCCTTGGTCGGCTCCACTTTACCGACCAGGTGATCAAGGAAACGCTGCGGCTCTATCCGCCCATCCATGTGGGAAACCGGCGGGCGGCGGAGGACCTGGTGCTGCAGGGCTATCGGGTGCCGGCCGGGACGCGCGTCATGTACTCGATTTATCTGACCCATCGCGACCCGGCGGAATGGCCGGCAGCCGATGCGTTTCGGCCGGAACGGTTCGACGCGGCGGCCCGCAAGGCCGGCGCGGCCGAGGAAAGCGCCGAATCGGGGTTGCGCTATGTGCCTTTCGGCGGTGGCCCGCGCAACTGCATCGGCGCCGCTTTTGCCCAGGTCGAAGCCAGGGTGGTGCTGGCGTACCTGTTCCGGCATTTCGACTTCGAGCTGCTCAACGCCGAGCACATCCGGCCCTATATGGGCGCCACCCTGGAACCCCGGCCCGGTGTGTTGGTCCGCGTTCGCCGTCGGAGATCGGCCCATGCGCTGGCGTCCCGCCCTCTTTAGCTGGCCGCGCTCGGCCTGGCTGTCCTGGCTGGCCGTGCCCCTGGCGGTGCTGGCCGAGCGCCACTACGCCGCCATCCCGCCGTTGCCTGCGGAGTTGCCGGATGGAGCGCTGCCTTCCCTGTCCGTGATCGTGCCGGCACGCGATGAAGCCGACAATCTCCGCCGGCTGCTGCCCTCGCTGCAGGCGCTGGATTATCCCGGCCCCTATGAGGTCATCGTCGTGGACGACGACTCGGGCGACGGTACGGCCGCGGTGGCCGCGGCTCACGGGGTGCGGGTGGTGGCGGCGCCGCCGTTGCCTCCGGGCTGGCAGGGCAAAGCCCACGCCTGCCACTACGGCGCCCAAATCGCCCACGGCGAATGGCTCCTCTTCACCGATGCCGATACGGTGCACGCGCCGCGAGGCCCGGCGCTGGCCGTGGCCTATGCCTGCCGTCACGAGCTCGACGCCCTCAGTTTGTGGCTCCATCAGGTTCCCCATGGCCGGCTCGATGCCCTTGTCCTGGCCGTGGCTTTCACCGGGTTGTTCGGCATCCCCGCTGTTGCTCGCGACCTGTGCAACGGCCAATTCGTGCTCATCCACCGTCGCGCCTACGCGGCAAGCGGCGGTTTTGCCGCCGTGCGCGGCGAAGCCCTGGAGGACCTGGCCCTGGGGCGGTATCTGCGACGCCGGGGCTATCGGGTGGCCCTGCTGCGCGGGGACCACGCCGCCCAGGTGACCATGTACCGGGGCCCCCGTCACCTGTGGCACGGCATCACCCGGCTTGGGTCCGAGTCGCTGCGCTGGGCCGGATGGCAGGCCATCTTCCCCCTGGCGTTTGTGACCGCCCTCGTCTCGCCGTTGGTAACGGCCGTCGGGGTGTTGGCCGGTCGGCTGCGCGTGGCCTGGCTGTTCCTGGCCTGGCCGGCGGCGATCATCGCCCTTTGGCCCTGGACCCGACGGCTGGAACGGCCGGAAGCGGCGTTGCTGGCGCCGCTCGGCGGCCTGTGGGTGCAGGCGACCGGTCTCCGCGGCCTCATCCGACGGGCCTTGGGCCGTGGCCTGCATTGGAAAGGGCGGCGGGTGTGAGCGCGAGGGAGGGTAACTGGTAACTGGTAACTGGTTACTGGTTATTTTCGTTGATCGGCCCCAATTGATGTAGCGCAAGATGCCATCTTGCCCTACGTGATACGATATCCTCTGCGATGTAGCGCAAGATGCCATCTTGCGCTACTTTCATCCTTCATCCTCTTACCCGGATCCCATGACGTATTTCGGCTTTCTGCTTCGTTTTCTTGTGTTACCCATCGTCCTCCTGCTTTTGATAGCGTGGGTGGACGGGCGGCGCGGGCGGTTGTTGCCTGCCGCTTTTCGCGCCTTTCCGGCCTGGGCCGCCATTCTGCTCCACGTCGTCATCGCCGTCGTCTACACGACGCCCTGGGACAACTACCTGGTGGCCACACGGGTCTGGTGGTATGACCCGGCCAAGGTCACCGGCATCGTGCTCGGTTGGGTGCCCATCGAGGAGTATACCTTCTTTGCCCTGCAACCCATCCTGGCCGGGTTGTGGCTCCTCTTTTTGCTGCGGCGATTGCCATTGCCGGCGGCCGGGCCGTTGCAACCGACCTGGCGTCGTTGGCCGTTGGTCGTCCTAGGTGTTTTGTGGGGCGTTGCCGTCGTCATCCTGGCCGCAGGCTGGCGGCCGGGCACCTATCTGGCCCTGGAGCTCGTGTGGGCGCTGCCGCCCATCATGCTCCAGATCGCCTTCGGCGGCGACATCCTGGCCCGTTATGGCCGTCTCGTGTTGACAGCTTTGCTCTCTCTCGTGTTTTATTTGGCCGCGACCGACGCCGTGGCCATTCGCGCCGGCGTCTGGACCATTGACCCGGCCCAATCGCTGCCGCTACTCATCGGCGGGGTGTTGCCGGTGGAGGAGTTCCTGTTCTTCACCCTGACCTGCACGCTCCTCGCGTTCGGCATCGTCCTGGTGATGGCCGGGGAATCCCACGAGCGTTTTCAAGCCATCCGTCGCCGGGTACGGGCCCGGTTGGGCCGTGAACAAGGCCATGCGTCTCCGCCCCTGCCATGATGGTCTTTTGGTGGACTTTGCTGGCGTTTCTTTGCGGGGCCTTGCCCTTCTCGGTGTGGTTGGGTCGGTTGGCCTTGCGCACCGACATCCGCCGTTACGGCGACGGCAATCCCGGCGGGGCCAATCTGTGGCGGGCCGGCGGCGCCGCCTGGGGCCTGGCCGGCATCCTGCTCGATTACGCCAAGGGCGCCGTCCCGGTGGCGCTGGCCCAATTCGCGGCCGGCATCCAGGGCTGGGCCTTGGTACCCGTCGCCTTGGCGCCCATCCTGGGCCATGCCTACACGCCGTTCCTGCGCGGCCGCGGGGGTAAGGCCCTGGCCGTCACCTTCGGCGTCTGGACCGGGGTGAGCCTGTGGCTGGGGCCGGTTGTGTTGGGGCTGGCCTTTGGGTTCTGGCTCTTCACCCTGCGCCATGACGGCTGGACCGTCATGATGGGGATGGCGACCCTGCTCGTGGCGTTGCTGGCAACGGGCGCTGGGCTGCCGTGGTGGGTTATCTGGCTGGGCAATACGGCGTTGCTGGCCTGGAAACACCGGCAGGAGCTGCGCCGCCCGCCCGATTGGCGACGGGGATGGCTGGGACGCCTGGCGCGGCTCAGGAAGGGATGAACCGTCGGGCCAGCTGCACGACGAGCGCGGCTTCGGGCAGACGCAGCTGGCGCAACATCCCGAAGTAGAGCAGTCCGCCCACCACGGCCGGGAGCAAGACCACCGTCAGCCGCGGCATCAGACCGGCCGTGCCCAACTGCGCCAGCAGCAGCGCGGTCAGGCCGTAAACGACCGCGCCCATGACAAGCCCTGCCAACAGGGTCAGGCCGGCGGTGCGGGCGACGCCTTCGCCCAATGGGCCTTGGCGCCGATGGAAGAGCGCCAGCATGACCAGGGCATGGGCGGCGTGTTTGGCGCCGTCGGCCAGGGCCAATCCCAAAAAACCCAGGCTGCCGAGCAAGGCCAGGGCCACGGCCAGATAGACGAAGACCGAAGCCACCCCGACCAGGGCCGGAGTCAGGCTGTCCCCGCGGGCGTAGAAGGCGAAGTTGAGCGGCCAATCCACACAGGCGAAGACGAGGCCGAAAAGGTAAAAGCGCAGGGCCGCGGCAGCCCAGGCCGTATCCGCAGCCGTGAAGGCGCCGTGTTCGGCCAGCAGGCGGATGATGGGTTCGGCCAGGACCCACAGGCCGATGGTGGCCGGCACACAGAGGACAAGGACGGCCCGCAGGCCCGCGGCCAGGGTGCGCCGATAGGCCGGCCAGTTCCCCTCGGCCGCCCATTGCGAGAGAGTGGGCAGCGCGGCCAGGGCCACGGCGACGGCCACCAGGCCATGGGGCAGCTGATAGAGCGTCGTGGCCGTGCGCATGTAGGCCAGGCTGTTGGGGCCTGTGCCGCTGGCCAGCCGCCGGTCAATGCCGCCCTGGACCATGCCCACCGCAATGGAAAAGAGGATGGGCATGTAGAGTACCAGCATCCGCCGCAGGGCCGGATGCCGCCATTGCCGGCGCAGGCGCAGGCCCAACCCCCGCAGGTCGGGCAGCCGCAGGCCCAGCTGGATCAGGCTACCCAAGAGGACACCCACGGCCAGCGCCCGGATGTCGAGATGCCGGTAGAGCAAGGGCACGGCGATGACGATGCCCAGGTTGTAAAGGGCATCGCCCAGGGCCACCAGAGTGAAACGCCGCCAGGCAAAGAGGATGCCGGCAAGAACGCCGCTGGCGGCGAACAACCACAGGGCCGGAGCCATCAAGCGCATGAGGGTCACGGCCTCGGCCTGGTGTTCGGCGCTCAGGCCGCCGCCGATCAGCCGCACCACCTGGGGCGCCAGCAGCTCCAGCGCCAGCACGACCACGGCGGCCAGGCCGGTCAGGGCGGTGAAAAAGGTGCCGGCCACCTCGGCGAACTCGCGGCGACGGCTGGGCCGGGCGTAATCGCTCAGCACGGGTACCAGCGCCGCCGTGAGCATCCCACCCACGAGCAGGTCGTAGAGGGTGCGCACGGTGAACTCGGCCACAGCGAAGGCCGAAACCAGGCCGGACGCACCGTAGAAGTGGGGGATGACGATCTCGCGCACCATGCCCAGGCCACGGCTGAGGACGTTGCCCAGGCTGAGGATGGCCGCGCTGCGACGCACGGAAGACTGCCCGACCCCGGCGGCGTCGCTTTCCCCTGCTGTGTTCATGACCGCTGCGGCTCGACCTCTCGGTACCGGGTCAGGACTGTGTTGATCAGCGCCGTGGTGGATTTGCCCGGCTCCAGGTCAATGTAGGCGACGCGACCGCCGTAGGCGGCCACCACGGCGGCTTCGGGTGGCCGCGGGCCGCCGGGCCGATTCCAATCCGAGCCTTTGACGTACACATCGGGCCGCAAGGCCGCCACCAGGTCGCGGCAGTCCTCGCCGTCGAAGGGGACGATGGCATCCACACAACGGAGAGCCGCCAGCAAAGCCGCCCGCTCCTCCTGGGGCACGATGGGCCGCTGAGGGCCTTTGCGCAGCCGCGTGCTCGCATCCGAGTTGAGGCCCACAACCAGGCGGTCGCCGTGGCTGCGGGCCGCCTGAAGGTAGCGGATGTGGCCCAGGTGGAGCAGGTCGAAGTGACCGTTCGTGAACACGACGGTCTGACCCTGCCGTCGCCACTCACCCACAAGGACGACGGCGTCTTCCAGGCTCAAAATGGGCGCGTTCATGGCGGCAGTCATGGCAGCACCTTGGGATTCACCAGCCAGAGGAGGGTGCCGGCGCCGGCTCGCGCTTCGGCCCAGCGTTCGATGTCGAGTTCGATGCAGGCCACTGCGGCCGTGGGCAGCCGCACAGACCCGCCGCACAGGACCCCGGCCAGCTCCTCGAAGCCGGGATTATGGCCCACCAGCATGACCCGCTCTCGGTCGTTGGGCAGAAGGCGCACGATTTCGAGCAGAGTGTCCGCATCGGCCAGGTAGATGGCCGGTTCCAGCCGCAGTTCGCCGTTGTAATCGGCCGCGCGCATGACCCGTTTGGCCGTGGCCTTGGCCCGTTCGGCCGGCGAACTGATGATGAGGTCGGGCAGGTTTTTCGTGGCGGCCAGGAACGCGCCGATACGCGGGGCGTCTTTTTCCCCGCGCGGGGCCAAGGGCCGGTCCGCGTCGTTGGCAGTCGGGTCGTCCCAGGACGATTTGGCGTGGCGCAAGAGGAGGAGGGTTTTCATGGCGTGCTTCGTTCCGAGATGGCTTTGGCCACGGCGGCCGACCGGGTGGTGACGCCGAGTTTGGCGAAGATGGCCTGGAGGTGGCGTTTGACCGTGTTCGGCGAGATAACAAGCTGTTCCGCGATCTGGCGATTGGTGAGACCTTGGACCAGCAGGTCAAGGACTTCGGCCTCGCGAGCGGTGAGACCGAACCGGTCGGTCGGCGCTTCGGTGGCCGCGGCCAGGGCGGCGGCGACGGTCTGGGCGAAGGCGGCGCGGCTGAAGGCGCGTTTTTCGAGGAAGGCAAAGGCGTCGTATTCGCCCAAAGCCCGCTCGGCATCAGCAGCCGCAGCGACGCCGCTGATGACGATGGCGGGAATCCCGGCCTGACGCACGGTCGCCAGGAGACGGAAACCGTCCACATGGCCGGCGGGCGCGGGCGTGGGCACCAGGGCCAGGTCGAGGACGGCGAGATGGTAGGTCTCACGGCGGAGCCAGCCCCAGGCTTCGCCGTAGCTGCTGCATAAGCGCACCCGATGGCCGGCCTCGGCCAGAAGCTCGCCCAACAGACGACGCCAGCCGGCGTCGTCATCCACCACCAGCACCGTCGCGGGGCCGGAGCCTATCTCGGCGGCCGGACCCGGCGGCGACGCGGGTAGCGCCTGCTCGGTGCCGGCCTCACCGACGGCCGGTGGCGCAGCCAGGACTTCGCGCATGAGCGCCCGGAATTCGGCGCGGCGGAAGCGTTCTTTGCGCAGGCAGGTGTAGGCGCCGTACTCCTTGAGCGCGCTGACGGCCAGCTCGACCGTGGCAAAGCCGGTGAGGAGGATGGTGACGCAGCCGGGGTCGTGGCGACGAATGGCAGCCAGGACGCGCAGGCCGTCTTCGTTGCGGTGGTCGCCGGCAGCGAGGGCCAGGTCCACCACGGCGAGGCGATGGGGCACGGCGCGTATCAGGCTCAGCGCCGTTTCGTAGCTGTCGGCCACGTCGGTGGTCAGGCCGGCATCGGTGAGGAGCTCGGTCAGGATTTGTTGCCAGGAACGGTCGTCTTCGACGACCAGGGCGCGAGGGGGTGTCATGCGTTTTTCCATTGTAAGCCGGGCCGGGTCATTCGCCAAGTTGTTCGGTGAGAAGCTTGGGGGAGTCTGGGGAGCTAGAGGGAGCTTTAGGG
>JAOADB010000156.1 GCA_026417535.1 Caldilineales bacterium
GGTATGAGCACCCGGAACCCGAGGCCCTACGAAGGCCGTGGCCTGCCCATGAGCTCTACCGCGGGAGCGAATTCATCGGCAAAGAGCAGGCCGTCATCGCCGATCTCGACGGCGACGGTCGCAACGACGTCCTCATCCCCACCCCCACCGCCATCTACTGGTTTCAAAATCGGGGCCGCCCGTCCATCGGGGGGACCATCCGCTTCGTCCATCACGTCATTCCCAAACACCCGGCCGCCCAATGGCCGGGACGGGCACTGCAGGTGGCCGATTTGAACGACGACGGTCGCGCCGACCTGATCGGCGCCCTCATCCACCAGAACGGCCGTCTCCCCCGTGACCGGGCGGCTGTCTTCTGGCTGGAACAGACCGCCGACGGCTGGCGCACCCACGTCATCAAGTGGGGCGATGGCTTCCTCGGTCTAGGGCGCTTCAACGGCGAAAAGTGGGATCAGCTCCTCGTCCGCGATGTGGATGGCGACGGCGACCTCGACCTGATCGCCAATTGCGAGGAGTATAACCGGCTGCGGAGCGTTATCGCCGTTGTCTGGTTCGAAAACCCGCGCCGCGCCGCCAACCGCCCCTGACTACGGCTGCGACTCCCGCACCAGCGTGCCTTCACCAGAACCGTCGCCAAAACCGTCCATCACCGGCAACACAACCCGAAAACACGAACCGATCCCCTCTTCACTGGTGGCGCTGACACGGCCGTGGTGCAGTTCGACGGCCTCTTTCCCCAGGGCCAGCCCCAGCCCAGTGCCGCGAATGCCGGCCTTGCGGGCCGTGCTCGCCCGATAGAACTTGGTGAACAGATGGGGTAACTCCTCGACAGGAATGCCGATACCCTGGTCCTGCACCTCCAACGTCACGGTACCGTTCCCATAGCGGACCCTGACCTCCACCTTGCCGCCGGGCAGGCTGAACTTGATGGCATTGCCGAGGAGGTTTTTGACCACTGCGGTCAGCAACGTGCGATCGCCCAGGAGTGGCGGCAAGTCGTCGGGCAGGTCGAGATGCAAGGTCACATCGGCCTGCCGCGCCTGCACCTCCAGCGTTTTGGCCATTTCCCGGACGAGTTCGTCCAGATAGAGCGGTTCCTGCTTGCGTTCAAAACGACCGGACTCGAGCCGCGAGAGGTCAAGCAAATCGGAGACGAGCTGGACAAGCCGGTCCGTTTCTTCGTTGATGATGGTGAGGAACTCGTGGCGCAAAGTGCGGTTGTCGCCTTCGAATTCCTGGAGGAGCAGGTCGGTATAGCCCTTGATGCTGGCCAGCGGCGTGCGTAACTCGTGGGAAACCGTGGCCACGATGCCCGACCTGAGCCGGTCCAGTTCCTTGATGCGGGTGATATCGGCAAAATTGAGCAGGTAGCCGTCCTCCAGCGGGGTTACGCCCAACAGGATATCACGACGGCGGTCGGCAGTGACCAGGACGGTCTCGACCGGCTCGACGGCCCGGCCATTCTGCACGGCCAAATAGAGCGGACTCCCCTCATCCCACATTTCCAGACCAAAGACCTCGGTAAAGCGTTTGCCGACCAAATCCGCAGCGGGTCGGCCGATGAGGGCAGCTGCGCCGGGATTGACCTTTTGGATGACCAAGTCGAGGTCGAGGACGATGATGCCCGAAAACGCCTGGTTGATGATCAGCTCGGTGCGCTCTTTTTCGTGCACGGTCGTCTGATACAACCAGGCGTTCTGCACGGCAATGGCCGTTTGGTTGGCCATGGTCAGCAGAGCGCGGCGGTCATCTTCCGAATAGGGCAGGGTCGAGCGTTTGGGACCCAACACGAGCAGACCGACAAGCTCGCCGCGGGCGAATAGCGGCACAAAAGCCTCGGCGGCCAGGTTTTCCAGCTCCTCGCGTTCCCGCGTCCATAGGGCTTTGAATTCGGGCAGGACCTCGATTTCGGTACGCGTCAGGATGGCCCCTCGATGCTGTTGCAGCCAGATCAGCACCGGGTTATCGGGGCGAAACGCCATGTCCACGGGCCTGACCAATCCGAACTGCGCCACCGGTCTGAAATCGCCGCTTTCCTTGTTCCGCAGGAAAATCACCGCATGTTCGACATGCATGGCCATCGTGATTTCCTGCAGCAGGATGGCGGTCAGACGATCGAGGTCCAAAACGGTCGAAGCCGTCTGGCTGAGACGGGCCAACATGCGGTTGAGGTCGTATTTCTCCCGGAAAAAGAGCGGATCCAACCAGCCCTGCAGACGGACATACAGCGGTTGCAGCCCAACGGCCACCAGCGCGGCCACGACCAATGAGACCAGCGCCACCTGGGATCCCGTGACGGCGTGGAACAGGTTGACCGCCGCCAGAATGGTCAGGTAATAGCTTATTCCCAAAATCGAAGCCGGTATGAAATAGAAAAGTCCTCTTTTGACAACAAATCCTATATCAAGGAGCTTATAGCGAAGAATCGCATAAGCGATAAAAATGGCATTCAAAACATTAGCGACAATATCAATAGGATAGGCCTTGAGCGTGTCGCTAAAGTTGACGATGGAACCGGCAAAGACCAGGGCGATGCCCAGAAGCAAATAACGCAACCGGTTGCGGACCAAGGGTAGGGTTGTCCGACGGTAATGACGGGCCAGATGGGCCATGCCATAGGCCAGGTGCCCGTACAGCCCCACTCCCATCGGGTAGGTCATCCAGCCCAATTCAGGCAACCAGAACCCCGTCCGCGGGTTCCAGTAGATATCGGTGATGATGAAGCCGCCCCCGCCCAGGGTCCACAGGGCGAAGAAGAGGGTTACCAACCCGCCTATCCAAATAACCCCAGGATGCCCGCGGATGTTGAGGAATTGGCGCACGAACAGGGCGTAGAAGAAGCCGAAGCTCCCGCCCAAGCCCAGGGCCATTGTGTACCAAAACAGGGCGACCTGCGGGTTATGGGTGAAAGTGACGATGGTCACCGACCATTGCCAGACCGTCATCGCCAACAGAAAAAGGAGGAAGGCGCGCGACTCGGGTCGGCGCGCCTTCCGTCCGACGAAGATCAACAGGCCCAGATAGCTGAGCAAGGCCAGCAGACAAACGGCCTGGACGTAGGTCATAGGACTCAATGGGCAACCGGATTCCGGGCCAGCTCGGCGCTGATGGCCAACAAGCGTTGGGTGATGGCATCCGAGGGCTGCATGCGCGGCGGTTTGAGATGGCCCAGATCGGCCTTTTCGGCCTGTTTCAGTTCCAGATAGCGTTGCAGGGTGCCCACACTCAACGAAGAAACCCGGAACGGATTGCGCTTCATGATGGTGGCAAAAGTGGCGTAGTCCTCCATCGTGTCGATCAGGCTTTGATGGAGCGCATCGGCCAGACCGTCGGTCACGACGTTTTTGCCCTCGATGTAGAGGTGGAGGAACGGTTCGCCGCCGTCGTATTCCTTGCGGAGAATCCAATCCATCGTCGGCAGATTGAGCGCGCCGATAGCCTGCCAAACCGAGCGCTCGGTGAGGAGCACGAGCGAAGCCATGTCAATGATATCATCAACCCGCGACTCCATCACAATTTGCGGCAATTGGATGCCGAACTCGGGATCGTTGAGGGCGATGACGCGGATCAGATCGCCGATGACGTAGCGGATGAACGGCCCGCCGCCGAAGCTCGTGCCGGCCAGGACATAGCGCCCCGGAGTCACCTCGTTGAGCAAGAGCGACTTGGGCTTGTAGGTGGGGTCCTGTCGCCAGGCCCGGTATTCGGCCTCGGGGATGAATTCCCACAGCGCGCTCTCAGACGCCAAGGTCAGCCCCTTGCTTCTGGCGCCCCAGGCCTGAAGGGCGATGGTGCCGAATTCGGTGCAGGCGTAGGCCTCCAGGGGATTGACCCCCCACATGGCCTCGATGCGTTGCTTATAGACCTGCGCGTCCATGCCCGAAGCGACCATGCCCTTGACCGTCCAGATGTCCTTGGGCAACAGCGAGCGCTTTTGCAGCCGGCTGCGGACCATGGCCCGGCCCAGGCGATAGATCGTCCGGGGCCGGAGCAGCTGCGTCGAGGGCTTCATGCCACTACCGCCGCCCCCGGCAAACGCTTCGCCGATGCGCAGAAGCACCGAGGCCAGGCCGACAAAGAAGTCAATCCCCGTCTCCAGCGAGCGCAAGAAGCCTGCCTGGATACGCTCCTGAAAGCCCATGGCCTCGGCTTCGGGAATGGAGGGTACAAAGCGGAAGGGGAAGATCTCGCTGACGGCGCGGATGGTGGTGCCCGACAGATAGGGCGGCGGCGCCACCGTGTAGAGGAAGACATCGCCGGGCCGGAGGTTGATCTCGCCTTTGTGGCGGGCGCTGGCCAGGATCAGCGTACCGATGAGATAGCGGGCGATTTGGTCGTAAAAGGCGCGCGTGCAAGGCACCCATTTGGGCCCGTACTCACCGGTCCGTCCGGACGTGCGCATCCACAACATCGGCTGGGCCGGAAGGAGATCGGCCTTATCCGGCTTGAGGAGGTCAAGATAGTCTTGGTACATGGTCAGCGGCGCGATCTCGCGGAATTCCTCCAGCGTTCTGGGCTTACGACCGCGGAAAAAGTGCCTGCCCAGCTCGCAACGGTTGAGGAGCTCGAGCTGTTCGTCGAACAGGCGCCGCTGGATCTGCATAAACTGCTGAAGGCTGAGATCCAGGAAACCACAATGCTTTGACCAAACTTCGTCCAGTCGTCCTTCGGCGATTAAGTCGGCAGTTGTGGACATGAGGGGCCCTCCTGAGAAAAACGTGGAAAGTGGGAAAGTTGGCACGTTCAAGCGGTCGAGCGTGCCAACGTGCTCACGATCAAAATGCCGCCCGGATACACGCGATGTAAGGCGTGGATTTCGCTCATTTCGACGGTTTGGAACCCATATCGTCCTAACAGGTCGCGCCATTCGGTGGCGGTGCGGTAGTTGCGAAAGGCCTCGATCTCGGCGCGGGCGCGCTCTCTGTCCATGGAAACACCGTAGGCCTCCAGGCCGTTGCCCCGACGGGGTATCCGCAACCACAGGCTGTAGAAACCGAGCAGCACAGCAAACATGACTCGACCGGGCAGCGAGCGCCAGAAGGGTGTGGCGCAAACATCGGCAATGACGAGCCGCCCACCCGGTCGCAGCACCCGACTCAGCTCGGCCAGCAACGCCGGTACGTCCATGTGATGCGTCCCCAAGCAACAAATCGCCACATCGAAGACCCCTTCGGCCAAGGGCATGGCCGTCCCCGACCCGCAAACGAGCTGCACCTTCTCCGTTGGCCCCAAACGCCGTCGGGCTTCGCTCAACATGGCCGGGGTGATATCGAGACCAACGACCGGACCGTGATCGGGGTGCACGCGCAGGGGCGGTGTCCGGGCCAGGATGGCGGCCGGAACGACGCCGGTGCCCGTGGCCACATCGAGTACCCGCTCCCGTTCACCGATCACCACCCGAGCCAACAGGCGCTCGACGAATTCAAGATAACCCACACCCCAAAAGAGCCGCAGCTCGCGGTCCACCGTCTCTTCGTAATAGGGCGCCAACGCCGTGAACGCTTCGATGACGTTATCGTGGGCCATGCTCGAAACCGATGGGTTGGAGAGGGAAGACACGCTTCCCAAGGAGGGTTTGCCGTTACAGCGAAGTATAGCACAAAAACAGTTTCGATAAGCCAACAAATTTGATCGCAATCGCCATCTCCCCAAAGCTCCCCCAAACTCCCTAAAGCTCCCCAAACTCTCCTCTACCGCCCCCTCGACGCCGGTTTGCGATGGCCGAAACGTTCACCCCCGTCCACGAAGAGCACGTTGCCGGTGACGTACTCGGCCCGCACGAAATAGAGCACGGCCTCGGCCACGTCCTCCGGGGTGCCCCAGCGTTCGAGCAGGGTGCGTCGCCGGATGCGTTCGATCTGTTCGGCCGTGTACTCGGGCGGAGCCAACACCGGCCCCGGTGCTACGGCATTGACCCGCACGGCCGGCGCCAGCTCGAGCGCAAACTGACGGGTCATGGCCAGCAAGGCCGTTTTGCTGACACTGTGGGCCAGGAAGTTGGGCCACGGCTCCCAGGCCGAGAGGTCGAGGATGTTGACGATGACCCCGGCTCCTTTGGCCAGCATGCCCGGCGCAAAGGCATTCGTGCAGTAGTACGGCCCATCAATGCCGATGGCGGTCACGCGATGCCATGGGTCGTGGTCACGGGTGGGAAAAGGCGTCTTCAGGAAGAGCGAGGCGCTGTTGACCAGAATGTCCACCCCGCCGAACCGATCGGCGACGATGGCGGCCATGCGCTCGACCTGCGCCGGGTCGGAGACATCGGCCGGCACGGCCAGGGCCTGCACACCTAGGGCTTCGGCCTCTGCGGCCGTTTCCAGCGCCGCGTCGGCCGAGTGGTGGTAGTTGATGACGACATGAGCGCCGGCACGAGCCAGGGCCAGGGTGATGGCCCGCCCCACGCGCACGGCGCCGCCGGTGACGAGGGCGACTTTGTTGGTAGGGTTCATAGGCCTTGGATGACGGAAGACGAACGACGAAAGACGAAGCGTGTTCGTCCGCTCATCGGCCTCAAGCCGAGACGGAGGACGACCGTTGCCGTTTTACGGGACTTCGCCGAAGACGGCGAATGTGGCGTAGTTGCCGGGAAAACCGGGGATGACGATGCGGACATCCACCTCGGCGCCGGCAGGGGTGGCGTAGCGCAGGCGCTGAATCTCGCCGCGGGCGAAAAGGGGGCGACCGTCGGCGTCGTACAACACCCCCACGGCGTAAATGAACCGGCGCACGCCCGGCCCCGGATTGCGTAAGTTGGCCGTCAGCACCACATCGCCGTTCTCCGTCCGGGCGGTCGTGCCGTCCACGAACTCCCACGATGGCGGCGGTTCGGCCGTGGTGTCCTCGGCGTCGAGCAGCTCGATGAGCACATCGGCGACCTCGGCTACGGGCGCGTTCGTGGCCGGGATGGCCACGGTGAGATAGGCCGTCTGCCCGGCAGGAATGACGGCCTGCTGCTGACGCCACGACTCGGCACCGAGGAGACGACCGGCCGCATCGAAAAATTGCACCGAAGCCGTCAGATCGCCCAAATGCCGCGTGCGGTAGTTGTGGATGACCGCCGAGACCCACAGCACCTCGGCCGGACCCTGGCCGGTGCGATAGAACAGGGGCTTGCCCACCTCGATACCGGCCAGAGGGTCGGCATCCTGCAGGGCCTCGTCCAGGGGCGGGCGGGCAAGCTGCAGGGAGTGGCGGAAAAAGGCGTAGAACGGCTCATAGAGCGCCCAATCGTGGGCCGGGGCGCTGAAGGCGGTGGTGATCAGATAGGGGCCGCTGCCGAGGGCGCGCAGCTCGGTCTGATACAGCCCCTCGACCGGCGAGAGCAGCTCGAAACGGAGCAGGCGTTCGTGAAACGAAGACTGCTCCTCGGCCAGCAGCCGATAGCCCGTCTCGGTCGTCAACCCGGCCACGGCCGCAGCCAGCGTCTCCCGCAGCTCGCGCGGGGTGGCGCCGTGTCCCAGGTCGGTCACGGTCACGGCGAATTGGGCCAGCTCGCTCGCATCGCCGAACAGGACCGTGTTCTCGCCCTCTTCCAGCACATCCCAACCGATGGGCACGATCAGGGTGAGGGCGCCGGTCGGGTGGACATAGAGCGAGGGCGGCGCCGTGGCCGTCGCGGCGAAGACCAGATCCTGCCGGACGAGGGTCCACAACGGCGCCAACTCCTCCCATTCGGCGGCCGGCGCCGCCAGGCTCAGGCCCTGCACCCGGTCCTCGGCCGTCCAGAATTCGGCCAGGAGGTGCAGCGGCGTGGCGTTGGGCTGAAAACGGCCCTCGGCCTCGAGCCGGCGGCGTCCGTCCAGGGTGACGGCTTCGCGCAGGAGACGAACGCTCGTCGGGTCGAACACCGTGGCCGCAGCCGCAAAGCTCGTGACGAGGCCGGTCAGAAAGGACTCGGCCGGGATGCCCTCGGGCAGGCTCTGGGCATAGACCGTCAGCTGCCACAGGCTTTCGGGGTCGCGACGCCAGCGCGTGCCGCCGGACACGGTCTCGACCACCCAGCCGGCCGGGACCCGCAGGGAAAAGGCGCCGTTGGGGTCATCGTAGCGAGCTAGGGAAACGGTCAAAATGGCCGGCAGGGGCGTCGGCGTGGCCGTAGGCAGCGGCGTCGGCGTGGCGGTGGCCGTGAGCGCAGGCGTCGGCGCCGGTCGGCTGCAGGCCACCACGATGATCAGCACGCCCAACCAGCACCAGGAGGACCATCCTGCCCGCTTCGCTCGCCGCATCACAACCGTTTCGCCTTCTGTTGCAACGCGTAGAGGAAATTCAGGGCTTCCAGCGGCGTCATCGTGTTGATATCGAGCTTTTCGATCTCCTGCCGGATGGGGTCCGGCCCTTCCTGGAACAACGCCAGCTGCACCGGCCCAGACGGTTCCACCCCCAGCACCGTTTCCGCGGCGCCGTTGCGTTCGAGCTGGCGCATGAGCTCGGTGGCGCGGCCGATGACCTGCCGGGGTAGCCCGGCCAGCTGGGCGACGTGGATGCCGTAGGAGCGGTCGGCGCCGCCGGGTCGGATTTCGTGGAGAAAGACCACCTGGTCGCCCTGCTCGGCCACGGCCACGTGGTAGTTGACCACGTGGGGCAGGCG
>JAOADB010000157.1 GCA_026417535.1 Caldilineales bacterium
GTATGGAGGGAGCTTGGGGAGCTGGGGGAGCTTAGGGGAGCTTGGGGGAGTTTGAGGGAGCTGGGGGAGCTCAGGGCAGTTCGGGGGAACCGGGGGAATTCCCCGATTCCTCGATTCTCCCTCGTTTCTCCGTCCCTTCCTTTCCGTCCGTCTTTCGTCCCGATAAGCGGCCGGAGTCCGCAACAAAGGACAAACGAGGGCAAACGAAGCCCCTCCATCCCACATCTCGGCCGCCTATTCGGATGAAGCGGCCTGTTGTTGGGCTTTGACCCGGTCCACGGTACGGCGCCAGTCAACGACCGGGTATTGGGCATCCAGTTCGGCGGCGACGGCGGCCGCAACCTCCTGAGCCGAACCGGGCCGTTCGACCGGCTCGCTCCAATGGAAGGCGGCCATGTAATCGTCGGCGCTGGTGCTGCGCAGAACCATCGCAGCCTGGTCCACCGCCTCCATGAAGCGGGCCGGTAACGGTTGACTCACGCGTTCGCGACCCTCGCGAGCGCGTACCTGAGTGGGAATGTCGTGCCAGTAGAGGATCTGATACTGGGCCATGGCGCAAACTCGGTGACGGTGAGCGATGAGAGATCGGGATGCCCGGGTTGGCCGGCCGATGGGCAATCCTCATTGTACAGGAAAACCCGGCAGATATACCAGTTGCCAGCTTACCATTTTCACCAAGTCACTCTTCGCGGCCATGCCGATGAAGGCTCTGTCTCGGCCTGCGCCGACCGACCCGACGAGCGCCGAAGGGGCGCCGTCAGCCCGGCCGTTCCCGCGCCTTGCTCCCCATGCCGCAACGGGTATAATGGGAATGAACCGCGGCAACGTTGCCGGTTACACTCCCTGGAGGCACAACGATGATGAAACCGACACCCCCCACCCAGCCCGATACGTGGGAAGCTCGCCTGGCCAACGGCACCCTGACCGAGGCCGAATGGGAGCTGTTGCGTGAGATGGTGGATGAAGGCGAGGTCGAAACCGTGGAAGAGGCCGCGCGGCTGCTCGATTTTCGCGACCGCGAGCTCAATCGTGCGCAATCGTTCTACGGTTTTTGAAGCAGCCGTTGCGAGGGAACCATGCTTTGCCGACGCTATCTCATCCCCGCCACGCTGGATGACGCTCTGGCGGCCCTGGCCGAACACGGTCATCACGCTCGCCTCGTCGCCGGCGGGACCGATGTCCTGGTCGAGATCGAGTTCGGCGCCCCACCGCCCGAGGTCCTCATTGACATCTCACGCCTCCCCGGTCTCGATACGGTCACCCTGGCCGATGGGTGGATTCACATCGGCCCGCTGGTCACCCACAACTTGGCCGTGGCCGATCCCCTGTTGCAGCGCCATGCCTGGCCCTTGGTGCGGGCCTGTTGGGAGGTGGGCGCGCCGCAAATCCGCAATCGCGGCACCATCGCCGGCAACCTGGTCACCGCCTCGCCGGCCAACGATACCATCCCGGCCCTGTGGGTCCTCGGCGCCGAGGTGACCCTGGCCTCGGTGCGGGGGCGGCGCACGGTTCCGTTGCCCGATTTCTTCCTGGGCGTGCGACGGACGGTGCGGCAGCCCGATGAGATGGTCGTGGATATCCGTTTTCCGGTGCCGCCGGCCACGGCCCGCGGGATGTTCATCAAGGCCGGCCTGCGCCGCGCCCAGGCCATCAGCCTGGTCAACATCGCCGCCTGGCTCGATGTCGAGGGCGAGGTCGTGCGCGAGGCCCGTCTGGCCTTCGGCGCCGTAGCGCCGACCATCGTGCGGGCGCCTGCGGCCGAGGCGATCCTGGTCGGCCATCCCCTGACCCCCGAACGCATCGCCGTGGCGGCCGAGCGCATTCAGGAGGCCATTCGGCCCATTGACGATGTGCGCGCCTCGGCCGTCTATCGCCGCCATCTCGCCGGGGTGATCACCCGGCGGGCGCTGACGCTGCTGGCCGCCGGCCGCGAACGCGAGGGCTGGATAGACCGCCCAGTCATGTTGTGGGGCCGCACCGACGGTCGTTTCCCTGCCGCGACCGGTCTCGAATCGCCGGTGAGCGATGTCCACTGCCTCCTCAATGGCCGGCCCACGGTCCTACCCGATGCGGCCCATCTCACCCTGCTCGAGGCCCTGCGCGAGCGCGGGCATCTGCCCGGCACGAAGGAGGGCTGCGCCGAGGGTGAATGCGGCGCCTGCACCGTCTGGCTGGACGGGATCGCCGTCATGAGCTGCCTGGTGCCGGCAGGCCGCGCCCACGGCGCCGAGGTGGTCACCATCGAGGGCCTGGCCGCCGACGGCCAACTCCATCCCGTACAGGAACGCTTTGTCACGGCCGGCGCCGTGCAATGCGGTTTTTGCACGCCGGGCCTGATCATGGCCGCGGCCAGTCTGCTGGCCGAGCAGCCCCGCCCCACCCGCTCGCAGGCGCTCGAGGCCATTGCCGGCAACCTGTGTCGTTGCACCGGTTACGTGAAAATCCTCGATGCCATCGTCGCCGCTGCTCAGGAGGGCTGATGCGCGCCACCGGTTCTTCCCTGCCCCGTTTCGACGCCCGTCTCAAGGTGACGGGCGAGTTGCCCTATCCGGCCGATGTCAACCTGCCGGGTCAGCTCTACATGAAGGTCCTGTGGCCTGACCGGCCTCATGCCCGCATCGTCCACTTCGACCCCTCGCCGGCCCTGGCCATGCCGGGCGTGGTGGCCGTCCTCGCCGCGGACGATGTTCCCGTCAACGAATACGGCCTCAACATCTACGACCAGCCTGTGTTGTGCGGCAAGGTGGGCGGCGTGGTGCGCTGTCTGCTCGACCAGGTGGCGCTGGTCATCGCCGAAACCGAGGCCCAGGCCGAAGCGGCCTTGAGTCGGATCGCAATCGTCTACGAGGACCTGCCCTCGGTATTCAGCATCGCCGAGGCCCTGGCGCCGGGCGCGCCTCTGGTCCATCCCGAACGAGGGGAAAGCAACGTCCTGTGGTCCTACCGAATCCGCCGGGGCGACATCGAAGAAGGCTTTGCCCGGGCGGATGTCATCGTCGAGCACACCTACACCTCGGCCTCGCAGGAACATGCCTATCTGCAGCCCGAAGCCGGCGTAGCCCATGTTTTGCCCGACGGCCGGATCGAGGTCATCACCGCCGGGCAGTGGGTGCACAAGGACCGTCAGCAGATTGCCCATGCCCTGAACCTGCCGCCGGAGCAGATCGTGGTGCGCTATGTGGGCGTGGGCGGCGCGTTCGGCGGCCGCGAGGACATGAGCGTGCAGATCATCCTGGCTCTGGCCGCCTGGAAACTGGGCCGGCCGGTCAAGATCGTCTGGTCGCGGCAGGAATCCATCCGCGGGCACCACAAGCGCCATGCCATGGTGGCCCATGCCCGGTTGGGCGCAACGAAGGACGGCCGTCTCGTGGCCGCGCAGGTGGATGTGAGCACGGATGCCGGCGCCTATGCTTACACCTCGACCAAGGTGCTGGGCAATCTCACCCTGGCCTGTCTAGGGCCGTATGAAATCCCCAACGTGTGGGTGGATGCGCGCACGGTGTACACGAACAACCTGGCCGCGGGCGCGTTTCGGGGCTTCGGCGGGCCGCAGGGCCACTGGATCGCCGAGATGCAGATGAATCGCCTGGCCGAGGCCCTGGGGATGGACCCGGTGGAGCTGCGGTTGCGCAACGTGTGGCGAGAAGGCTCGTTGCTGGCGACGGGGAGCGTGGCGCCGCCGGGCGTGTCCATCGCCCCGGTGCTGGAAGCCTGCGCCACGGCGGCGGGCTGGCGTCGCACTGCCCAGGGCTGGCAACGACCGGCGCCGGTGACGACGGAGACGCCGCTGGAACCGGCCCATCGCGCCTTCTCCCTGGCCGTCGGCCCGGCGCGCAAAGCCCGCGGCATCGGTATCGCCTGCTGCTTCAAGAACGTGGGCTTCAGCCTGGGCTATGTGGACGAATGCTGGGCCACGGTCGAGCTGCACGGCCAAGGCGAGATCGAACGGGCCGTTGTCCGTCATGCCGGCGCCGAGGTCGGTCAGGGTGCCCATCAGGTCATGCTGCAGATGGCGGCCGAGGCCCTGGGTCTGCCCATCGAACGCATCGAGCTGATCGCCGCGGACACCGCGCAGACCGAGAACAGCGGCAGCACCAGCGCCAGCCGGATGACCTTCATGGCCGGCAACGCCATCCTCGGCGCGGCCCGTCTGGCCAAGGCCATGTGGGAGAACGAGGAAGACCGGCCCTGCATCGCCACCTACCGCTATGTGCCCCGGCCGACGACGCCCTACGACCCGGAAACCGGCGCCGCCGACCCCAACATCTCCTACGGCTATTGCGCTCAGGCCGCCGAGGTCGAGGTGGACCTAGAGACCGGACACGTCCAGGTCTTGCGAGTATGGTCGGCCAACGACGTGGGTCATGCCATCAACCCGCAGATGATCGAAGGTCAGATCGAGGGCGGCGTTTCGCAAAGCGTCGGTTGGGCCACGCTGGAGGATTTCAAACAGGACAAGGGACGGGTGTTGACCGACCGTCTCAGCACCTATCTCGTGCCCACGGCCCTCGATGTGCCGCCGCAGGTCCATCCGATTCTGCTCGAAATCCCGGACCCGCAAGGTCCTTGGGGCGCGCGCGGGGTGGCCGAGATGCCTTTCATCCCCACGGCGCCGGCGATTGCGGCAGCCGTCCATGCCGCCACCGGCATCTGGTTCCATGACCTGCCCCTGACGCCGGAGAAGGTGGCCCTGCGCCTGCGTGAGGCCGGCCTCGGCTGAGCATTGCCCCTGTCGCGCCATGCTCTTTCCCGACGTTCTCGTCCTGGTGCGGGGGGCCGGCGATCTGGCCACCGGCGTGCTCTACCGCCTGCATCAGGCCGGTTTTCCCGTCATCGCCACCGAGCTGCCGCGGCCGTTGGTCGTGCGCCGGACCGTGGCCTTTGCCCAAGCCGTTTACGATGGCGAATGCACCGTCGAGGGGGTGCGGGCGACGCGGGTGGACACGGTAGCGGCGGCGCAGGCCCTGGCCGCGACCGGCGGCCTGCCCGTCCTCCCCGACCCACGCGATGAGGTCATCGTCCAAATCCGGCCTGTCGTCCTGGTGGATGCCCGGCTGCTCAAGCGCGAGGACGCCGCCCGGCTCGATCAGGCGCCTCTGGTCATCGGCCTGGGGCCGGGTTTTGTGGCCGGGGTGAATTGCCACGCCGTCATCGAGACCAACCGCGGGCATCGCTTGGGACGGGTGTACTGGCAGGGCGCGGCCGAAGCCGATACGGGCATACCGGGGGCCATCGCCGGCTTTCGCGAGGAGCGCCTGCTGCGCGCGCCGTCTGCGGGGATATGGCAGCCGCAGGTAGCGTTGGGGGATCGGGTCGAAAAAGGCCAGGTGGTAGGCCATGTGATCGGCGCCGACGGGTCCGTGGCCGTGACCGCGGGGCTGTCGGGCCTGGTGCGGGGGTTGCTCTATCCCGGTCTGGAGGTGACGCCGGGGATGAAATTGGGCGATATGGACCCCCGCGGGGACGAGGAGACCCTCTTCACCATCAGCGACAAATCCCTGGCCATCGGCGGCGGCGTCCTGGCCGCAGTGCTGACGTGGTTGAATCGGAGGGGGAACGGGGAACTGGGTACTGGATACTAGGTACTGGGTACTGGAAACCGGGGTTGGCCGAGGCGGAGGACGACGGACGAACGACGACAGACGAAACCATCGTCCATCGTCCATTTCCCGGCCCCAACTCAGGACGACGGACGAACGACGACGGACGAAAGATGAAACCTCTCCGTCTTCCGTCCTCCGTCGTTCGTCCCGATTTGAGGCCGCTTGCCGGGGCGAAGATGGAAGACCCTTCGCCAAGTTCCCCTTGGGTGTGTCCGTCGTGCTATAATCGTCCTCACCCGGACGAACGGATGCGTCCCGGCGTTGCCAATCGGCCTAAAATCGCGAAAAACAGATAAACGCGAAAAACAGACAAACGATTAGAGACGAAGCCCAATCACCAATTACCAGTTACCAGTCACCAATTACCCAATTTTTTTGAGGAGCCTGTTCATGAGCCTTTCCGATCGTTTTGGCGCCAAAACCACCTTCGAGACCGGCAGCGGTCCGGCCGTGATGTACCGCTTGGAGGCCCTGAGCGAGCAGGGCATTGCCGATGTCTCCCGGCTGCCCTATTCCATCAAGGTGTTGCTCGAAGCGGCCTTGCGTCAGTGCGACGGCTTTGAGGTCACCGAAGACGATGTCGTCGCCCTGGCGCGTTGGCAACCCCAGGCGGCGGCCCGACCGGAGATCCCCTTCAAGCCGGCGCGGGTGATCATGCAGGATTTCACTGGCGTGCCCGCAGTGGTGGACCTGGCCGCCCTGCGCGATGCCATGGCCCGTTTGGGCGGCGACCCGGCGCGGGTCAATCCGTTGATCCCGGTGGACCTGGTGATTGACCATTCGGTGCAGGTGGACTATTTCGGTTCGGCCTATGCCCTGTTCTACAACGCCGAGCGGGAGTTCGAGCGCAACCGCGAGCGCTACGAGTTCCTCAAGTGGGGCAGCCGTGCGTTTCGCAACTTCCGCGTGGTGCCGCCGGCCACCGGCATCGTCCACCAGGTCAACCTGGAGTATCTGGCTAACGTCGTGCAAACCCGGCCGGTCAACGGCGAGGTCGTCGCCTTTCCCGATAGTCTGGTCGGGACGGATAGCCACACGACCATGATCAACGGCCTGGGCGTGGTCGGCTGGGGCGTCGGCGGCATCGAGGCCGAGGCCGTGATGCTGGGTCAGCCCATCTACATGCTCATGCCCGATGTCGTCGGCTTCAAGCTCACGGGGGCGCTGCCCGAAGGCGCCACGGCCACCGACCTGGTGCTGACGGTGACGCAGATGCTGCGCAAGCACGGCGTCGTGGGCAAGTTCGTCGAGTTCTTCGGCCCCGGCCTCAGCCATCTCAGCCTGCCCGACCGCGCGACCATCGCCAACATGGCGCCCGAATACGGCGCCACCGTCGGCTTCTTCCCGGTGGACGACGAGACCCTCCGCTATCTGATCGGCACCGGTCGCAGCGAGGAGCTGGTGGAGCTGGTGGCCCGTTACACCCAGGCTCAGGGTCTATTCCGCACGGATGACACACCCGATCCGGTCTTCACCGAAGTGCTCGAGCTGGACATGAGCACGGTGGAACCCAGCCTGGCCGGTCCCAAACGGCCGCAAGACCGGGTGCGGCTGGTGGATATGAAGGCCGCGTTCCGGCGGGCGTTGACCGCGCCGCAGGGGACGCAAGGGCTGGGCGTGCCGGCCGACCGGGTGGATGTTCGGGTGCCGGTGGAATACGAAGGCGTCCGTTTCGAGCTCAAACATGGGGATGTCGCCATTGCCGCCATCACCTCGTGCACGAACACGAGCAACCCCAGCGTCATGGTCGGCGCCGGTTTGCTGGCCAAAAAGGCGGTTCGCCGCGGCCTGACGGTGAAACCGTGGGTCAAGACGAGCATGGCGCCCGGTTCCAAGGTCGTGCAGCGCTATCTCGAGGCGTCCGGGCTATTGCCCTACCTCGAAGCGTTGCGTTTCCATATCGTCGGTTTCGGCTGCACGACCTGCATCGGCAACGCCGGGCCGTTGCCCGACCCCATCCGCCGGGCTATCAAGGAGGGCAACCTGGTCGTGGCGGCGGTGCTTTCGGGCAACCGCAACTTCGAGGGTCGCGTCAGCCCCGATTGCCGCGCCAACTATCTGGCCTCGCCGCCGCTGGTGGTGGCCTATGCCCTGGCGGGAACGGTGGACATTGACTTTGCCACCGAACCCATCGGCCACGACCCCAACGGTGCGGCCGTCTTCCTCAAGGACATCTGGCCGAGCCAGGAGGAAATCCAGGCCGAAATCCGACGCAGCCTGCGACCGGAGATGTTCCGGGAGGAGTACGCCAACGTGTTCGCCGGCAACGAGACCTGGAATCGGATCGCCGTGCCCGAAGGCGACCGTTTTGCCTGGGACCCGGCCAGCACCTACATCAAGGAGCCGCCGTTCTTCCAGGATGTGACTCTGGCCGTGCCGTCGGTGCAGCCCATCCTGGGCGCGCGCGTGCTGGCCTATCTGGGCGATTCCATCACCACCGACCACATCTCGCCGGCCGGTGGGATTGCCGCGGATAGCCCAGCGGCTCAGTATCTGCTGGCGCATGGGGTCGAACGCAGCGAGTGGAACCAATACGGCGCCCGTCGTGGCAATCACGAGGTGATGATGCGCGGTACCTTTGCCAACATCCGCATCCGCAATCGCCTGGTGCCGGGGGTCGAGGGCGGCTACACCCTCTATCTGCCCACGGGCGAGCCGATGACGATCTACGACGCGGCCATGCGCTACAAGGAACAGGGGATTCCCTTGCTCATCCTGGCCGGCAAGGAGTACGGGTCGGGTTCCAGCCGCGACTGGGCGGCGAAAGGGCCGTATCTGCTGGGGGTCAAGGCCGTCATCGCCGAAAGCTACGAGCGGATTCATCGTTCCAACCTGGTGGGGATGGGCATCCTGCCGCTGGAGTTTCTGCCTGGTGAAAGCGCCACGAGTCTGGGCCTGACCGGCCATGAGCGCTATCACATCCTCGGCCTGGATGACGCCATGCAACCGGGGCAGTTTTACACGGTGCAGGCGG
>JAOADB010000158.1 GCA_026417535.1 Caldilineales bacterium
AGATGTGTATAAGAGACAGGGGGAGCTTCGTCCGTCCCGGCCCTCGGCCTTACTGTGGGAAGGCGAAAACCTCTCCGTCCTTCGCCATTCGTCCTTCGTCTTGACCATCGGCCTTACTGCGGGATGGAAGACCCACGACGCCGGATGGCCTCCTAGTAACCAGTAACCAGTTACCAATTACCGACAGACAAACGTCACCAGGCTCTCGCCGGGCAGGTCGAAGGTCGCGCTTTGCCCGCACCAGGCAATCTCCAGGGCCAGCGGGCTTTCGGCCAGGACGATCAACGCCAGGGAGCCGTCAGGGTTCAGGAAGGCCACGTTGGGCGGTACCCCGCGGCCCGGCGCGGTGCTCTCGATGCGGTAGGCGCCCGGCCGCACGAACCGGCTGACGTGGCCCAGGATGTAGTACTCCTCGTTGTAGGTCACGCTGCCATCCCGGCTGTCCACGGTCACCACCCCGCGGCAGTTCTCGCAACCGCCGTTCTGCGGGCCGGCGTTCTCGTCCAGGGCCAGGTTCCACAGCAGCAGGCTGTTGCCCCAATGGCGGAAGTTGCCCACCACCAGGTGGCGCACGTTCCAGACGATGTTGGCGCCGAAATCGGTGGACCAGCCGCCGCCAGAGCACTCGGTGAACCAGATGCCCTTGTCCGGGTGCGCCCGATGCACCACCGACTGGGCCGACACGTCGCCGCCGTAGCAGTGGAAGGCCACCCCGTCCACCACGGCGGCCGTGGCCGGGTCCGCCAGCACCTCCAGGGGGAAGTCCACCAGGTCCCAGTTGTGGTCGAAGACCAGGATACGGGTGGACAGACCGGCACGGCGCAGGGCTGGGGCCAGGTAATCCCGCACGAAGGTGGCTTGCTCGGCTGCGCTCATGGCCATCGTCGGATAGCTGCTGGAGGTGTGGAGCGGCTCGTTCTGCGGGGTCAGGGCGTCAATGACGATCCCCTCCTCGGCGTAGGCCTGGACAAAGCGGACGTGGTAATCGGCGAAGGCCTGGTAGTAGGCGGGGTTGAGGCGACCGCCGTGGAGGGTGGGCGGCTGCTTCATCCAGGCCGGCGCGCTCCAGGGCGAGGCCATGAAGCGCAGTTCCGGGTTCAGGGCCTTGGCCAAGCGTAGCGCAGGCAGGATGTAGGGCTTGTCGTACTCGATGTTGAAGCGGCGCAGCCCCGGGTCCACTTGGCCCCGTTCCATGTCGTCGTAGGTGTAGTCGCGGCGGGCGAAGTCCGAGGCGCCCATGGGGACCCGCAGATAGCTCAGACGGATGCCCTCCGGCCCGAAAAGGTTTCCCATGATCTCGTCGCGGCGGGCTTCGTCCAACACCCGCATCAGCACCCAAGCCGCCGAGTCGGTCATGGCCGCGCCAAAGCCCTCCATGCGCTGATAGCGCATGGTCTCGTCCACGACGATGGTCGTTTCGGCGCCGCGGTCGCTGCGCAGGTCGGCCGGTGCCAGCAGCCGCTGCCGGTCGAAGGTGGTGATCCAGGCCTGTACGTTGGCGGTCGCTGCCATGGTTGTGGCCGTGGGCGAAGGGACCGGTGAGGGCATGGCGGTTGGGGTGGGTGGGGTCGAGGACATACAGCCGCTCAGGAACAGGAGCATCAGGGCCAGGAGCAGGCGTCGGCTCATGGGGCCTCCGCGGGGAGGAAGAAGCGCTGCCCAGCGATGTGGGCCAGGTCGCCGGGGCCATCGCCGGCGCAGCTCTGGCCGTCCAAAGCCACGGCCGGGGTCACGCTGTGGCCCAGGAAGCCGTTGTGCCCCTTCACCAGGCAGGCGGCGATGCGGCCTTCGGCGATGCGCAGCAGCGCGCCGCCGGCGGCCGCGGCCTGGACCGTGAGCTCGTGGGGCCGGCCGTTCAGGCGCAAATGCACCCGCACGGCCTCGCGCTGGCCTATCGCGGGCAGCACGGTGACGAAGTGCAGGTCGCGGCCGGAGTGCGAGCGCACCCACACGTCGGCCTCGCCCTCCACGGCCAGGTCGGGGGCGGCCTCCACCGCGGCGGTCGCCTGGACCCGGAACCGGCCGGCCGCGGCCAGGCTTTGGGCCGTTGCGGGCAGTGGCCCCACCCAGACTACCTCGCCCCCGCGTGCCAGGTAGTCGGCCAGCGTGGCCTGCGCCGCGGGCGGCAGCCCGTCCGGCGCAGCCCCGTAGACCTGCCGATAGCGGGCCAGCGCCTCCGCCGCAGCCGCATCCAGGTTGACCAGGGCGTAGTCGCGGTGCGTCCGCCGTGCGGCCTGCATGAACCCAGCCAGGAAAGCGCCGTGGCGGGGTTGGTGGGCGGGCTTCCAGACGTCCAACCGGGCGACGGCGGACGAGAAGGCCCAGGCCAGGTCTTGCCGGGGGGCGGCCTCCAGGAACTCCTGGCCGTAGCGGCGGAAGAAGGCCGCCAACCAGCGGACGCTCTCGGCCTTGGGCGTCCAGCCGCCTTCCGCCGTGATGGGCGCGCAGTCGGGATAGGGCGTCTGGGGCAGCACGGTCAGGTTGGGGTCGTAGCCGCCGGTGGCCACGCCGGTGTAGATGTTGAAGCCGCGCGCGCCGGCGTTGAGGATGAGCAGGGTCTGGTAGAAGCTGGTGCTGGCGTCGGCGTAGGCGGCGTCGTAGAGCGCAGCGAAGCCCCAGTTCTCCTCCAAGTTGACGCCGGGGTAGCGCCGGGCCACCAGGGCGTAGCGGTCGAAGGCCGAGGGCCGGGCCGAGACATCGCCCACCCAGTTGGTAAAGCCGTAGGTCAGGCCGTGCCAGCGCTCGGGCTCGACCCGGGTCAGCCAGGCATCCAGGCCGTAGGGCGCGTCCAGGGGCGGGTTCTGGTTGACCAGGATGGGCAGGTCGGTGGCCAGGGGCGCGGCCCAGGTCCGAAAGACCTCGGCCAGGTACCAGGCCTGGAACTCGCCCCAGTCCACCAGGGCCTGTGGGCAGCAGGCCAGCAGGTCATCGGCCGGCAGTTGCGGCGCGGGCGCGTCGGCCCAATCGGCGTAAGGGCGGCCGTGGGCCTGGGCCAGCGCAGCCGGGTCGCCGTACTTGGCCTGGAGAAAGCGGCGGAACTGGGCCAGACCTGTTGGGCTGTAGTCGTAGGCCCAGGGCGCGGCCTGGCCGTCGGAGTAGAGGCCCTCGTTGCCGATTTGGACGGCGACGATGGGGCCGGCCGGCGCGGCAAAGGGGGCCAGCACGGCCTCCCGCACGGCGGCCATCCACGTCTGCACGTGGGCCAGGAAGGTCGGGTCGAAGGGCGCAGGCAGCGGCCAGGCGACCACGGCCCCGTGCACGTCCAGGGCCGCGCCGCTCCAGGTGCGCAGCGCGGCGGCGTGGTCGCGGATCGGCTCGATGGGCGCGAACAGGGGGCAAACCCAATCGGGCAGGCCGCCGTAGTTCAGCTCGGCGTGGACGAAGGGGCCGGGCTTGAGGATGACCTCCAGGCCCAACGCCTGGCACAGGGTCAGAAAGCCGCGCACGTCTCGGTTGGGTTGGGTGCGGCCGTCGAAGTCAGGCGCCATGTCGGGCCGCGGCTGATGGTGGCGCCACGGCACGTAGCAGGTGACGACAGGGATGCCCATGGCCTGGAGGCGGCGCAGGCGATGCTCCCAGTGGGCGGGGTCGTCGCGGTAGTAGGGGTAGTCGGCGGAGAGCAGCATAGGCGTCAGCGAAAGCGTTCATTGCCCTGGAAGAACTGGTCCAGGATCAGGCAGGCGGCGCCGGTGCAGATGGCGTCCTGGCCGAAGCGACACAGGCGAATGTCCAGCTTCTTGCGCGAGGGGGGTAAAACGTGGCGCTCCAGGTGGGGACGAACGGCCTCCAGCAGGTAGGCGCCCAGGGTCAGGCCGGCCCAGCCGCCCAGGACGACCCGTTCCGGGTTAAAGAGGTTGACCAAATTGGCCAGCCCCAGGCCCAGGTAGGCCGCAGTCTCGGCCAGGGCAGCCGTCGCGCCGGGGTCGCCCCGTTCCAAGGCCCCCAAGAAGGCCTGCAGGCCGGCGACCTGGTCAGTGGGGAGGTGGACGCCAGGGTCGTGGGCCTGCCAGGTCTGCAGCACCCCCGGCGCACCGACGTAGCTCTCCAGGCAGCCGTAGCTGCCGCAGCGGCAGGAGCGGCCTTGGGGGACGATTTTCGTGTGGCCCCACTCGCCGGCGCTGTTAGTGGCTCCCCGATAGAGGGTCCCCTGGGTGATGATGCCCGCGCCCACGCCCGTGCCCACCAACAGCGCGGCCAGGTTGTCCGCGCCCCGGCCGGCCCCGAACCAAGCCTCGGCCAGGGTCATGGCCTTGGCGCCGTTGTCAATGTAGAAGGGGACGGCCACCCGCTCGCGCAACATGGCGTAGAAGGGGATGCTCTCCCAGCCCCACAGCGGCGCCGAGACGAGAACGTGGCCGTCGTGCTCCACCACCCCTGGCACGCCCACGCCCATGCCTAGGATGCGATCGGCCGCCATGCCCGTGGCTGCCAGCGTCTCCTCCAGGGCCTCGGCGATGAGGGCCACGTAGTCCTGCGGGCGGCCGTTGGTCACCGACAGGCGCACCCGGTGGAGCCGGCGCAGGGTGAAGTCGAAGAGCTCCATCTGCAGGTGCGTCTCGCCCAGGTCCACGCCGAGGAGGCGGCGGTAGTCGGGGTTGGGCGCCAGCAGGGTGCGGGGTCGGCCACCCTCGGACCCCACGCTGCCCTGTTCCAGGACGACGCCAGCCTCGAGCAGCTCGGCCACCAGGTTGGTGACGGTGCCGGGGCTGAGGCCGGTGGCCTGGCTGAGGTCGAGGCGGCTGCAGGGCGCGTGGAGGAAGAGGCGACGCAGGAGCGTCTCGCGGTTGTGCAGGCGAAGGTCGGGAGAGCGGCTGGGGGTGAGCATGGGTTATTTTGAGCCTTATTTTATCACTTAAAATAAGGCTTGTCAATATTGGGATCGCGCCGCTGAAAAACAGTGTTTGACATGGCTGCCCGTTGGCGATAGACTGTTTAGGATAGAGGCGGCCGACGGCGGGTCCAGCGCCGGTTGCCGTCGGGTGATGGCTATGACGCCTGGCAACCGGCGAGATAGGACGGTTGTTCACTTTGTTGACGACAAACCCGTGTCAGGCGGCTGTGTCCTCTGGACCTCAACCCTAGGGCAGACGTGATGAACCGAGCCATTTCTCGTCTCTCCGTCCGTCGGTACCGACGGCCCATCCTGGGTGTCTTGGCCGGCTGGCAGTATTACTGGACGGCCTCCCCCCTCAGCTACCTTGCCCCGCTCTTTCGGGCCATTCGTGAAGCCGCGCAGCACTTCGGCTGCAATCTGCTTTTGGGGTGTGGCATGGGGCCTTCGGCCACCTTCGACAGCCCGTTCTGCCCTGCCTGGCCTGAACCCGCGGCCGACAGTGACTTCGTCCCGATCGGCCCGTGGAACACCGATGGCCTGATCATCATGAACCCGTTGCATTCGGCCGAGCGAGCCCGCTACATCCAGGAGGTCATGGCAGCCGGCCACCCGGTGGTGTTCGTCGCCTCCGGCCAACCCGGCCCGACGGTCGTCGCCGACAACGCCGGCGGCATCCTGGAGGCCATGCGCCATCTGGTCGAGCACGGCCATCGCCGCATCGCCTTCATCGCGGGCAGCCCCAACGATATGGATGGGGATACCGGCGCCCGGCTTAAAGCCTATCACGAGGCGCTTCGTCTCTATGACTTGCCGGCCGATGAACGTCTCATCGCCTTCGGCCGGCACGTGTACGAGGGCGGCTATACGGCCATCAGGGAGTTCCTGGCCAGCGGCGCCTCGTTCAGCGCGGTTTTGGCCAGCAACGACGAGTCGGCGATGGGCGCCATGCAGGCGCTGCGCGAGGCCGGGCTGCGCATTCCGCAGGATGTCGCCATCATCGGTTTCGACGATCGGCCGGAAGCCGTGGCGCAACAGCCCCCGCTGAGCAGTGTGCACGTCTCGCTGTTCGAGCTGGGCTTCCGAGCCGTGGAACTCCTCCTGCAACGCCTCGAAGGTCGCCCTCTCCCGTCGGAGCCGGTGCGGATCCCCGTTCGCCTGGTGCCGCGCGAGTCGTGCGGATGCGACTGGCGTGCCAGCGCCGCTGCGGCCTACGGCGAAGTCGGTGAACTGGGGCGGGATACGGCGGCCGTGCAGCGGCAGGTGGCCGAGGTCATGGCCGCGGCCGTGCTGGCCGAAGCTCAGGACTTGAGTCCCACAGCGGTCAGGAACGGTTGTCATCGCTTGGTGGCCGCCCTGGTGGATGCTGCCCGCTGGGGAAACCGGGAGACATTCTGGCAGGCTTTGGACGCCGTGCTGGAACAGGGAACCCTCCGCCGCAACCTTTCCGCCGCCGGCGGCGAGGACCCGCACCTGTGGCAAGCGGCGATCTCGGTGCTTCGCGAACACCTGCCCGATCTGGTGGAACCTGGGGCCGCGGCCATCACGGCGGATTGGCTCGATGCCGCGCGCGTCGCCATCAGCATGGCGATGCGGCGCCGCCATCGCCTTCACATCGTCAACGAGCGCCTCATGCGAGACCGTGTCAGCCTGCTGACGACCCAGCTCCTGGCGGCCTTGAACGAGGACCGGGCCTACGAGATCCTGGCGCAACATCTGCCGGAGATGGGGATCCGGATCGCGGGTGTGGCCTTGTTGGAAGCCGAAGGGGACGATCCGGTCGCGTGGAGCTCCCTGCGACGTCTGGTCCCCCAGCCCAAGCCCATCCCGCCCCACCAGCCGTTCCCGTTGCGCTTCCGCAGCCGCGAGTTTCCTCCGCGGGGTCTGCTCTCTGACGAAACGGACCCCGAGGGTGCACAGGAGCCGTTCAGCCTGGCGTTGGTGCCGTTGCGCGCTGTGGGCAACCAGCTCGGCTACATGGTGTTCGACACCGGCATGCTGGAGCTGTACGGCGCCATTGTCCAGCAACTGGCCGCCGCGCTCAACATGGCACAACTGTACCGGGAGGCGACCGAGGGCCGACGCCTGGCCGAGGAGGCGAATCGGCTCAAAACGCGCTTTCTCTCCATGGTCAGCCACGAGCTGCGCACGCCGCTGAGCATGATCGTCGGGCTGAGCAATATCCTCCTGCGCGACCAGGAACAGACGGAAACGCCGCTGCCGGAACCCTTCCGCGGCGACGTGGAGCGCATCCTGGCCCATGCCCAGCACTTGGGCCGGCTGATCAACGACGTGCTCGATCTGGCCAGCAGCGAGGCCGGCCAGCTCAAATTGGCGCAGGAGCCCGTGGACCTGAGCGAGGTGCTGCGCATGGTCGCCAAGACCGGCCGGCGGCTGGCCACCGAGAAGGGCTTGGAGTGGCACGAATCGCTGCCCGAAACGGGGCCCTGGGTGTGGGGCGACCGCACCCGCCTTTGTCAGGTGGCGCTCAACCTGGTACACAACGCAGTCAAGTTCACGACACGTGGGGAGGTCCGCCTAGAGCTAAGGGCCGACTCGGGAACGGTCACTGTCGAGGTGCACGATACCGGGTTGGGCATCCCCCCTGCCGAACAGGCGCTGATCTTCGACGAATTCGGCCGCACGGAGCGCAGCATCCACCACGGCTACGGCGGCCTTGGGTTGGGGTTGGCCGTGTGCCGGCGGCTGGTGGCCCTACACGGCGGCACCATCGGTGTTCGCTCCACAGGCCAGGAAGGGGAAGGCTCCACCTTCTACTTCACCTTGCCCACCATTTCCCCGCCGCGGGCCGACGAAACGCGTCCACTGCGGGCCGAAAAGCGGGTTCTGCTCCTCACGGCTGCCCCAGAGAGCAGGCAGCTTTTGGCCGAACAGCTCCGTCGACGCGGCATTCCTGTGGATGTGGTGGCGCCGGTCTCGGGATGGGTGGAGAATGTGGCGGCGCTTAGGCCCGGCGCCGTGGTGGCCGATGCCGACCTCGTCACGGGACAGGGTTGGCAGATCATGACCACGTGGCGCCATCACCCCGCCACGCGCGAGATCCCTCTGTTGCTCTATGTGCAGGTGGGAGAGGGCGCAGCGGTGCTGGAATTGCACCATCTCACCAAGCCGTTCGGCTACGATGAGCTGAAACGGACGCTCGACCAGTGTTTGACCCTTCCGAGCGAAGCGCCGACGGCCGCCGGGGACGCGCGCACGATTCTGGTGGTGGACGATGACGCCGACACCGTCGAGATGCACGCCCGCCTGGTACAGACGCACCTGCCGCGCAGCCGTGTGCTCAAGGCGCGCGGCGGCCGCGAGGCGCTCGAGATCCTGCGTCGGGAGCGGGTTGATCTCGTTTTGCTCGATCTGCTCATGCCGGACGTGGATGGCTTTGCCGTGCTGGCCACCATGCGCAC
>JAOADB010000159.1 GCA_026417535.1 Caldilineales bacterium
GGCGAATTGACCGGCCCCTGGATGCCGTAGCGGATGGCCAGATAGCAGGGCGTGGTCGTGATCAGCACGGCCGGCCCCCGCGTGGCATTGACCGCACGCGGCCCCTGGGTTGTGACCTTGTACGATTCCTCCTCGACGATATCGAGGGCGCCGAAAGCGCTACCGATCTCGATGCCGACGCGAGTCGGGTCTTCCTGCTTCAAATCGAGATGGGCGTCGGCAATGGCTTCTTCGGCGGCGACAACGGCCAGCAGGGTCACCCGGCCCAGACGCTTGGCTTCGCGGCTGGAAAGGTGGGGTTCGGGCCGAAAATCAGGCACCACACAGGCGATCTGCGAGGGCAGATCGCTTTGGCGATAGGCTTCGATGCGCACGGCGCCGGTGCGGCCGGCGAGCAAGCCTTCCCAAGTCGAGGCCGCGTTATGGCCCAGGGCGCTGATGGCGCCCACGCCGGTGATGACTACGCGTTTGTCGGGTAATGGCATCGTCAATGAAATCCTCCCTTCATGGACGACAGACGATGGGTGGTTATATAGCCGGGAAGCATAGCACAAAGTAGGGCAATTGCCAATGCTTTGCGGCCTCTCCGATCGATGCTACAATAGCCGCCATTCTCTCCCTCCGCAACTCACCCTAACCGGCGGTGTTTTTCTGTATGGACTGCCGGGTTGATCAGGACCCAGCGTGTCAACCTTCCCGTCTTCCCCTCCTCCTGATGACGCCACCCTTGTCGAACGCGCCCGGAGCGATCCGGAGGCATTCGGATTGCTCTACGAGCGCTATGTGGACAGGATTTACAACTACATTTTCTATCGCGTGGGCGACCACGACGACGCCGAAGACCTAACGGCGCGCACGTTCTTCCAGGCCTTGGACAATCTGAGCCGTTACGAAGACCGCGGTCTGCCGTTCTCGGCCTGGCTCTATCGCATCGCCCACAACCTGGTGGCCAACTGGCACCGGCAACGTTCGCGCCACAAGGTCATTCCCCTCGAAGACCCGACCCTGACGACGGTGCGCCGTCCCGGTCCGAGTGTCATCGTCGAACACAAGGAAACCCGCGAGGCGCTGCTGGAGGCCATCCGGCGGCTCCCGCCCGACCGTCAGCAATTGCTCATCCTCAAATTCGTCGAGCACCTGCCCAACGCCGAGATCGGTCAGGTCATGGGCCGGACCGAGTCCTCGATCAAGTCCCTCTACCATCGTACGTTGCTCGCTCTGCGCAACGACCTGCAAAAACGCGGTCTCCTCTAATGCCCACCAAAGTCGCCGTTGTTGCCGATTCAACCTGCGATACCCCGCGCGATTGGCCGGGGCGCAGTCGTCTTCACCTCATTCCCATCCACATTCGTTTCGGACGCCAGAGCTTTCGCGAAGGCGTGGACATTGACGAAGCCGGGTTCTACGCCCGCGTCGAGAGCGAAGGCGTCATCCCGCAGACCTCGCAACCCAGCCCAGGCGAGTTCGAGGAACTGTACACCCGCCTGAGCAAGGATTACGATGCCATCATCTCGATGCACGTGACCGGCAAACTGAGCGGCACCTACCAGTCGGCCGTTCTCGGCGCCGAGTCGGTTCGTAACATCATCCCGGTCTACCCCTTCGATTCGGCCTGCGGCTCGGCCGGCTTGGGGTTTATGGCCGACGAGGCCCTGGCCTGGCTCGACGCCGGGCATACCGTCGAGCAGGTGCTGGCCCGGCTGGCCGCCATCCGCGAGCGGATGAACATCCTGCTGACGCCAGCCACGCTCAAATACGCCCAGATGAGCGGTCGGATCAGCGCCTTGGGCGCGGCCATGGCCTCGCTCTTGCAGGTCAAGCCCATCGTCATGCTGCACGAAGGCGAGCTCCATGTGGGCGAACGGGTGCGCACCCGCGCCCGCGCGCTCGAGCGCATGGTCGGCATCCTCAGAGAACGCCTGGGCGATGCCGCTGCGCGGGTGGCCGTCGTGCATGCTCAGGCCCCGGCCGAAGCCGCCGAACTCGTCGCCAAAGTCCGCCAAACCCTCAACTGCACCGAAGTCTGGTTGACCTCGCTGGCCACCTCGGTGGCCGTGCACCTGGGACCGGGCACGGTCGGGTTGGTCGCCTATCCCCGCTGAACTCAGGCCGGAGGAGTTTCTTATGGAAGATCCCGCGCTTCCCGACATTCTCGAAGCCCATTTCGAGGCCCTTATCCGCTACGGCGCCGCCAAAGCCCGGCTGCTCGAAAACACGCCCGGTCTGCCCGCCGAAGCGGCCGGCCTGTTTGCCCTGGTCCGTCGTCTGCAGGAATCGCTCCAGCCCGTCCGGCCTGAGCCGACGTTTCGGCGGACGCTGGGGCAGCAACTCGTGCAAGAGGCCCGGCGCCGACACACCCGCCGCGTGCTAGGCATCCCGGTCGAACAGGCCGCCCGGGCGCTGCGACCGTTGTGGGTGCTGCCGGTGGCGGCGTTGGGCACGGCCTCGCTGGTCGGGGTGGGCGCTTATGCCTATTGGCGCCGCCTCCGCCATCTCGCCGCCCGCGATAAGGCGTTAGCGGCTTGAAGTGGTCGTGGTGATTGGATACATACTGGATATTCGATACTGGATATTGGATACTGGATACTGGATATTGGATATTGGTTGCTAAGCAGTATCCAGTAACCAATACCCAGTACCCAATATCTAGTAACCAATAACCAGTATCCAGCATCCAATCACCAATAACCACCGAATGTCATCTCATTTTCAGGACTTTTTCGCCTATGACGACCTATTACAGCAAGATCACCGGTTGGGGCATGTATGTGCCCGAACGCGTGCTGACCAATCATGATCTGGCCCAAATGGTGGATACCAGCGATGAGTGGATTGTCACCCGCACCGGTATCCGCGAACGCCACATCGCCGCCGATGGCGAAGCCACCGTGAGCATGGCCCTCAAGGCCTCCGAAAAGGCCCTGGAAGTGGCCGGCATCACGGCCGCCGATCTCGACCTCATCATTTTTGCCAGTTCGACCCCCGACTATCTGTGCCCGCCTGCCTCCAGCCTGTTGCAAGACCGCCTGGGGGCCACCAAGGCCGGCGCCATGGTGCTCGTGGCCGGCTGCAGCGGGTTCGTCTACGGCCTGGTGACGGCCAGTCAATTCATCCAAACCGGTCTCTATCAACACATCCTCGTCGTCGGCACCGAAAAGCTGAGCTGGGCCGTGGATTGGAGCGACCGCAACACCTGCGTGCTATTCGGCGACGGCGCCGGCGCCGTCATCGTCAGTCGTAGCTTGGAACCGGGCGGCCTGATCAGCGCCCGCCTGGGCTCGGAAGGCGCCGAAGGCGATGCCTTGATCGTCCCTGCCATCGGTTCCATCGAGCCGTTGACGCCTGAGAAAATCGAGCGCAACGAGCACAAAATCCGCATGGACGGCCGCCGCATCTTCAAATTCGCCACGCAGGTCATGGTGGATGCCGTGGTGGACGTGGTCAGCGCGGCCGGCTTGACCATCAACGATATTGACCTCATCATCCCCCATCAGGCCAACGAGCGGATCATTGACCTGGCCGTCCGGCGGCTGGGCGTGGACCGTAGCAAGGTCCTCATCAACATTGACCGCTACGGCAACACCTCGGCGGCGTCGGTGCCCCTGGCCCTGTGTGAGGCCCTCGACCAGGGCCGCATCCAGCCCGGCGATCGAATCGTCATGGTGGCCTTTGGCGCCGGCTTGACCTATGCCGCCTGTCTGTGGGAGTGGCAGGGCGCCGAAACTCGCGAAGAACCCATCCTGGTCAGCAACTGGCCCATCTCCGAGACCCTGCGCGAGCGGCTGCAGCAGATGCGGGTAGCCGCCTGGCGGGCCCAAACCGAAGCCCGCGCCAAATTGTCCGATGCCACCATGGCCGTGATGCTGCCGCTGTACACCTTCCGCAAGGGCGTGAAGAAGCGGTTGGGTAAGTGACGACGAACGACGGAGGACGGAAGACGAAATCCTCTCCGTCCTCCGTCGTTCGTCCTTCGTCCTGTTCTCAGCCTCAAACCGCGACGAAGCCCAGTTCCGCTCCTCAACCCCACCCCTCCAACCGGGCGATGGCCTGGCGGAGCTCATCGGGGATGGTCGTTTTCGTGTGGCGACGATAATCGTACATGACCACCACGCCGTCGCCTTCGGCGGCGACGCGGTTGTGGCGCACGCTGACCAAGTGGTGGTGGAGGGTGAAGCGGTCGTCCTGCAGCTCGACCGTCCGCACCCCCACCCGCACCCGGTCGGGATAGGTGAGCGGCAGGCGGTAGCGACAGCTGATGCTGTGCAGGATGGGGCCGAGGCCCGTCTCTTCCATGCTGGCCATGAGGCCCGTCGCCGCGAGATAGGCCACGCGGGCGCTCTCGAAATAGCGGAAATAGACCACGTTGTTGACGTGACGGAAGGCGTCCATCTCGCCCCAGGCCACGTCGGTCTCGTAGATGACCGGATAGCCGGCCAGGAGGTCGCTCATGGTCGCCAATCGCGCAGGAACTGGACGAGCAACCGCACGCCGAAGGCCGTGGCTCCTTTGGGATAGAGGGGGCGGCCGGGGTCGGCCCAGGCCATGTTGGCCAGGTCAATGTGCGCCCAGGGATAGCCTTCGGTGAAATACTCCAGGAACTTGGCGCTGGTGCTCACGCCGGCGTTTTTGACCGGCAGGGCCGAGTTTTTGACATCGGCAACGTCGCTGCGGATGTCCTCAGCGTAGTCGTCGTACAGCGGCATGGGCCACAGACGTTCGCCCGTGGCTGCCGCCGCGGCCAGCAGCCTCTCCTGCAGACGCTCATCGTTGCAGAAAAGGCCGGCGGCCTTGGGGCCCAAGGCCACGCCGATGGCGCCGGTGAGGGTGGCCAGGTCCACCACGGCCTGGGGCCGATAGCGGCCGGCAAAGGCCAGGGCGTCGGCCAGGATCATGCGGCCCTCGGCATCCGTCGAGATGACCTCGACCGTCTTGCCGGTCATGCCCCGGTACACATCGCCCGGCCGCTGGGCATGGCCGGAAATCATGTTCTCGCAAAGGGGCGTCAGACCCACGACATGGAGGGGCAAATCGAGCAAGGCCGCTGCCCGGAGCACGGCAAAGACATCGGCGGCGCCGGTCATGTCGTACTTCATCCGCCACATGGTCTCGCCGGCCGCGTTCACCTTCAGGCTGAAGCCGCCGGTGTCGAAGGTGATGCCCTTGCCCGCCAGGACGATGGTGGGCAATTCGTCGGCCCGGTCGGCATTGTGCTCAAGGATGACGAATTTGGGCGGTTCGTCGCTGCCTTTGGCCACGGCCAGGAAAATGCCCATGCCCAGGGCCGCCGCGTCATCCCGTTCGAGCACAGTGCAGCGCAGACCGACCTCGGCGGCCATGCGTTGCGCGCTCTCGGCCAGATAGGTGGGCGTGGCGATATTGGCGGGCGTGGCGATCAGGTCACGGGCCATGACCGCGCTTTCGGCGATGATGCGACCGATGCGGACGCCCTCGGCTACGGCCGGGAGTTGGGCCGCGCTGAATTCAACCACGGTCAGGGTCTCCACCCGGCTGTCGGACCGGGGGCGGTTACCCTGGCGGGGCATGGCGTAGTTTTCGAGGATGCTCGCCTCGACCACGGCCTGAGCCGCAGCCTGGGGGTCCAGGCCGCCAACACCGGCGCCGTGGACGATGGTGGCCACATGGCGGGCGCCGGCCTGGCGGGCCGCGGCGATGGCTTTGGCCGCAGCCACGCGAACGGCCTGCAGGTCGAACCGTTGCCGGTCGCCCAAGCCGACGACGAGCACGCGCGGGGCCGGCAGGGCGCCAAAGGTGTGGATGAGGGTGGTGGCGCCCAATTTGCCCGTGCAATCACCCAGGGCGATCAGCTCGGCGATACGGCCGCCCAGGGCCTTGTCCACGGCGCCGGTGGCCCCGCCGGGTTGGGCCACGCCCTCGAACAGGTTGACGACGATCAGATCCGCCGTGACGGCGGTGATATTGGCCTGCAGGGGGATGGGGTTCATGGAGGGTACTGGGGAGTGGTAACTGGTCACTGTAGCCGTCGTATCGAGTTTCGGCCGATGGACAAGACGGGGGGTCGTCTTCCGGCCTCTCTTGGGTTGGGGCCGATGGCCGGGACGAAGGACGGGGGACAGAGGGTTTTTTGGGTTTTTTGGGTCTTTCGTCCTTCGTCTGCCGTCCTGAATTTCGGCCAATGGACGAGACGGACGATGCGTGCGGCTCGCTTGCCCTCAAGGTTCAAGCACGGCGATCTGATCGGGCCGGCGGACGACGATGACCGGGTCGCCCTGATACCACTCGATCCGACCGGTGATCCGCACCCGCTGCCCGGCGCGGTAGAGGGTTTCCGGCGGCTCCGAAAAGGCCGCGCGGTCGGCCGGGAGGATGCGAGCCAGGAAGGTGCCCTGGTGGGGTTTAGCAAAGGTGAGATAGACCGCCTTGCCGTTATCGAACACCTCCACCAGCGTACCCTCCACCGTCATGACACGACCGGCAAAGGCCCGGGCCTGGGCGATGTCGATGACCGCCGGGGCCGTTTCCGTGTCCGGGGTCGGTTCAGCGGCCGGCGCTTCCGTGTCCGGCTCGAGGGTCAGGTCGGCCGTCGTGGGCTGGCCGTGCTCCAGGGCCACCACGGCGCCATCGGTGCTGACAAAGTAGAGGGTGTTGTTGCCGATCACCCAGCCGGCGTATTCGCTCCAGTACTGGTCATACACGGCGCCCTGTTGCCAGTAGATGTAAAAGCCGCCTGGCCAGACGCGCGTGTTGGTCAGGCCAAGGCCGCAGTAGTGGGTGGGGCTGAAGCCGGTGCCGCACACGTCCACGTCTTGCGAGGTGACGATGTGAGGGAGGTTATCGGTAGGAATGGGGTTGTAGGCGGTGCCGTAGGCCGCCGAGCGATTGCCCACGCGGTGGGCAATGCCCGCCTCCCAATGACCTGCGAAGATGTCATCGCCCGCCATGCTCAGGAACGCCTGCTCGTCGGTGGGGAAGAAGGTGTTGTTCATCCAGCGCACGTCGCCGGCGCTCAGGCCCGCTACGGTGCCGTTGTCCAGCACCATCTCGCCTAGCCGAGAATCCCCACGGCCGTCACAGGCGCTGGTCAGACAGGGGAAACCCCGCATGACCACATAGGCCACCTCCCGGCCGTCGCCAAAGCGTTTGATGACCGGCGGCGGGCCCATGGGCAGATAATCGCCGTCACCAAAACCGCCGTTGCCGACGTTGGGAATAAAGGCCGTGCTGCCATCATCGAGGTCGAGGGCCAGGAGGACCTGCACCTCCGGCTCGGCCAGCAGATTGGCGCGCATGGCCGCGTTCGAATCAGGCCAGGGCGACCAGGTCCAGAGCGATTGCCAGTCAATGCGCAGCCGGATGAACACGACACCGCTGCCGTCGGCAATGACAGGCCAGCCGCGGGCCACTTCGGCCAGGTCGTTACTGCCCGACACGCCGGGGTCGCCGGGGTTGAGCACCGTCCGTTTCACGCGCCAGGCGCGAGAGCCGTCGGTGTTGCGGATGGCGTGGACATAGAGGTCGCGCGTGGCGACGATCACCAGGTCGCGCGTGGCCGAATAGGCGGGCGGCGTGTCCACGGGCGAACCGGCGTTGTAGGTCCAGAGCAGCTGGAGCGTGCCCGTGCTCAGGGCATAGACCTGATTGCCCATGCTGAAGAACACGCGGCCGCCGACCAGGGCCGGAGGTAGGGGCAGACTGCTGCTGCCCGAAGCGGCGAAGCTGGCCAGGGTATCGCCGGTGGCAGCGTTCAGCTTGTAGAGGGTACCGTTACTGGAAACGACGAAAAGGGCATCGCTGGCAGCGTCATAGGCTGGGGTCGAGTTGATGCTGCCGCCCGGATTCCGGTTCCACAGCTGGGCGCCATTGGCATTGCTGAGGGCAAACACCCCGCGGGTGCCGGCGGCGATATAGACCCGGTTACCGCCCGTGACCGGCTGACTGTTGCGCGGCAGGCCGAACTTGCCCGACCGCACGCCGCCAGTGGCATTGGGACCGTTCCAGACCCACTTCCAACGCCAGGGCGTGGGCACGGCCACGGGTTGATAGCTCGTGCGTTGGGCGTCACGGGCGTGTTGCGGCCAGTCGTTCCCGGTCGGCGGCGGCACGGTGACCGTCGCGCTCGGCGTCGGGGTGGGTGTGCGCGTGGCCGTCGGCGTGCGCGTTGCGGTTGGCGTCCGTGTGACCGTCGGCGTGCGGGTGGGGGTGGGCGTTGGCGTCGGCGTGGAGCGGATCTCGCCGAAGTCCACCTGCACCTTGACCCCCAGCCGCGGCACGGTGACCGTGCGCTCGTTGGGCGTGGTGCTGGTCCAACCCTCCGGCTGCACCTGGGA
>JAOADB010000160.1 GCA_026417535.1 Caldilineales bacterium
GAGATGTGTATAAGAGACAGCAACATCGAAGAGGCCGTGTTCATGGCCGACCGCATCGTCGTCATGGACAAAGGCCCCGGTCGGGTCGTGGCCGAGGTGCGGGTGGACCTCCCCCATCCGCGCGACCGCAAGAGCGGCGCCTTTCTGGCCACCATTGACCGCGTTTACGGTCTGCTGGCCGGCCAAACCGAGGCCGAAAGCGTAGAGCTGGGCACGGCACCGGGCGAACCCGGCCGCACCCGTGCTCTACCCAACGTGGGCATCAGCGACCTCACCGGTCTGCTGGAACGGCTGGACGAGCTGCCCGGTAACCGCGCCGACATCTACCGCCTGAGCCAGGACCTCAAGGTGGACTCGGATCACCTGCTGGCCCTGATCGAGGCCGCCGAGCTCCTGGGCTTTGCCACCGTTGCCCAGGGCGATATCACCCTCACCCCGTTGGGCGAAACCTTCGCCGAGGCCAACATCCTCGGCCGCAAGGCCATCTTCGCCGCCCGTTTGCGGCGTTTGCCCCTGTTCAAGTGGTTGCTCTCGTTGCTCAAGGCATCCCACCAGCAACAGCTCGATTACGGCGTCGTGCTCACGGCCCTCGAGCTGGAATTCCCCCGCGAGGAGGCCGAGCGCCAGCTCGACATCGCCACCCAGTGGGGCCGCTACGCCGAGCTCATCGCCTACGACGACTCGGAGGAAATGTTCTACCTGGAACCGACGGGGTGAATGAGGAACGATGGCCAATAGACGATGGATGGACTTCGTCGCCCGTTGTTCGGCTTCCGTCCCGGTGTTCGGCCGATCGAGGAGACGGAAGACAAAGGACGAAAGACGAAAAAACGTCATCCTTTGTCACGCGATTGATATAATGTCATGTAGTGCAAGATGACATCTTGCGCTACGTTTATCTCGCCATTGCGGAAGACGCCCCTTCTTCTATCGTCTATCGTCCGTCGTCCCCTCTTCCATCGTCCATCATCCGCCCATGACCCGCTTTCTCCTCGTTCGTCACGGCCAAACGGAATGGAACCGCCACGAGCACTTCCGTGGCCGCATAGACATCCCCCTCAATGAGACGGGTCGGGCCCAGGCTGCGGCTACGGCCCGACGCATCGCCGCGACTTGGCAGCCCGTCGCCGTGTACACCAGCCCGCTCAACCGCGCCTATGAAACCGGCGCCTTTATCGGCCGGGCCTTGGGCCTGGCGCCCGTTGTTCATCCCGGTCTGAACGACATTGACTACGGCCGCTGGCATGGTCTCACCCCAGCCGAGGCGCGGCGGCAATGGCCGGAAGCCATGACGGCCTGGCTGCAGGCGCCCCATCAGGCCCAACCGCCCGAAGGCGAGACCCTGGCCGCCGTCCAGGCGCGGGCCATGGCCGCGGTCCACGAGCTGGCCGGCCGTCATCCGCAGGATACGGTCGTTCTCGTCGGCCACACGGTGGTCAACCGGGTCATCCTCCTTGGCGTTCTGGGCCTGGGCCTGGAGCGGTTTTGGCGCCTGGGCCAGGACACCTGCGCGCTCAACGTCTTCACCCTGGAAGACGGCGAGTTCACTCTGGTGACGCTGAACGATACCTGTCATTTGGCAGACGGGTAAGATGGACGATGGACGATGGATGGAAAGCGCCGCTCAGCCTTCCAAGCTCCTCTGGATGACATTCGGGGCTACAGGAGCGACCGATCCCAAACTCTCGCATGGTCCACTATTGCCCGAACTGTTGGCAGGAGGTCCCCGCCGCGGCCGAATACTGCCCTTCTTGCGGCGCCGACCTGACCGAGGCGACGGCCGATTACACGGACAAGCTCATCGCCGCGTTGCGCCATCCCGAACCGTTCACGCGGCGACGGGCGGCCTATGTCTTGGGTCTGCGTCGCGATGCGCGCGGCGTTCCTGCCCTGATCGCGGTGTTGGAAGCGGTCGGCGATGACCCCTACGTCCGCGCCGAAGCCGCTCTGGCGCTGGGGGCCATCGGCGGCGCGGACGCCCGGCAGGCCCTGAATCGTATCCTGGCCGATCCCGACGAATCGGTCATCGTGCGGCGGGCTGCGGCGATGGCTTTGCCATCGGCAACGTGATGGTGAAGGTCGTGCCCTTCCCTTCCTCCGAAGCCACGGCGATGGTGCCGCCGTGGGCCTCGACCAGCGAGCGGGCAATGGCCAGACCCAGCCCTGATTCGCCCGTGGCCGTGTGGCGGGCTTTATCCCCCCGATAGAACCGCTCGAACACGTAAGGCAGGTCGGCGGCCGGGATGCCGACGCCCGTATCGCTCACCCGCAGGTAAACCCGGTCGGTATCGGCCGCCGCTGCCAGGGTGATGCGGCCGCCGGCCGGGGTAAACCGGATGGCATTGGTCACCAGATTGTTCAACACCTGCATCATCCGCTCCGGGTCCACGTGGATGGTGGGCAAGGCCGCGTCGGCCTCGAGATGCATGGTCAGGCCGGCCTCGGTTGCCGCGGCCTGATGGACGGCCAGCGCCCGTTCCAACAGGTCACGCGGGGAGACGGGCTGCCGTTCGATGCGGAGCTCGCCGGCATCGGCCAGCGAGAGGATGCGGAGGTCCTCCACCAGCCGTTGCAGATGTTGCGCCTCGCTGTGCATGACGGCGAAAATCTGTGGATTGCCCTTCAACTTGCCTTCGGCCAGGGCCTCGGTGTAGCCCAAGAGCACGGTGAGCGGGGTGCGCAGGTCGTGAGCGATGTCGGCCGTCATCTGGCGGCGCAGATGGCTGGCCCGGGCCAGGTCGGCGCTCATGCGGTTGAACGCCGCGGCCAGCTCGCCGATCTCGTCGTCGGCCTGCACATCCACCTGATGGCCGAGTTGGCCCTGGGCCACGGCGGCCGTGGCCGCCGTTAGCTGGCGGATGGGACGAACGATACCGCGGGCCAGCACTGCGCCCAGGACGAGCGCGGCCAAAATGGCGCCGGCCGCGCCCAGGACGATGGCCTGACGGAATCGCTGCAGGAAAACGGATTCGGGCGTGGCCGCGGCCGGCATGGCATAGGCCGGAAAGTCGAAGCGGACCCAACCCACCGTCTTGTTGTCCACCGTGATGGGAACGGCCCGGCTCAAGTCGTCGCGGGTCATCTGCTCCCCGCTCGCGTAGGCAAGGCCGCCGTAGATGACCCGACCGTCGGCGTCGGCCAGCACGACCGGCGCCCGCGCCAGTTCGGGCCGCCCGCGCGGACCCCGGCGGGCCACGACGATGGCTTCGATCCCGTCCCAACTCCCGCGCGTCTCGTAATACTCGACCAGCCGGTCAATGAACGCGAGTTGGTAGCTGTCGAGCATGAAACGGTTGAAGGCCGAGCGCGTGCGCAGACCCACGAACAGCGCCACCAGCACGGCGCCGGTGAGACCAACGGCCAGAAAGGCCAGGGTGAGCTTGAAGGCCAGCGAACGCATGGATCAGGACGAAGACGACGGTTCTGCCGGCAGGGCGAAACGATAGCCCGCGCCGTACACCGTCTCGATATAGCGGGGTTTGCGGGGGTCGGGTTCGATCTTAGCCCGCAGGTTGCGGACATGCACGTCAATGGTGCGCTCGTAGCCCTCGTAGGCATTGCCCTGCAGGTGCTCCAGCAGCTCCAGCCGCGAATAGACCCGGCCGGGCCGGAGCATGAGGGCCTCGAGCAGGCCGAACTCGGAGGGCGTCAGGTCCACCTCGCGCTCGCCGACAGTCACCTTGCGCTTCTCGCGGTCGAGGACGATATCGGCGGCGCGCAGCACCATTTCGGCCGGGGTCTCGCGTTCGACCCGTCGCAACACGGCCCGCACCCGCGCCGTCAGCTCGCGCATGCTGAAGGGCTTGGTCACGTAGTCATCTGCGCCCAGCTCCAGGCCCAGGACCTTGTCGCTTTCGTCCACCCGTGCGGTCAGGATGATGATGGGCGTGGGATGCTCGCGGGTGTACTGACGGATGAACTCGTAGCCGCCCATCTCCGGCATCATCAGGTCGAGGATGATCAAAGCCGGACGGGTTGCGGCGGCCACCTGTAGGGCCTGGCGCCCGTTGGCCGCGGTGACGACGCGAAACCCCTCCTGCTCCAGATAACTGGCAACCAGGGTGCGAATGTTCGGCGCATCGTCAACGACCAGGATGGTATGGCCCATAGGCGAAAACGTTGGGTGTCACTGTTCAGGTCCATGACGATGATGGCCTTCGTTCGCCACTCCCGCCATCGGCCGCTTGCGAGGACGACGGACGAACGAGGAAGAAAAGTCGTCCTCCGTCTTTTCGTCGTTCGTCTGCCCGGAACGGAACCCTGTCGGAACCTAAGCCATCATTGTCATCGGCCTGAGTCGTTACCAGCGTGGGAACGTCACGATTTGGGCACGGCCACGAACTCGAGCTCGAGCGTCACCTCATCGGCCACCGTGTCCACCGAGGGCGAATCGGGGATGAACAGCCCGAAATCGCGCCAGAGGATGGTCGTTCGCGCCAAGCCTTCAATTCGTTCCGCCGAGACCGGGGTGACGGTCACGGCGAAAACGACCGTCCGCGTCTCATCGGTGATGGTGAGATGGCCCTCGATCTCGAACTCGAAGGGCTGGCCGATGGTCACCGTCGTAGGCAGGCCGCGGATGGCCGTCGGCTCGAAGGTGACGAATTCGTAGGTGTTCGTCAGCAGAATCCGGTTCTTGATGGCGTTGTTGCGGAAGTTGTTATCGGTGACCAGGGTGCGCGCATTGACGACGATAGGCCCCACCACGGCGCCGGTCGGATGGGCCGGATCCACGGCCAGCTCGCCCGCCACCTGGTTGGTGACCCCCACAACCGTCTTCGGCTGACCGCGCAAGACTTCGTCAATGAGGAACCGGGCCTCGGACTCGGCAGGGACGATGGTGAAGACGATCAAACCGCCCGAAGCCGGCGTCGGCGTGGCCGTCGGTTCGGCTGTGGCCATCGCGACGGCCGTGGGTGTCGGCAGCGGTGAATCCGTGGGGTTGGCGGCCATGGCCGTCGGCGTCGGCGGCGCGGGGGTGCTGGCGATGATCACGGGCGTGGCGACGATGGGCGCCGAGGCCTCCTCCGGCGGCCGCAGCACAAAGGCATAGACCAGGATGCCGGTCAGGACAAACAAGGCGGCGATAAGAACAAGGGCAATCGTGAGCAAACGTCGTTTCATGGCTCAAAACAGGAGAACGAAGGTGAGTTGCTCAGGGGCGCGCGCCCAACGTCAAAGGTACCACAAGTTGTCGGCCTCGGCGTAATACGGTCAGCTCGACCGTCTGGCCGACGCTGGTATGAAAGGCCAGGTAACTGTTCAGATCGGAGAAGTTGCGAACGGGTTGACCGTCCACGGCGATGATGAGGTCGCCCCCGCGGCCCGTGTTCGGATCGGCCGGGACCAGGCCGGCGCGGGCGGCCGGCCCGCCGGCGACCACGCCGAGCACATACGCACCCTGGATCTGCGGCAGACCGTAGGCCTCCTGTTCGGCCAGGCTGATCTCATCCTCGAAACTGGCGCCCATGTAAGGGTAGGTGTAGCGCCCCTCGGCGATGAGCGCCGGCACAATCCGCCGCACGGCCGCCGCTGGAATGGCAAAACCGACGCCCGAATTGACCCCGGTCGTGGAGACAATGGCCGAATTGACGCCCACCACCTGGCCGTCGAGGTCGAGCAACGGCCCGCCCGAATTGCCCGGATTGATGGGCGCGTCGGTCTGGATGACCTTGGGCAGCGAGTACGAGTTGGTAGAGGCGCCCCGGGCCGAACGTAGGCTGCGGTCGAGGCCGCTGACGATCCCCAGCGACATGGAGCCTTGTTCACCGAAGGGATTGCCGATGGCCACGACGAACTGCCCCACGGCCAGGTCATCCGTTGCGGCTACGGGCAGCGGCTCGATGCCGGCGGGCAAATCGTCCACCTTGAGCACGGCCAGGTCGCTGTCCACATCCGTCCCGACCAGACGGCCCCGGCGCCGTTCGCCATTGGCAAAGACGATTTCGTAGCTCCGACCCTCGGCCACCACGTGATTGTTCGTGACGATGTGGCCCTCCCGGTCGTAGACGAAACCGCTGCCGCTGCTCCGGTTCGAGACGATGATATAGACCACCGCCGGATTGGCCCGACGATACAGGGCCGTCAGCGTGGCCTCCAGGTCGGGACTGGCTGCCTGCTCCAGGGCGACCGTGGTCACCGTCGGCGTGGCCTGGGCGAGTTCGGCCCGTACTCGCGTCAACACGTCTTGGACGAGGGCCTCACGTTCCGTTTCGGTTGGGGCGGCGGTCTGTTCCGATGCCGCTTGCAACCGGGTCAGCACCTCGGCCACGATGGCCTCGGTATCGAAGGCGGTTGGTGTAGGGGTAGCCGGCCGGGAGACGGCGCAGGCGCCGAGGAGCATGACCGTCGCCAGCAAGGCCAGAAAAAGGCGCAGGAAGCGTGAACGTCGGGATAAGGAGCGCATAGGCAGGAAGACGAGAGCGGGGAAAACAGCGCCTGGTGTCGTCAGGGCGACGGCGACACCAGGCGCAGGAGGAGGAGAAGGGGCGCCGAGGGGGTACCGGCCCTCTTGTCAGACCCCCTCTTGCGCCGGGCGAGAGGTTAGAGGCCGAGGCGAGAGGGCGTCACCGTTCCGGTGTTGGACTCAGGCGAGAAGAAGGGGAAACCACCGCGGCCGTGGAACCCACGTCCGCCGAAACCGCGTCCGCCGAAGCCAAACCCGTGGGGGCCGAAGCCGCGCAGACCGAAGTTCTGGTTCTGCAGGATTTGGTCGGCCTGCTCCTGGGTGATGATGCCGGCCGACACGGCCGCCTTCACGGCCTCTTCATAGAGGGAGCGGATCTTGGCCGCCAGGCCTTGCTCGTTGAGATAGCGGTTGAGATTCCACTGGGCCTTGATCTGGTCGGCCTGGGCTTGGGTCAGATAGCCGGCCTCGACCGCATCCGCCAGAGCGGCATCGAGAGCCTTGGCCTGGGCAGTCCGCAGCTCGTTCACGGTGATGCCCAAAGCATCGGCGAAAAGGGCCTCCGTGTCAATGGTGCTGCTTCCCAAGTACCACGTGCCCATCATCTTGCCAAAGCCGGGACCAACCCCGCGCTGCTTCAGGTAATCGGCCTGGGCTTGGGTGAGCAGGCCCTGCTCCACGGCCTGGTCGAGGGCGGCTTCGTAGGCCTTCTGCCGGGCCGTGTTCAGCTCGGCCACGGTGATGCCCAGGGCATCGGCCAGGTAGGTGCCCTGATCGAGCCAGCCGGCTCCGGGACCGCCCCAGCCGCCACGACCCCACGGGCCGCCGTGGGCCGAAGCCGTTTGCGGCAGGGCGACGGTGAAGACGAGGGCAAGGACGAGAACGGCCATGCCGGCGACTAAGCCGACGCGTTTGCGAAGTGGTGTCATAGGCTACATCTCCTTGAACCGGGTGAGGTTTGAGGTGAGAGCGGAAAAACCCTTTCCGCAGGGACAAACCATCGTTTCGGTTTGTTGCCCTTAGCTTACACACCTCACCCCGGCCGATGGTTCAGAAAATATGAAGACGCGTGGTGGAGGACGGAAAGCTCCCCCAAGCTCCCCCCAGCTCACCCAAGCTCCCTCAAACGTCCCTCCGGATAGCATCCGAAGCTACAGCTCCCCCAAGCTCCCTCCATACCACCTCAAGGCGCCACCGTCAGGTCGTTGTCGAACGCGGCCACATCCACCACGGGATAGTACGGCCCTTCGGCCTGAGGCGGAGTCGGCGTCAGCGGCCCTTCGCCCAGGGGAAGCACCAGGTCGTTGCTCAGGATGCGGATGGCGCCGCCCGTTTCGCCCGCGACCGGTTTCAAAATGAGCATCTCGCCGCGGTCGCCGGCCCGACCGAAAATGCCCTCCGACCCCAGGGCCTGGCGGTCTTCGGGGAAGTAGAACTGCGTCGTCAGCACCGTGCGACCTTCCAGCTTCACCTTCACGTGGATGTGCTTGGGCCGCGGGGCGTAATAGCCCGGTTCGATGGTGCGAAAGACGTAGAGGCCATCCGCTGCGGCGATGGCGGTGCCGTAGAACTGAAAACGGCGGTCCCGGCGGGCCGTGTTGCGGTCGCCGGGATGGTCGTAAATGCCCTGACTGTCGGTGTGCCAGATTTCGACGGCAGCGCCGGGAACAGGTTGGCCGGCCCGGTCCAAAACCCGACCGAACAAGAGCAACACCTGGCCCTGGGCCTGGGGTGGGTCGGGGAAAGCGGCCAGCAGGCTCGCGACCAGGGTGGGCG
>JAOADB010000161.1 GCA_026417535.1 Caldilineales bacterium
CATGCCATTGATAAATGGTCCCCTGTTCAAGGCCCGCCGTAGTAGCGCCGCACGTTTTCCAGGTGCTCGTCGAAGGTGCGGGCGAAGGCATGACGACCGCTGCCATCGGGTAGGGCCACGAAGTAGAGGAAATCGTGCTGGGCCGGGTAGAGCACGGCCTCGATGCTGCTCAGGCCGGGGCTGGCGATGGGACCCGGCGGCAGACCGGGGTAAAGGTACGTGTTGTAGGGGCTGAGGGTATTCACAGTATCGCCCGCCGCCAGCGGCGTCTTCCACCAGCGGCCGCTGTCGGGTTGATAGCCCAGGGCATACTGCACGGTGGGATCGGCCTCCAGCTTCATACCGCGGTCCAGCCGGTTGCGAAACACGCCGGCGATTACAGGCCGTTCTTCGGGGACAACGGCCTCCCGTTCGACGATGCTGGCCAGGGTGAGCACTTCGTGGAGACTGAACGTGGTGGCGTCGGCGGCCACGGCGGCCTGATAGACCGGGACGACGCGTTCGGCGAAACGGTCCAGCTGATTCTGTACCAAAGCGGCGGCCATCGGGTTCTCGGCCGATAGCTCATAGGTATCCGGGAAGAGATAGCCTTCCAGCGTGGCGCCGGCCGGCGCTGCGGCTAGAAAGGCATAACGCCGCGCGTGGAGGGCGGCATCGGCGGTCAGAATGAGGTACTCCTGGCCAGAAAGCGGCGTTTGGGCATCGAGAAAGGCGGCCACCTCTTCCAGTCGCCACCCTTCGGGGATGGTCAGGCGCAGGCCCGGCGCCCGCGCTTCTTGCAACGCAGCGGCGATCTCGACCGGCGTCATCGCCGGGCTGAGGACGAACGTGCCGGCTTCGAGCTTCTCGGCCAGGCCGTTGACGCGCACATAGGCCTCGAACAGGCGGGCGTCGTTGATCAGCCCGGCCTCCTCCAGGTTGCGGGCGATGACCCGGGCCGGGGTACCCGGCTCGACGACGAAGGTCACGGGCCGGTCAGGACCGGCGGATTCCTCCAGGCCGCCGCGATTCAGTTCGAGATAGAGGGCCAGGGGCAGATCGCCGTTGCAGGCCGTCAGTGCGACCAACAGACCGCATGCCACCACAAGGAACGCACAAAAGCGGGTCACCATGGCGACACATGGTACACGAAGCCGCTGCCTCCGGCAACCGGCGCCGGGTATAGGTGTATGGCGCGACGTTTTGCATGGCGGCGGGCCGCTCGGGCATGATAAGGCCCTATACAACTGGACGTGTTGATTGCTCAGACCGCCCTGGCGTTGGGGATACCTTTGTATACCTTCAATCAAAAACACTATTCGTTTCTGAGCGATCTGCAAACCGTTCCGCCCTACACACGAGTCATCAGGGTACGTTCGTAAGCCCATCGGCTCCTTGCGAACCCAAAAGCCGTGTCTTGGCCTCGGCTGAGGGTGGGTGACGCGGCGCGGCCGATCTCACGCCGTAGCACAATTCCACGGAAGTTGTGCTGCATATGACGCGGCGCGGCTGATCTCGCGCATGGCTTGCATCCTATTGCACTCATACAATGGGACTCATAGTGACAACAATCACAAATTGTCGCTATCCTCATCCGGCCGATCGCCGGGATGGTTCACGCTTCCACCCTGAGCCCATGGACAGGACGAAAGCCAGAGGACGAAAAAGCGTCCGTCTTCCATCGTCCATCCTTCGTCCTATCTTGAAGCCGACGGGAACGGAAGGCCCATCCGGAAGTCGTTTTGCTCTCCATACACACAGGAGGTTTTGCTTGGATGCCTGGACTCGATACCCAAACCCTCCATCAAGTACTGAGTACGCTGCACAGATACGCGGAGAAAAAGCTAACACCCGATTTTTTGCTCAAGCTCGACCATGAGGATCGCTTTCCCAAAGAGGTTCTCGACGACCTCTACGGCAATCTCGGCCTGCATTTGCTCTTCATCCCCGAAGCCTACGGCGGCATGGGGGCCGGCGCTTACGACATCTACCGCGTCTCCGAGGTGATGGCTGGGATTGACCTGGGCATCGCCACGGGGGTGTTGGCGACGTTTTTGGGCACCGACCCCATCACCGTGGGGGGAACGGAGGAGCAAAAGGCCTATTGGATGAGCCGCATCGCCGAAGAGGGCCTGCTGGTGGCCTACGGCGCCACCGAACCGCAGGCCGGTTCGGACCTGGCGGCGCTCAAATCGCGGGCCGAGCCGGTCATGGAGGACGGTCGGCTCGTGGGCTATAAGCTCAGCGGCCGCAAGCAGTGGATCAGCAACGGCGGGGTGGCCGATGTGTACACCGTGTTGGCGCTGGCACCGGGTGGGCCGTCGTGGTTCATCGTCGAACGGGGTACGCCAGGCTTCAGCCAGGGCAAACCGGAGGACAAACACGGCATTCGCGCCAGCAACACGGCCGCCCTTTTCCTGGAGGATGTGTTCGTGCCGGCCGACCGGCTGGTCGGTGGGGTCGAGGGTCGGGGTCTGGCCCAGGCACAGGCCGTCTTCGGCTATACCCGCCTGATGGTGGCTGCCTTCGGTCTGGGCGCCGGCTGGGCGGCGCTCAAGCGGGCCATCCCCTACTCGCAGTTGCGCATCCAGGCCGGTTCGCCCCTCAGCCAGAAGCAGGGTTACACCCACAAGCTCATCGTTCCCAATGCCGTGCGGCTGGAGGCCGCGCGCGCCTACATCGAATGGGCGGCTGCACGCATTGACGCCGGCGAGACCGACCTGCCGACCGAAGGGGCCGTGGCCAAGTACATGGCCACCGAGGCTGGCAACAAGGCTGCCGAGGATGCCATCCAAGCCCTGGGGGGCTACGGTTACACCCGCGAGTACATGGTCGAGAAAATCAAGCGGGATGTGCGCATCACCTGCATCTACGAGGGCACCTCGGAAATCATGGAGTGGACCATCGCCCGCGACCGCTGGCAGCTCCATCTCAAGACCAAGGGCGCCTATTACCACGATTGGGCCGGCCGGTTGCGTCAGGCCCATGCCGCCCATGCCGATACCGGCGCCGACACGGCCGCCCTGGCCATGAAGGCCCTGGCCGTCATCCTCGAACGCTGCCGCCTGGACCGCCTGACCCGCAATCAGCACGTCCTCTTCCGTTTGGGTGAGTTGATCGCCTGGGCCGAAACGGCGGCCGTCTTCGCCGAGCGCGTGGCCACCCATCCCACCCAGGCCATCCCCCTCGACCAGGAGACCCTCAAGGCGATGGCCCGCATCCACGCCCGCGATGCCGCCCTCAAGGTCGCCACCGATGGGTTGCGTTGGACCATCGGCGCCGGTCAGACCGACCCCAACCTGGCCCTGGCGCTGGACCTGCCGGCCATCTACGCCGCTCAGGCCGGTCAGATCGCCGATATGGATTTCGTGGCCGGAAAGCTGAATCAGGCGTTTCCGCCGTAGTGTTTTGCGGAAAGGGCCTTGCCTATGAACGACTCGAACCACGCCCCCATTGCCATCGTCGGCATCGGCGCCATCCTGCCCGATGCCCCCAACGCTCCGGCCTTCTGGCAGAACATCAAGAACAAACGCTACTCGATCACCGAGGTTCCGCCCGAACGCTGGAGCATTGCCGACTATTACGACCCCGACCCGCGCGCGCCGGATAAGACCTACTCCAAAATCGGCGCCTGGGTGCGGGGTTTTCAGTTCGATTGGAAGCAATTCCGCATCCCGCCCAAGGTGGCGGCGGCCATGGATGAGGGCCAACAATGGGCCGTGACCATCGCCGCCGAAGCCCTGGCCGATTACGGTTATCCCGCCCGTCCCCTCGACACCGAGACCACGGGCGTCATCATCGGCACGGCCATCGGCGGCGAGCTGCATTACATCACCCACTTGCGCCTTTCCTTCCCCGAATACGCCAACCTGTTGGCGCAGGTCACGGCTTTTCAGCAGCTGCCGCCGGCGGTGCGTGAGGCCATCATTGCCCAATGGCACGAGCGGGTGCAGGCCCATTACCCCGAAATCACCGAGGACAGCATGCCCGGCGAGCTGCCCAACATCGTCGCCGGCCGCATCGCCAATGTCTTCAACCTGCGGGGGCCGAATTTCATCACCGATGCCGCCTGCGCTTCGACCTTTGCCGCCATTGACGCCGCCATCGAGCTGCTGCGCAAAGGGCGCTGTTCGGCCGTGCTGACCGGCGGCGTGGACCGCAACATGGGCGCCAACAGCTTCATCAAGTTCTGTAAGATCGGCGCCCTCAGCGCCACGGGCACCCGGCCCTTTGGCGACGGGGCCGATGGCTTCGTCATGGGCGAAGGCTCCGCCGTCTTCTTGTTGAAACGGTTGGCCGACGCCGAGCGCGACGGCGATACGATCTACGCCGTCATCCGCGGAGTTGGCGGCTCATCCGACGGCAAAGGCAAAGGCATCACGGCGCCGAACCCCATCGGCCAGATGCTGGCCGTGCGCCGGGCCTGGGAGGACGCCGGCCTGGACCCCGCCACCTGTACCCTGGTCGAGGCCCACGGCACCAGCACGCGGGTGGGCGATGTGGTCGAGGTCGAGAGCCTTGCGGCCGTGTTCAAAGGCGCGCCGCGGGGGAGCATTGCCCTCGGTTCGGTCAAGAGCAACATCGGGCATCTCAAGGCCGCGGCCGGCGCGGCCGGCCTCCTCAAGGCGGTGCTGGCCGTGCACGAGAAGGTGTTGCCGCCCACCCTCAACGCCGAAAAGCCGAACCCGAACATTGACTTTGCCGCCACACCGTTCTTCCTCAATCACGAGCTGCGCGAGTGGCCGCAGCCCAACGGCTTCCCCCGTCGCGCCGGGATCAGCGCCTACGGCTTCGGCGGCACCAATTTCCACATCGTCATCGAGGAGTACATCCCCGGCCTGATCAGGACGGATGAGCGTAAGCTCTACGCCGGCGTAAGCGTAGCCCCGGCAACGGCGGCCCCCGAGCCGGCGGCGCAGCCCCCTGCGGTGAGCGTAGGCGCCCCGCCGAGCGGCAAACCGCCGCTGCGTGGCATCTTGGCCTTGGGCGCAGCCACGCCGGTGGCCCTGAAAGACCGGCTGGATGAGGTCTTCCGCCGCGTACAGGAGGGGTGGACCCCGCCTTTGGCCGCGCCCGATCCGGCCGACCTGGCCGCGGCGGAACGGTTGGTGATGGATTTCGGCGATCACGAGGAGCTGTTGGAACGGCTTCAGAAAGCCCGCAAAGCCCTCGGCTTCGACAACCCCGCCGCCTGGAAAGCCCTGACCGCCCAGGGCATTTTCCGCGGCAGCGGCCGCCCGCCCGGCAAGATCGCCTTCCTCTTCCCCGGCCAGGGCAGCCAATACGTCAACATGGGCCGCGAGCTGGCCGAACGCGAGCCGGTGGTCCGCCGTGTGTTCGCAGAGGCCGACCGCGTGATGACGCCCATCCTGGGACGGCCGTTGACCGATTTCATCTTCGTGGATGCCGCGGACCCGGCCGCGCTGAAACAGGCCGAATTCAACCTCATGCAGACGGCCATCACCCAGCCGGCCATGCTGACGACGGATACGGCTCTCTACGAGCTCCTAGGCGAATACGGCATCCGGCCCGACATGGTCATGGGCCACAGCCTGGGCGAATACGCTGCCCTCATCGCCGCCGGCGTGATGTCCTTTGCCGATGCCCTCGAAGCCTCGGCCGCCCGCGGCCGCGAGATGGCCTCAATCCGGGTGGACGACAACGGCTGGATGGCCGCCGTGATGGGGCCGCTGGATGCCATCCTGGAGACCCTGAAGGAGGTGGACGGCTACGTCATCCCGGCCAACATCAACTCCTACCATCAGGTCGTCATCGGCGGCGCCAGCAAAGCGGTGGAAAAGGCCATCGAGCTGTTCAATCGCAAGGGCATGCAGGCCATGCGCATCCCCGTCAGCCATGCCTTTCACACGGCCATCGTGGCTCCCGCCAGCAAACCCTTGCGCCGCCTGCTCGATCGGCTCGACGTCCGCCCGCCACGGCTGCCGCTGGTGGCCAACGTCACTGGCGACCTCTACCCGACCACGGTCGAGGCCATCAAGGACATCCTGGAGCAGCAGATCGCCTCGCCTGTGCAATGGGTGAAGGGCCTGGAGACGCTCTACGCCCACGGTTGCCGCACTTTCGTCGAGGTCGGCCCCAAGAAGGCGCTGAAGGGCTTTGTGGATGATGTCCTGGGCGACAAGCCCGATGTGCTCTCGTTGTTCACGAATCATCCCAAGTTCGGCGCGCTGCCTACCTTCAATCAGGCGCTCTGCGGACTCTACGCGGCCGGCTACGGCGTCCCGCCGGCGGCAACGCCCATCGAAGTGACGGCCGTTCGCTCGCAAACGAGCGGTGATGGCTCGCAGCCCGTAGTAACCGCCGATGCGGTGCCACACGCAACCGTCGTCGGTGTCCCTACGGCTCCGACCGTGACCGTCTCGCCAGCCGCCGCACCGGCTCCGGCCGTCGCCGTCCCGCCAGCCGCCGTACCACCGCCGGCAGCGCCGTCCTCGTCTTCTCCCCCACCGGTCCCCGAGGTGGTCCCGATGTTGTCAACGTTGCCCACACCCGACGTTTTCGATCGATTGGCCCAGGCCCTGCAACAGGCCCTGGCCGCTGCCCGACCCGACGACCGGCCCCGCCCTTATGACCGCAACGAACCGCCGCTGGGTTCGGTCGTGATCTCCGGCACCGGTCTGGGGTTGCCCGGCGCCGAGAAAGCCATCATGGACCCCGACAACGCCCTGCGCATCCTGCGCGGGGAGCAATTCATTGACCTGATCCCCGAACGCTTCCGCCATCGCATGCAGGAAAAGCGGATCACCCGCCTGGTCAAGGCCGAAGACGGAAGCGGCAATTTCCAGGTCATCACCGATCCCGATGAGGTGATCAAGCTGGCAGGACGACCGGGGACGTTCGACCTTGAAGCCGAGTACGGCGTGCCGGCCAAGCTTATCGAGGCCCTCGATTCGACGACGCAGCTGGCCATGGCCGCCGGTCTGGATGCCCTGCGCGAGGCCGGGATCCCCCTCGTCCAGACCTTCCGGCAGACCTCGACCGGCAAATACCTGCCCGACCGCTGGCTGTTGCCCGAGGCCCTGCGCGACGAAACCGGTGTCATTTTCGCCAGCGCCTTCCCCGGCGGCGACCGCTTTGCCGAGGAGTTCCGCCGCTATTACACCTGGCAACAACGGGTGAGCCAGCTCGAGATGCTCGAAGACCTGCGGCGCTACACGACCGACCCGGTCACCCTGCAGGAAATCAACCGCCGCATGGCCGAATTGCGGGAGCTGCTCGAGCGCGAGCCGTACTACTTCGACCGCCGTTTCATTTTCCGGGTTCTGGCCATGGGCCATAGCCAGTTTGCCGAGTACATCGGCGCCCGCGGCCCCAACACCCATGTCAACGCCGCCTGCGCCAGCACCACCCAGGCCATTGCCATCGCCGAAGACTGGATCCGGTCGGGCCGTTGCCGCCGCGTGCTCGTCATTGCGGCCGACAACGTGACCGGCGATAACTTACTGGAATGGGTGGGGGCGGGCTTCCTGGCCACGGGTGCAGCCGCTACCGAAGACCGGGTGGACGAGGCCGCGCTGCCCTTCGACAAGCGCCGCCACGGCACCATCCTGGGCATGGGCGCCTGCGCTCTGGTGGTCGAGAGCGAAGACGCCGTGCGCGAACGGGGGATGCGGGGCATCGTCGAACTGCTCAGCAGCGAGACGAGCAACAGCGCCTATCACGGCACGCGGCTCGATGTCGAGCACATCAGCATGGTCATGGAGAACCTGGTGGCCGCGGCCGAACGGCGTTTCGGTATCAACCGCTATGCCATTGCCCCGCAGACGGTCTTCATGTCCCATGAGACCTTCACGCCGGCCCGCGGGGGCAGCGCCAGCGCCGAGGTCGTAGCCCTGCGCAAGACCTTCGGCGAGGCGGCCAACGATATCATCGTCGCCAACACGAAAGGCTTTACCGGCCACCCCATGGGCGTCGGCGTCGAGGACGTGATTGCCATCAAGGCCCTGGAATACGGCATCGTCCCGCCCGTGCCCAACTTCAAGGAGGTGGATCCCGATTTGGGCGTGCTCAACCTCAGCCGCGGCGGGCGTTACCCGGTCCAGTACGCGCTCCATCTCGCCGCCGGCTTCGGCTCGCAGATCGCCATGACCCTGGTGCCTGTCTCTTATACACATCT
>JAOADB010000162.1 GCA_026417535.1 Caldilineales bacterium
GGTTCGACGACGGCAGTCAGCTCTGGAAACATACCCTTACCTTTAGCACTCACACAGGTTGCGGCACCCGGCTGAGGTTGATCGTAACGCTGGTCAAATCCTGGCCGGCCAGGACTCGTCCGGCAAACAGGATCTCCAGCCCCAGAGGCACACCATCCTGATCCACGTCTACGTACACATACTTCCCAACAGCCAAAGTGTCGTCTACCTCACCCGGGCGTAGCCGAATATACATCGCATCAGCCTGCGGATCGTAGTCTATTTGCATATTCCACCTCTTACCTTCCGTTGCGCACACGAGGCTTCATCACGGTGTAAATCACGAAGCTATCCGTCTCCGTTTCTTTATAGACAACGCGCACTTCGCGAGCGCCAAACCGCTTGATGGCAATTTCCTCACCCGCTTCGCCAGGGATGAGCTCATCAGGCGATTCCAAGGTTTCGATGACCTGTTCGGCACTGACCTTTCGTTGGATCATCCGTTGTCTGGCGTGATGAGTATAGGTGACACGCACCGTCTACCTCGATCATGTGCGCCGTAGAGTAAACAAACTGGGGATTGCCGACCGCCTCTACTTTACCGCAACTATGGCATATGAGCAAACCATTTCGTCCACGACCTGGCTCGCGGCGAGCGCGCCACCGAAGGCCGCGGCCAACAGCGCCAGCCAGCGCTGGGAGGTTTTCATGATGCCGGCTACGAGGCGACAGGCGTAACGAGCCTGGCCGGTCTTGACAGAGCAACGTAAGCGTCGTATCGTGCTCCCGCAGAGTTGCGGTGTTTGCCATCGAAACCAGCCCATGTCGGTCGCTGTGGCAGCATGAGACGTCCCTTCCTCAACCCCATCCCGCTGGCGCGCCTCGACGCGCGGCTGGCTGCGTGGCTGTTCGTCCTCCTGGCCGCGCTGGTGCTCACGTCGGCCAAGGCCAACCTCCAAACCGACGCCGTGGACTACTACGCCATGGTGCAGCGACTGGTGGGCGACGCGCCGCCCATCCTGCCCCACCTGCCCTTCGTTGCACAGCGCTCGCCCGGCTACCCGCTTCTGACCCTGCCGCTGTACTACGCGCTGGGAGTCGCCGAGCCGCTGACAGAGGTGCAGCCCGTCCGCCAGCCGCCCGGCGCGCCTCAGCCGGGCGCTGCGCCCTCCGCCAGCGAGGCCACCCTCCTGCCGCCCTGGCCGCTCCCGCTGCGCCACCTCTTCTTCAAGGACTTCCCCCTGCCGCCCCCGGCCGGCGTGGTGCGCTGGCGCATCCTGGCCGCCATGCTGCTGACGGGCTACGCGCTGTGTTTCGCCGGCCTGTGGCTCTCGGCGCGGGCGCTGGGACTGCTGTATCCATCGCTGCCCGGCCGCAGCCTGCTGCCGCTCATGGCGCTAACGTCGGCGGTTTTCCTGCACAACCTGCTGCAGACGCCGACCTACGCCACCTTGACCGCCTTTGGCGTGGCCTGCTGGGCGGCCTATGCGTGGGTGCTGGCGTGGCGGACGGGCTCGCCGTGGGCGCAGGCGGCCAGCGGCGCGGCCACGGGGATGTTGGCTCTGGTGCGGCTGGAGACAGCGGCGTTCGCAGCGGCCTTGGGCGTCGGCCTGGCGGCGCTGCACCGCTGGCGTTTTGCGGCATGGTATGCGGCGGGTGGGCTGGTTCCGCTGGCCCTCCTGCTGGCCTACAACACGGCCCAGTTCGGCAACCCGTGGCACGCCGGCGTCTTGCGCGGCACCATGAATGTCTTGACCTTCCAGCCCGACTACGTGCTGAGCGCTCTGGTCGGCCCCCAGGCAGGGTTGATCTGGCATTCCCCGCTGATCTCCCTGGGCATCGTGGGCTTGGTGACCGGCCGCTCAAGGGAGCTGCGGGTGCTCGGCTGGGGCGCGCTGGCGCTGGTGGCGCTCATCCTGCTGCGGGTGCCGGTCATGTACTTCTGCATCGGCGAGGGCACGCGAATCGTAGAAGGGGTACCGATCACCTGTCCGACCGATTGGGATGCCATGCAGCGTCTCCTCCGTCTCGACGTCAACCGGTATGTCATCCCGTTGGCCCCCTTTGCTGCCTTGGGGCTGCGGGGGCTGGGGACTCTCCTGGCAGACTCGTTGCCCTCTCCCCTGGCCCGGCGGCCGGAGAGAGGGGATGAGGAAAGGCAGGGATGAAGGCCCTTGGCAGCGAATAAGCCCAATGGCCCGGCCTCTCGCATCGCTTCGGCGTCGGATCGTGCGACCGGTATAGCTGTTGTGCGACAAACCGGAATTTCCGAACGCTTTCAGGCACGATAAAAAGACATGGACGATCAAAAAATCCTTCGTCGTCCGTCCTTCGTCCCACCAAACACCCAAAACCCGAGAAAAACACCAGTAACCAGTAACAAGTAACTAGTAACTGGTTACTGGTTACTGGTTACTAACTACCGATTACCACAAAACGTTCATAACGTAATTTTCCCGCGTCAATCCGCACATCGCGGCGATAGAGTTGATTCGCCACCTTGAAGACCAGCTCGTAACGGCCGGCTGGCAGGTCGGCGGCCACGAAATTCTCGGCCCAGTCGGGGTCGAAACGCAGATCGGGGTCAGGGGCATAGGTAGGCACAACCCGCACCAGGCGACGCTCACCATCCAGCCGATAGTGCAACACATTGAACCCGGTCCAGGCGCGACCCTCGGCATCCAGGACCTGTCCGGCCAACACCCCTAGGCCGGGCAACGGTTCCAGCCACAGCGCAGGATTGGAGGAATGGCCGTAATTCGGGCTGCCCAGACGCACTTCCAGGTGAAGGTGCGGCCCGATGGCAATGCCGGTCATGCCCACGGCGCCCACCCGTTGTCCTGGCTGCACCCGCTCACCGGTCGTCACGGCGATCCGGTCGAGATGGCCGTAAAGCACAAAAACCGGCTGTTCGCGCCAGGTGCGGTCGAGCAGAAACACGATGGTATTGCCAAAAAAGTCGGGATACGGCCCGAAGACGTGAGGCGAACGGTCGGGGCCGGCATAGAACACCGTGGCCGCCGCCGGCGCCAGCACGGGCGTACCCAACGGATTGGCGATGTCCACGCCATGATGCACCCGATAGCGACCGTTTTGGGTGTCGCCGAAGGGGTACGTGACGGTGGCGA
>JAOADB010000016.1 GCA_026417535.1 Caldilineales bacterium
GTGTACAGCAATCGCCAGCCGCCGCCGCCGCCGCTCTACATCGAAGACCCCAGCCTGCCTCCGGGCCGGGTTGTGCAATTCGATTGGGCCGTGGAAGGTCTCGAAGCGGTTGCCCGGCGTCGCGTCCTGGCTGCCGACGGCACCGTGCTGAGCAACGACGTGCTTCGCAGCCGCTATCAGCCCTGGCAGGCCAAGTATCGCTTCGGGCCGGGCTTCGAACCGCCGGCCGGGGCCATCGTCCGGCGGCGTTGAGCGCCGGCTAAGGTCCGGTGCCGGTGGTCATTGCCCGCCACAACAGGCCGGCGAGAAACAGACAAACCAGGGCATAGACGAGCTGTTCGCGTCGTGGGTCCAGCTTGCCCTGGATGAAGCTGTAGGCCGCCGGCAGGGTGAGCACGGTTAGAATTCCGTAGAGAAAATGCATGCCGGGTCGTTCGAGAAGAACCGACAACCGCAGGACGAGCCACATATAGCCGCCGACGAGGCCCTGAACGACGATAAGTAACTCGCCGACGAGCAGCATACCGAGATAGTTGGGATTGACACCCTGGCGCCGGCTCCAACGCCACAGACCCCAAAGGCCGGCGATCGTCATGAAGAGGATGGCGGAGTTGCCGATACGGGCATGGAATTCGTTGATGGGCATAGGCGGGGAAACGGGAAAACGGCTTCAATAGCCCAGGTCACGCAGCTGTGCTTCGTCCATCCCGAAATGATGGCCGATCTCGTGGAGCACGGTGCGACGCACCTGGTCCTTGATGGCTTCGGGATCGCGGTAGTGATAGACCATGGGATACATGAAGATGGTGATACGGTCGGGCGGCACCAGGCTGTAGCCTTGGGTGCGTTGGTCCAAGGGGATACCTTCGTAGAGGCCGTAGAGCGCCTGGCCCGGTCCCAGGCGGGCGGCGCGGCGTTGTTCGGGCGAGGGCCACTCGGCCACGGTGATGGCCACATTTTCCATGGCCGCGGCAATGGCCGGCGGCAACGTGGCCAACGCCTGCTCGACCAGCTCGCCGAATTCCTCCAGGGTCATGTCAGGCCGGGATCGGGCCGAAAACGTGCGGGGCATGAGGCCATTATAGCACGAAGCGACTACTCAGCCCGTGGCCTTCCTTCCCGCCAGGACGACGGATGAAAGACGGAGAAAAGTCGTCATTGGTCTTTCGTCTCTATCGTCCATCGTCCCTTTCGATATCGTCCGTTACCCATCATGAGTACCCCCCAGGTGGTGAGGCCAACCAGGACCAGGCCCAGGATGCCCAACAGCTCCGGACGCCGCTCCGATCGAGTCGAGGTTGCCGAGGTGGAAGCCCACGAAGCCAGAGGTACCGTCCGGGCATTGGCCGGGGTGAGGGTGAAATCGGCGGTCGGCAACAGGCCATTGGCCCGGATGAGATAGGCCGTGAGCTGCCAGTACTGCTCATCGGGCAGGCTACCGGGCTGATGCCAGGGCATGCGCGCCTTGAGATAGGCATGGAGGTCGGCTGCGGTCACGAACTTCGTCAGCGTGCCGGCGCCGATGACCGGCGGGACGGTGTAGGGCAAGCGAAAACCTTCCGGCGGATGGTTGGCCGCGTGGCATTTCGACTGCCAGCAGTTGCGGTCGCCCGGCGCCCAGGCCGCCCGCCACTCGTCGGTCAGACCCTGCCCACGATCGCCATGACAGGTCATACACGAAAGCCAGTACACATGCGCGCCGTAATCGGCCTGCGTGGGCTGTGCCGGCAACGGCGGCGGCGCCAGCCGGTCGGGAAGGTTCATGACGCGCGGACCGTCATCCTGCGCCTGGGCCGGGGCCAGGACCGCCAGCAGCAGGACCGACAAAGCCAGGCAAAGGCCAACAAGCCCGCGGCCTCTCATCGCATTGCCTCACAGCGGACCAGGGTCACCGGATTGACGCCGCCGAACAGGCAGGCGATGGCGGCGCTCTCGTCGGCGGCGGTTACCCGCACGAACACGTGGCCGCCCCATTGTCGCTCCAAGGTGATGGTCGGCTTCGAGCCTAGCCGTCGGCCTTGTGCGGCCAGCCATGTTTCCCATTCGGTCGTGGTTCGTATCAAGCAGCCCATGCATTGCTGCGACGATTCCCCAGCCAGCAACAGGGCCAAGCCTTCTCGGTAGGGTTTGTCCGCAGGATAACAGAAGCTGAGTTGAGGCGGATCGAGCAAGACCCGGCAGTTGATGGCATAGCCGTTGTCGAAGCGGGCGGTGACCTCGACGGCATGAGCCTCGATCTCGGCCATGTGCAGGACATAGCGCTCGCTCATCGCTTGAGTCAGGCCCTTGACCGCATTGTAGTTGAAGCCGGTCTCGCGGCTCAGGTCGAACAGATCGCCGGGATGGGTCCGACCCACGCGGATGGCATCGTCCACCATTGCGGGCGCCATCCGCCAGGGGCGCTGTACGTTATGGTCGGCGATCAACCCCACGGTCAGGACGACCGGCAAAGGCGCCAATAGGAGAAACCATCCCCGCGGTTGCAGGCGCCCATTGGGTCCCATCTCGCCCGTGATACCGTCCAACCGATAATCCTGGATCAGCCCCAAGACGATAAGGACGATCAACGTGAAAAAGCCGGCCACGAACAGCCGCGCCTGGGCGGCCGGGTGGTAGGGGAAAATGTCCAGACCGGCAAAACGCCGGTCTAGCAAGCCGATGAGGCGGCTCTGGATCTCGTAGGGCGTGTGGCCGATGATCCAGACCATGGCATAGCCCGCCAGGGCCCAAACGAGCGCCCCTGCCCAGGAACGATTGAACGCCGCAGTCAATCCGCCGGCCACGGCGCCGATCAGCACCAGAGCCAGGGTCACCAGCGGGAAGAGGGCTGCCGGCACGCCCAAGGGCAGGCGCAACAGGGCGATCATCTGACCACCCCAAGCGCCTACGGCCAAGGCCAGGCCGATGAGCGCGCCGTTGAGCAGGCTCATTAGCCACGCACACCCCGCAACTTGGGGTCGAGAATGTCGCGCAGGGCATCGCCCACCAGGTTCCAGGCCAGCCCGAACAGGAGCAAGGCCAGACCAGGGAAGAGGACGATGTACCAATACTGGTCGAGGTTGAGGATGTAGGCGCGGGCAAAGGCGATGAGCTGTCCCCAATCGGCATAGCCGATGTCGGTACCCACGCCCAGGAAGCTCAGCGCGGCAAAGGAAAGGACGATGGCACCGATGTCCAGCGAGGCCAATACCATCGTCGAGAAAACGGCATTGGGCAGCACATGGCGCAGGAGGATGCGCGAATCTTTGGCGCCCAGAACACGGGCGGCCAGGACGAAGTCGCGCTCTTTGACGGAGAGGATATCGCCCCGGATAACGCGGGCATAAGTCATCCACCCGAAGGTGATCAGGGCGATGACGGCCGGCCAAAGGCTGCGTCCCATCCGGGGCACAAGCACAGCTGCCAACGTCAGAGCCGCCAGCAGGAAAGGAAAGGCCATGAAAATCTCGGTGATACGCTGGAGGACATCGTCAATGACGCCGCCGTAGTAGCCCGACAACGACCCCACGATCAGGCCGATGACCAACGTACTCAGGACCACAAGGATACCCACGCGCAGGGCCGTGCGCGTCCCCCAAACGATGCCGTAATAGATGTCGAACTGACCGCTGGCCGTGCCGAAGAGGTGAACCCACTGCTCTTTCCCGGTCACGGTCTTGTACCAAAAGGGGACGGGCGGAGCGTTGCGCCGCCATTCGACTCCCGGCGGTTTGGGTTCGGGGCTGAAACCATCGCGCGGGATGTTGTACGGATCGGCCCGCGGGCTGATGGGAGGGGCCAGGATGGGCGCAGCCAAGGCAATGAGGACAAAGCCCGTCAGCAAGATGATACCGGCGACGGAGAGGGGGTTGGTCACCAGGCCGCGCAACAACCGGTACCATTCCGGTCCGACCAGTTTCTCCAATCGTCCGGGTTCGCGCAGGGTATAACCGCCTATCTGCACAGGTTTGGCCGTCGTCGCTTCGGCGGTCATGGCATCGGCTCCTTACTGATAACGGACGCGCGGGTCAAGAAAGGCATAGAGGATATCCACGATCAGATTGGCCACGATGAGCAACGTCGCATTGAACAGGACAAAACCCAACGTGGTGACCACATCCAGGCTAGCGGCCGCGCGGGCCAAGGCTGAACCCATACCGGGGTAATTGAAGACCGTCTCGGTGATGACAACGCCGTTCAACAAACCCACCACGGTCAGACCGCCCACGGTCGCCACCGGAATGAGGGCGTTCTTGCGCACATGGCGGTTGATGACGACCTTTTCACTTAGGCCCTTTGCGCGCGCCGTGCGCACATAATCCTGACGCATGGCTTCCAACATCGAAGAACGGGTAATTTTCAGTAACAAAGCCCACTGGATGTAGCAAAGGGTGATCGTCGGCAAAAACAGATGCCGCAACGCGTCGAGAAAAACATCGAAGCGCAAATTGAGCAAGGCATCCAAGGTGTTGATATGAGTGTATCGCTTGAAATCTGCCGATTTGACTACAATATCGGCCCAATCGGAAAGCCTGCCCGGCGGAAACCACCCTGTCTTCGCATAGAGCAACATGAGCACAAGGAGGCCGAAAACGAATGTCGGGAAGGAGTACCCGATGATGGCAAACACGCGCGCGGCTTGGTCAGGCAACTCATTGTGATGCACTGCCGCCTGGATGCCCAACCAGATACCGATGCCGATGATGGGGATCATGGACCACAGGGCTAGTTCCACCGTGGCTGGCAGGCGTTGGGCAATCAGCTCCTTGACCGTCTGATTGCCGGTGCGCGAGTAGCCCAGGTCCCCGCGCAAGACCCCTCCCACCCGTTGACCGGTTTCGGGATTGCGGGTACCTACCAGCCAAGTCCAGTATTGGACCACAAAGGGTCGATCCAGTCCGTACTGGCGGATGATGCGTTCGACCTGGGCATCGTTTTTAGGGATATCGCGGATGTATAGGGCCGAACGCTCGACCGGGCTGAGGACCTGCATCATGGCAAAGATGAGCAGGGTCACGCCCGTCACCGTGATCGGCAATAGCAAAAGCCGGCGAATGATATACGCGGTCATGGCATTTCCCCTCGGGGGCGGCGCCGACCCGGACGAAGGGGTGGGCCGGAGCCACGCTCCGGCCCACCGGATGCGGGTTAGCGATCCAGGTCGAAGGCGTAGTAGTAGTCGCCGATGCTGCTCTGGATGGGGTTGTAGTAGAACCCCTTGACCCAGCGCTGCTCATAGCGCTTGCCCGTGGCCTGGGCCAGGATGATGGTCGGCACCTGCTCGTAGTAGAGCTGTTGGAAGGCGAAATAGGCCTTCTCGCGCTCGGCCGGGTCGGTCGCCTGCACACCCTGGTTGATCAGCTCCTGGAACTGGGCCTTCAGATCGTCGGGCAGGTTCTGGCGACCGGCAAAGGTGCCCACGCCGTAGGGCTGCACCCAGTTGTGCGGGTCGTGGATATCCTCCAACCAGCCGCTGACGGCCACCGGGAGCTGGCGGGCGCGGAAGCTGCGCAGCAGGGTTGGCCAGGGCAGACCGATGATCTCTACCTGGTACTTCTCGTTGATGGAGCGCAGGTTGTTCTGGAAGATGGCGGCGACGGTCTGGCGGGTGGTGTTGCCGGTGTTGAAGGCGATCTGGAAGCGGAAGCCGACTTCGGGCAGCTTGCCGTCCCAGGCCTGGGCCAGTTCCTCGGCGCACTTGTCGAGATTGAACTCGTACATCGGGCCATCGGGATTGTAGCCCAGCATGTCGGTGATGATCGGCCCGTTGTTGCGCACACCCTCGCCGTTCAGCGCCTCTTCGATGTAGGCATCGTAGTCGAAGCAGTAGGCCATGGCCCGCCGCACGTGGATATCCGAGAAGAAGTTGGGCGGGATGCCGTTGCCATCAAGCTGACCGCTGCCGATGTACGGATTGCGGCCGTTCTCATCCACGGCCACGTTGAAGTTCAGGAAGACATCGGTGCGGCTGACGCTGGGCAGACCCGGCCAGGCCCGCAGCGGCGCATTGGGATTGTCGGTGGGTTGGCACTGACCCGTCTTGTAGTCGCAGATCTCGCCGACGTACTGGTCCACCTGCGGCCGGTTCTCGATGGGTACGGCCACGACCTCGGCCTCGCCGGCCTGAAGCATGGCGAAGCGGGTGCCCCACTCCTCGACCAGCTTCTGCACCACACACTTGATCCGGGGCTTACCGGCGGGGCCGCCCGGCCAAACGGGCATATCATCTGTGCGCCAGTAGTTCTCGTTGGCCACCAGGGTCCAACCGATGCCGGGTTCCCAGCTCTCCAGCTTGTAGGGGCCGGTGCCGTTGGCCACCTTGCTCAGCTTGGAGTTCTCGGAGCCGGGCGAGTAGAAGTTCACCCACGTGTCGCAGGAACCGTCCCAATCGCCCTGTTCGATAGCCCATTCCTTGTCCACAGCCGCGCCCCAGGACTGGGCCAGCGTCGCCAGCATGGGCCCCCAGGGTTGCGCCAGTTTCAGGGTCAGGGTGCCGGCGGCATCATCGGCTTCCACCGCAGCCTTCACCTTCTCGCAGACGGCCTGGAGCTGTTCGGGCGTGGCGTTGGCCTTCAGGGCTTCGGGGTCGCCGGCATAGGCGCCGTCGGCGATCTCCTGGGTCACATCGCCCGAATCGTAACCCAGCAGGGGTTCCAGCAGCAGCCACTGCGGCCCGTGGGGATCCGATTGCAGCAACCCACGCTCGAAAGCGTACTCGAAGTCACTGGGGGTCAGGTCGTTGCCGTTGTGGAATTTGACACCCTTGCGGATCTTGAAGGTGTAGGTCAGACCGTCCGGCGAAATGCCGCCGTTCTCCAGGCTGGGCACCTCTTCGGCCAGCATCGGCACGTAGTTCACGGCATCGGCGCCATTGTAGAAGATCAGCCCCTCGTACACGTTGATGAGGACATGGCCGCTGGCGGTGTCATAGGCCAGAGCCGGGTCGAGGGTGTCCACATCGCCAAAGGTGACGTAGGTGAAGGTGTCGGGCCGGGGCGCCTTGAAGACGACGGGGGCCGGAGTGGGGGTCACGACCACCTGCACCTCCTTGACAACTTCCTTGGTCACCTCGACCTGGACCTCTTTGACGACCTCCTTGGTGACCTCGATGACCTGGGGTGTCGCCGGAGCGCAGGCAGCCAGCGCGACCACAAGCAGAGCGAGGAGACCGAGGACAAGCACGTTGTGACGAAACATAGCTTTCTCCTCCAACGCAGAGAAACGAAGCAAAAGTACGACAACCCCGGTGGGGATTGTCGGCGGTGGCGGAATGGCAGCAAAGGGGGCCTCGCCTGCTTGCCATCACCGGGTCCGGTCTGCCAGACGGCCGTCATCACCTCCTTGGGATCCGTTAATGTGGAGTGCTTCCGTCGTTCATCCTTCGTCACGGTTTGGGACCGATAGCTGGACGGAATACGAAGAACGGAAGACGGAAAAAGTTTCGTCTTTCCTCGGTCGTCCGTCGTCGGTCGAAGGCGGCAATGACAGAGACGGGCGACCCATCCATCCATCAATCGTACAAGTGACAGGCAACCCAATGCTCCCTATCGGCTGTGCCCACGTTTTTCCACTCCGGCTCGACGTGGCGACACACGTCCATCACCCGCGGACACCGGGTGTGGAACCGGCAGCCGGCCGGCGGATTGAGCGGACTGGGCACGTCTCCCTGCAGGATGATGCGCTGGCGCTTCTCCTCGATAGCCGGGTCGGGAATGGGCACGGCCGAGAGCAGAGCCTGGGTGTAGGGATGCTTTGGCTCGTCGTAAAGGGTCTTGTAATCGGTCAGCTCCACGATCTTGCCCAGGTACATGACCGCCACCCGGTCGGAAATGTGGCGCACCATGGACAGGTCGTGGGCGATGAACAGATAGGTCAACTTCAGCTCCTGCTGCAAATCCTGCAGCAGATTGACGATTTGGGCCTGAATCGAGACATCGAGGGCCGAGATCGGCTCGTCGCAGACGATGAAATCGGGATTGACGGCCAAAGCGCGGGCAATGCCGATGCGCTGACGCTGCCCGCCGGAGAACTCATGGGGATAGCGCTGGGCAAAATAGGGGTTCAGACCCACCAGCCGCAACAGCTCCTGCACCCGCTCCTGTTTCTCTTTGCCGCTGCTGATTTTGTGAATTTCCAGCGGCTCGGCGATGATGCTGCCCACGGTCATGCGCGGGTTGAGCGAGGCGTAAGGGTCCTGGAAGATCATCTGCATCCGCCGGCGTTGTCGTCGCAGCTCCTCGCCCTTCATCGTCGTCAGCTCCTTGCCGTCGAATTTGACGCTGCCGGCCGTCGGCCGATAGAGCTGGAGGATGGCCCGTCCCGTTGTGGATTTGCCGCACCCCGATTCGCCCACCAATCCCAACGTCTCCCCGCGCTTGATGGTAAAGGACACCCCGTCCACGGCCTTCACATCGGCCACCTTACGTTGGATGACGATGCCCCGGGTGACGGGGAAGTACATCTTCAGGTCTTTGACTTCGAGTAGGGTTTCAGCCACGGAAGCCTCCGTCTTGGCGAGCCGCCATCTCCTCCCAACGCCAACAGGCCACACGGCGGGTCGAACTGACGTATTCGAGCGGCGGATTCTCCACGTCGCATCGTTCGATCTTGAAGGTGCAGCGCGGGGCAAAAGGACAACCCGGCGGCATGTCAATCAGGTCCGGCGGCAGGCCGTCAATGGGGATCAACCGACCGGTATGAGCGGCGTCCAACCGCGGCACCGAGTGGAGCAGGCCCAACGTGTAGGGGTGATAGGGCCGGTGGTACAGATCGTGCACCCGGGCCTCTTCGACGATGCGGCCGCCGTACATGACAATGACCCGGTTGGCCAGGCCCGCCACCACCCCCAGGTCGTGGGTGATCCAGATGATCGCCATGCCCACCTTCTCCCGCAGTTCCTTTACCAGGTCGATGATCTGAGCCTGGATGGTCACATCGAGGGCCGTGGTCGGTTCGTCGGCGATGAGGATTTGCGGATTGCAGGAGAGCCCCATGGCGATCATCACCCGCTGTCGCATCCCGCCCGAAAACTGGTGGGGATAATCGTCGAGCCGGGTAGCCGCATCGGGAATCCCGACCATTTCCAGCAGCTCCACGGCCCGCGCGCGTGCCTGGCGCTTGTCCATGCCCAGGTGGAGCTCCAAGGCCTCGGTGATCTGCTGGCCGATGGTTAGTACCGGATTGAGCGAGGTCATCGGGTCCTGGAAAATCATGGCGATACGGTTGCCGCGCACCTGTCGGATTTCCTCATCGCTCACCTTGAGCAGGTCACGACCGTCGAACCACACCTCGCCGCCGGTGATCTTGCCCGGCGGCTGGGGGATAAGCCGGATCAGGGACAAAACGCTGACGCTCTTCCCGCTTCCGCTTTCACCGACGATGCCCAGGGTTTCGCCTTCGTCGAGTTTGTAGGACACATCCGTCACCGCGTGGACAACCCCTTCGTGGGTAAAGAACTTGGTCTCCAGTCCTTTGACCTCGAGCAACGTGGCCATTCCGGCTCCTTGACGAAGAGAAAAAGGTAACGGCTCAGCCCCCTGTCTTCATTCCGAATGAGTTTTGCGTTCCCACCGTTGGCCGCCCACCGAGACGACGGACGAAGGACGAAGCGAAGTCGTCTTTCGTCGTTCGTCTTTCGTCCGGTCAGGAACCATCACGGACATTGGCTTGAGTCGTTACGAGAAAAGAGAAAAACGGCAACCGCCCAGGCAGCCTGCCTGAATGGGTTCATGCCGCAGCGGTGGTCAAGTCGGTTTGTCACGTGCGCCTGTCGCCGCAACGCGTCCGGGTCTTTGGAATGCTAGCACAGCGGCAAAAAATCTGTCAAAACCGTTACCGTTCGGGCTGATGCCCAGGGGAAGGGACGTATGGACGATGGACAAAAACCCTCTTGCCATCGGCCATCGTTCGCGTGTCGCAATCGCCGCGACGCCGTTTTCGTGTTATGATAGCCTGAACCGCATCCCATCGAGGCAGCCATGCAACCCTCATCCCTGCTTTCCCTCCTCCAGGCGACCGTTTCGGGCGAGGCAGCCCGTCGCTATGTGGCCGAGATCGCTCGCCATCACCGTATCCAGGCCAGTCCCGGCTATCGCGAAGCCGCCGCCTGGCTGGTAGACACCCTGCGAAACCACGGCCTACGGGCCGCCATCGAGTCGTTTCCGGCCACGCCAACGGCGAGTTTCTGGTGTCAGCCTTCGTTTCAGGAGTGGCATTGCCGCCACGCCACCCTCGATTGGCTCCGGGAGGACGGCGAGGAGCGGCTGTGCGACTTCCGCGCCTCGCCTCTGAGCATCATCCAGCGCAGCGTCGCCGTCACTGGGGAGTTCACCGTGGTGGATGTGGGCGAAGGCCGGCCCGAAGACTACGAGGGCCGCGATGTGGCCGGCAAACTCGTCCTCAGCCGGGCGCCCGTGCGCGAGACCTATCGCCGAGCCGTCTGCGAACGCGGGGCCGCTGGCATCCTCTACGACCACATCGAAGCCACGGCGCCGGGTCGCAGCCGGGTGGATCTGCCCGACGCCCGGCCGTACACCTCCTTCTGGTGGACGGCGGAGCCGCCTGGGGGTTGGGGTTTCGTGCTCACCCCTCGCCAGGGCGACGCCCTGCGGGCGGCGCTGGCCGCCGGCCAAGAAGTGCGCCTGCGGGCCTTCATCAACGCCGCCTTCTACGACGGCGAGTTCGAGGTCGTCCACGCCGTCCTGCCGGGCACGGGCGAGGCCGGTGTCCTCGCGCCGCAGGGGGTGCTCGGCATCGCCCACCTGTGTCATCCCCAGGGGTTTGCCAACGACAACGCCTCCGGCGCCGCCTGTCTGCTGGAAACGGCCATCGCCCTGGCCCGGCTGCTCGCCACGAGACGCCTGCCGCCGCCCCGGCGGGACATCCACTTCCTGTGGGTGCCGGAAATGACCGGCACCTACGCCTGGCTGGCCGCGCACGAGGACCTCATCCCCAACCTGATGGCCGGCATCAACCTGGACATGGTGGGCGAACGCCAGGAGACCACCGGGTCGGTCCTGGTGTTGGAACGTCCGCCCGAGGCCATACCGTCCTTTGCGCCCGACCTGCTGGAATGGCTGCGGGATACGCTGCCGGATGAGCAGACGCCCGGCGCGCCGGTTCGTTATCCCCGTTTCCGCTATGCCACCCATCCTTTCAGCGGCGGCAGCGATCACATGATCACCTCCGATCCCACCGTCGGCATCCCCACGCCCATGCTCATCCAATGGCCCGACCGCTTCTACCACACCACGGCCGATACCCTGGAGCATGTGGACCCACAATCGCTGCAGAGGGCAGGCGTGCTGGCGGGTGGTTATCTCTACTGGCTGGCCCGGGCCGACGCCGCGGCCCTGCAACGCTTGGCCTGGGAGATGATCGCCCGCTACGAACAACGGCTGGCGGCCGAGAGCCAGGCCGAAACCCAGCGCCTCCTCGATCAGGGGCCGGACGAGCGTTGCGAAGGGTACCGACGGCTGGCCGAACGCCTGGCCTTTCGCCAGGAACGGATGCTGAGCGCCGTGGCCCGTCTGATCCTGTTGGAACCCCTTGCGGAATCCCTCGGTCAGACGGTGCTGCGCTGCCGGGAGGAGATCCTGGCCATCACCGCCCGCATTGGCGAACGCTGCCGCTATCAGCTGGACGTGCCGGCAGAGCTGCCACCGCAACCGGCGCCAACCGACGAGAACGCCACCCTGGTTCCCCGGCGACTCTATCGCGGACCGCTCATGCTCATGGGAATGACGGCGCCGCCCACGGCGCCGGACGCAGACCGGGCGGAATGGGAACGGCTCTTCGCCGAGACCCAGAACTGGTCGGGATTGCGCTTTCTGGCCGAATACTGGGCCGACGGTTACCGCACCCTGGCCGAGATCGCCCGGTTGATGCGGCTGGAAACGGGTCGGGACCTGAGCCAGGCGATCACCGCCTACTTTCGCTTGCTCGAGCGCGCCGGTCTGGTCGAATTGCGACCGGCTCGTTCAACCCAAACGACGCACGTCGGGAAAGCGCACGGCCACAAAGAGGCCGTAAACCAAGGCCAGGAGCGCGCCTGAGAGCACGGCCACGACCGCGCCCCAACGCTCGGCCACGAGGCCGGCCTGTAAACCGCCCAACCGCATCGTCGTTTGAAAGGCCAGGGCATAGAAGCTCATCACCCGCCCGCGCAGATGGTCGGGCGCCCGCAGCTGAAGGAGGGTGTTGGCCAACGCGTTTTGGGCGACGAAAGCCATCCCCGCCAGAAACAAGATGGGCAAAGCGACCAGGAAGGACCGGTTCAGGCTGAAGAACACCAGCGCCGCCGGGAACACCAGGTTGCCGGCAGTCAGCCAGCGCCCGCGCGAGGCATCCGCCGGCAACGAGGCGACGAGCAACGCACCGATGACCGCTCCAAGGCCCACCGTGGCCAGCAGCATCCCCAGGGGCAGGGCCTCCGGCGCCCGACAGGAGACAACGGTCGTACACAGCATCTGGACGAAAGGCCGGGCGCTGGGGCCGAGTATCGTATCGGCAAAGACGGGCATCAGGGTCGTGTAGGGCATGGCCAGCACCGCGCTGACCGCCACCAGGCTGATGAGCACGAGCAGGGTGCCTTCCCGGCGGATGTAGGCGGCGCCCTCCACCACGTGTCGCCACGAACCGCCGTGAGTTCGGGCGTTCTCCTGCGGCGCCGGCAGGTTGCGCATCAGCATCAGACTGAGTATGACGGGCACAAAGGTAAGCCCGTTGACCAGAAACGCGGCGGCTTCCCCGGTCGCGGCCACGGCCATCCCGGCCAGGGCCGGCCCGATGGCGCGGGCCGCGTTGAACTGGGCCGAATTGAGGGCGATGGCGTTGGTCAGGTCCTCCTTGCCCTCCACCATCTCCACCGTGAACGCCAACCGCACGGGGATATCCACCGCCTGCACGGCGCTGAGGAGGACGACCAGGGCGTACACATGCCCCATCTGCACGACGCCGCTGTAGGTCAAACCCGCCAGGATCAGGGCCTGCACGAGCATGACCGCCTGGGTGACGAGCAAGACGGACCGTTTGGGCAACCGGTCGGCCAGCGACCCACCCCACAAGGACAGGGGAAGCAACGGCAGAATCCCGATGAAACTCGTCAACCCCAGGGCCAGGGCCGAACCCGTGAGCCGATAGACCAGCACCTGTTGGGCAACGGTCTGCATCCAGCTGCCGATGAGGGAGATGCCCTGACCGAAGAACCAGAGCCGGTAGTTGCGGTGGCGAAGCGAGCGAAAGGTTTGCAGCCGTCGCGCCGACGGCTGGGATTGGGTCAGCGATGTCGTCATGGACGCTGCCTCGGGTGGCGATGGCCTCATGGTAGCACGAAAACGGCCACAGGGGTAAATCGGAGGGGAGCTGTAGCTTCGGATGCCATCCAGAGAAACGCAACGAAAAAGGAGTCATAGGAAGCTTGGGGAGCTTCGTCCGCCGTCCTTCGCCCTCGGTCTCGAGAAGCAACGGAGAGCTCGCCCTAACGACACGACCTTCTCCAGGCCAAACGTCGAGCCACTCTCCTCCCCCCTCGGCGTCTGCTTTGACGGCCCCATTGGTTTGTGATAGAATCCGCGCTCATGTTCAAAATGGCACAAACATAACCCACCCGTGCCTTCCCATATTCCGCCTTTGCTCCGGAGAGGTTCCTTTTCGGCTTTCCCGTTGCCCTATGGCCCAAGACTACCTGCCCCTCCTTGTGCTTTTTGTGATCGCCGGCGCTTTTGCCGCCATCGCCATCATCATCCCCACCGTCCTGGGGCCGCGCAATCCCAACAAGATGAAGCAGGAACCCATCGAGTCGGGGATGATCCCCTTCGGTCCGGCCTGGCGACGGTTTCCGGTGCAGTATTACATGGTGGCGATGCTTTTTATCATTTTTGACGTGGAGGTTATCTTTTTCTATCCTTGGGCGGTTATTTTGAACAAACTGGGACTGTTCGGCCTTATCGAAATGGGAGTATTTTTGGGAATTCTACTCATAGGCTATTTTTATGTCTGGCGGAAAGGAGCTTTCGAGTGGGAATAAAAGCGACTCGTTCTATCAGGAGGCTACGCGATGGGTCTTGAACGGTACGTTTCGAATGCCGGTGTGATTACGACATCGCTGGAGTACATGGTCAACTGGAGTCGCAAGAACTCGGTCTGGCCGTTGCTGTTCGGTTTGGCCTGTTGCGCCATCGAGATGATCACGACGGGGACGGCGCGGCACGATATCGCCCGCTTTGGCAGCGAGTTGTTCCGCGGTTCGCCCCGCCAGGCCGACCTCATGATCGTGGCCGGCCGCGTGAGCAACAAAATGGCGCCGGTGATCAAGCGTCTGTACGACCAGATGCCCGAACCCAAGTGGGTGATCGCCATGGGCATTTGCGCCAGCGCGGGCGGCCCCTTCAACAACTACGCCATTGTCCAAGGGGTGGACAAGATCATCCCTGTGGATGTCTATGTGCCGGGCTGTCCACCCCGGCCCGAAGCGCTGCTCTACGCGCTGACCATGCTCCAGGCCAAGATCGCCAAAGAGAAACTCACCGACCACTATGTGACACCGCCGCCGGTCAGCCTACCGGAACCGGCGGAGCTGCCGCCGTTGCCCGATTGAAGCCCGACCCGTTCTGACGACGGTTTGCCCATGGACCCCATTGCCGTTTTGCGCGCCGCCTTTCCCGAAGCCGTCCTCGACGCCACGGTGTACCGCGGCACGCCCATTGTCACGATCAAGGCCGATAGCCTGCTGGCCATCGGCCGGTTTCTGCGTGACCATCCCGAATTGCGCTACAACCTGCTCAGCGATCTGACGGTGGTGGACGCGCTCAAGTTGCCGGGCGACCATTTTGGCGCCCGTTTTCTGGGCATCTACCAGCTGCGCTCGATCCCGCGCAACGGCGATCTGTTGCAGCTGAAAGTCCCTCTGCCCGGCGGCGATGACCCTGTGGCGCCGAGCGTGGTGGGCATCTGGCCAACGGCCAATTGGCATGAGCGCGAGGCCTACGACCTCTTCGGCGTGCGCTACGAGGGCCATCCCGATCTGCGGCGCATCTTGATGCCCGACGACTGGCCTACCCATCCCCTACGCAAAGACCAACCCCTGGGCGGTGAGCGCGTGCCCTTCACGCCCACCTGGGAGGACGAGGAGTTCGCCTTCCTGGGCAAGCAGATCATGAAGCCCGAACAGCGGCCGGAACCCGTGCCCAAGCGCATGGACAGCCGCCACATGATCATCAACATGGGGCCGCAACACCCGGCCACCCACGGCGTGCTGCGGCTCATCGTCGAGCTCGACGGCGAGCGCGTGGTAGGGGTGCAACCCGACATCGGCTATCTGCACAGCGGCTTCGAGAAACAGGGCGAAAACATCCGCTACAAGGATTTCGTGTATTACACCGACCGCATGGACTACGTTTCGGCCATGCAGAACAACCTGGCCTACTGTCTGGCGGTCGAGAAGCTGCTCGGCATCGAAGCGCCCCCGCGGGCGCAGGCCATTCGGGTCATCGTCTGCGAGCTGCAACGCATTGCCAGCCATCTCGTCTGGTTGGCGACCCATGTCCTCGACTTGGGCGGCACGGGGCTTGCGCTCCTCATGTACGCCTTTCGCGAGCGCGAGGCCATCCTTGACCTCTTCGAGATGGTGTGCGGCGCCCGTCTGACCACGAGCTACCTGCGCATCGGCGGGGTCAACTGGGATTTGCCGCCGGCCTTTGCCCCGCGGCTGCGCGAGTTACTCGATATCCTCCCGGCCCGTTTCGACGAGTACGAGCGGATGCTCACCGACAACCCCATTTTCCGGCGACGCCTGGAGGGGATCGGCATCCTGCCGCCCGAAACGGCCATCGCCATGGGTGTAACCGGGCCGATGCTGCGCGGGAGTGGGGTGAAATACGACTTGCGCAAGGCGCAGCCTTACTGCAACTACGACCAGTACGACTTCGAGATCCCAATTGCCACCTCGTGCGATTCCTACGGCCGCTACATGGTGCGGCTCAATGAAATGCGGCAGTCGGTGCGCATCGTCCGCCAGGCGTTGGACAATCTGCCGCCCGGCGACTTTTTGCTCGACGACCCCAAGATCGCCCCACCCCCGCGCCGCTTGCTCGACCAGAGCATGGAGGCGGTCATCCACCATTTCAAGCTGTTCACCGAGGGGTTGCGACCGCCGCCGGGTGAGGCCTATCACGGCATCGAGGCCTCGAAAGGCGAAATGGGCATCTACCTGGTCTCCGACGGGTCGGCCATCCCCTACCGTTGCCGAGTGCGCACGCCCAGCTTTGCCAACCTCCAATCCATCGAGTTGATGTCGAAAGGTCATCTCCTCTCCGATCTCGTCGCCGTCATCGGAACGATTGACATCGTCTTGGGCGATGTGGATCGGTAAATGGGACGAAGGACGAACGACGAACGACGAAAAAAAATTTGTCCTCTGTCCTTCGTCTTCCGTCCTGGTAATCGGCCAAAAGCCAGCACGAACGACAGACCAGTTATCCCGTTTTGTCAGTTAACCCCACCATGCTCTCCGATGCTGCACGTACTGAAATCCGCGCGTTGATGACCCGCTATCCACGGCCACGCTCGGCCGTGCTGCCCGCGCTCTATGTGGCCCAGCGGGAATTGGGTTGGTTGCCCAACGAGGTCCTGGCCGAAGTGGCGGCGCTGTTCGACATGGAGCCGACCGAGGTCTATGCCATTGCCGGCTTCTACAACATGCTCTACAAGGAGCCGCATGGCCGTTTCCACATCGAGGTCTGCACGAACGTGCCCTGCCAGTTGCGCGGGGCCGAGGCCTTGGCCGACCATCTCAAGGAGCGGCTGGGTGTGGATTTCGGCGAAACCACGGCCGACGGCAACTTCACCCTCGACCACATGGAATGCCTGGGGTCGTGCGCGACGGCGCCCATGTGCTTCGTGCGGCGCACGGCCAGCAACTGGGGCCGCTACTACGAGAACCTAACCCCGGAACGGGCCGATGCCATGCTGGCCGAGCTGTTGGCAATGGACGAGACCGCTTTCGTTGCGCCCATGGAGCGCTCGCCGGCCGGGCCTTATCATCACGACCATCACCCGGAGACGAACTTCCTCCTCGCTCGCATTGACAAACCTGGCAGTCACACCCTGGCCTCCTATCTCGCCGACGGCGGTTATGCCGCCGCCCGCAAGGCCCTGGGCATGGACCCGGCTGCCGTGGTCGAGGAGGTGAAACGGGCGGGGGTGCGTGGCCGCGGGGGTGCTGGCTTCCCCGCCGGGGTGAAGTGGGGCTTCTTGCCCAAGGGCGTCTTTCCCCGGTATCTCGTCGTCAACGCCGATGAGTCCGAACCGGGCACCTTCAAGGACCGGCTCATCATCGAATACGACCCCCATCAGCTGCTGGAGGGTATCATCTGCACGGCCTGGGCCATTCAGGCCCACCACGTCTTCATTTACATTCGTGGGGAGTACATGTTCGGCCGTTTGCGGCTGGAGCAAGCCATCGCCGAGGCCAGGGCCGCAGGTTTTCTGGGCAAGGGGATTTTCGGCTCCGATTTCGACCTGGAGGTCATCGTCCATCCCGGCGCCGGGGCCTACATTTGCGGCGAAGAGACGGCCCTGCTGACTTCGCTGGAAGGCAACCGCGGCCATCCCCGGTTGAAGCCGCCTTTCCCGGCCGTGGCCGGTCTCTACGGCATGCCCACCATCGTCAACAACGTTGAGACCATCTCCCACGTGCGTCATGTCGTCGAGCACGGCGCCGACTGGTATCGACAATGGGGCACCGAGCGCAGCCCCGGCTTTCAGCTCGTGTGTCTGAGCGGCGAGGTCAACAAGCCGGGCGTGTACGAAATCCCCTACGGCCTCAGCCTGCGGGAGCTGATCTACGACTACGCTGGCGGCATCGTCGGCGATCGGCCGGTCAAGAGCATCGTCCCCGGCGGCCTTTCCATGCCCCATCTCACGGCCGATAAGCTGGACACGGGGCTGGATTTCGAGTCCATCCAGGCCGCGGGGTCGCTCTTGGGGTCGGGCGGCGTCATCGTCATCGCCGAAGGCACCAGCATGGTCTCGGTCGTCCGGCGCACCCTTGGCTTCTATCGTGAGGAGTCGTGCGGCAAGTGTACGCCCTGTCGCGAGGGTACCGGCTGGTTGGAGAAAACGCTGATCCGCATCGAAGAGGGGCATGGCGTGCGCTCCGACCTGGACCGCATGGCGCGGATCAGCAAGTACATCGAGCAGCAGTCCTTCTGCCCCTTCGGCCCGGCGGCCGTGTGGGGCCTGCAGAGCGCGCTGCGCCATTTCCGGTCCGAATTCGAGGCCCACATCCTGGCCACGAACCCGGAAGAGGAGAAACCGCCCGTGCCCGTCCGGCCCATCTACCGGCCCTACGTCGGCGTGCCCGTCGCCAATGTCCTGGACGACTGACCCGACTCTCGTCCTTCGTCATCCTCCGTCCTGTCCATCGTCCCAAAGCCGGGACGAGCGCCGAAAGACGAAAAATCGCGTTGAAGTAAAATTCGCACCTTGTAGGCTCTTTTCGGTTCATTTCTCGTTGGCCCTTTACAGCCTACCTTCCTCACCCCCCTCGGTCCCCTTCTCCCCTGGCCTGCGGCCGGAGAGAAGGGGATGAGGGCGCTGAGTGACGGAGCGACCCTTCTCTGGTCTCCGGTCGGACTTGTTGCGCTTCTCTCCGCCATTTCACTTTGCACTCAAGAAGTGCGATTGTTGCTTTAGTGCGAAAAATCGTCGTCCTCCGTCCGTCCTATCCATCGTCTATCGTCTCCTATCGTCCATCGTCCAATCATGACCGACTGGATCACCATCACCATTGACGGCAAGGAAATCCAGGCCAAGGCCGGGGAGCTGCTGACCGACGCGGCCGCCCGCGCCGGCATCCACATCCCGGTGTTTTGTTCCCATCCCAAGCTCGACCCGTTGGGGGCTTGCCGCATGTGTCTGGTCGAAAGCGAAGGCCCGCGCGGGCGTGCGCTCATTACGGCCTGTACGACGCCGGTGGTGGCAGGCGGGGTCTATCATTACCAGTCCCCGCGGGCGGTAGATGCCCGCCAGGGCACGCTGGAACTCATCCTCATCAATCATCCTCTCGATTGTCCCATCTGCGACAAGGGCGGCGAGTGCCCATTGCAGAATCAGACCCTGGAACACGGGCCGGGCAAGTCCCAGTTTTGGGAAGAAAAGGTCCACAAGGCCAAAAACTATCCCCTAAGTGACCTGATCGTGCTCGACCAGGAACGCTGCATCCTGTGCTGGCGCTGCATCCGTTATCTCCAGGAGTGGGAGGACAAACCGCAGCTGGGTCTGTTCCATCGCGGAGGCGAGACGGTCATTGACCGGTTTCCAGATACCGAACTCGATGCCTACACGAGCGGTTCCATCATTGACCTGTGTCCCGTGGGCGCGCTGACGAACCGGCTGGCGCGCTTCAGCTATCGGCCCTGGGAGCTGGAAAAGACGGATTCCATTTGCACCCACTGCGGGCAGGGCTGCAACCTGCGGGTGGATGTGCGCACCCATCGGGTGCGGCGGCACGTGGCGCGGGAGAACATGGCCGTTAACGACGAGTGGATCTGCGACAAAGGCCGCTTTGCCACCGGCTTCTCCTCCCATCCCGAACGGCTGACCGAGCCGCTCATGCGGGTGGATGGCCAGTTGCAGCCCGTGAGCTGGTCCGAGGCGGTGAAGGTGGTGGCCGAGACCCTCAAACGGATCGCCCGTCAGCACGGCCCGCAGGCCGTGGGCGCCATCGGCTCGGCCAAGGTGAGTAACGAGGCCAACTACCTCCTGGCCAAGTTCATGCGGGCGCTGGTGGGGACGAACAACCTCGATTTCCGCGAGGGTTCGGCCCTGCGGGCGCCGGATGGAGGGCTGCCGGCATTGGCCGACGCCCGCGAGGCGGACCTGATCGTGCTCATGGGCTGCGACCCGGCCGAGGAAGCGCCCGTCCTGGCGACGTTCCTAAAGCGGGCGGCCATCCGCCGAGGCGCCCGCATGGTCATCGTCCATCCGCGGGCCATCGAATTCACCCGCTATCCGGGCCTGCACTTCCAACCGGCGCCGGGCAGCGAGACGGCGCTGTTCGACGCCCTCACCCTGGCCACGCGGATGGCCCGCGGGGAGCCGATCCCCGACTGGTTGCCGGCCCTCTACGGCGCCGGGAATGCCGAGGAAGCTTTGGCCGCGGCCGCGGGGGTTGCCGATGCCGACCCGGCGGCCATCCGCACGGCGGCCGAGTGGCTGCTGGCGGCGCAGCGGCCTTTCCTGGCCTACGGTCCCGATTACGCCTGGGGCTACGGCAGCGATGCCCTCGTTGCGGCCCTGCGCAACTGGGCCGTGGCCGCAGGTCACGCCGATCGCCTGGGCTTTCTGCACACGCAGGCCAATGCCCAGGGCGCGGCCGATATGGGCATGTTGCCCGACCGCCTGCCGGGCCGGCGTCCCCTGAGCGATGACGAGGCCCGCCGGCATCTCGAAAGCCTGTGGCACACCCAGCTATCGGCCCAACCCGGTCTGGGCTACGGCGCCATGTTGGCCGCCGCAGAGCAGGGCGAGCTGAAGGCTCTGTACATCATGGCCGCAGACCCGGCAGGCGAGAAGCCGGCCGATGCCGCCGCGCTGGAGGCGCTCGAGTTCCTGGTCGTCCAGGACCTGTTCCTAACTGAGACGGCCCGACGCGCCCATGTCGTCCTGCCGGCGGCCTCGTATGTCGAGAGCGCCGGCACCTTCACGAACACCGAGCGCCGGGTGCAGCGGGCGCCGCAGGCCGTGCGGCCCGTGGGCAAGGCCGTGGCCGATTGGCTCATCCTTATGCACATCGCCCGCTTCTACGCCGCCGGCCAGACCGCGGCCTGGGATACGCCTTCGGTCGAGGCCGTTTTTGCCGAGATCGCCCGCGCGGCGCCGTCCTACGCCGGCCTGAGCTGGGAGAACCTGGGTCATCTGGGCCAATCGTATTCCCGGCCGGCCACGGACGCGGCGCTGACCCCGCACGAGGCCGTGGCGCCGCCGCCGACCGACGCGGCCTATCCCTTTCGTCTCGTCGTGGGCAACCTGCTCTGGGATGACGGGACGGTCTTCGCAGCCACGCCGGCCATGGCCGGGCTGGGTCACAAGGCGGCCTGGTTGCATCCGCAGGATGCGGCGGCGCTGGGTCTGCAAGAGGGCGACCGGGCCGAGATCCGCTCGTCGGCCGGTCGCATCGAGGTACCCGTCCATCTCGACGCCTCTATCCGTCCGGGCACCGTGTTCGTGCCCTATTCTCTCAAGAACGCGCCCGTCGGCGCCCTGTTCGACCGTTTCGGCCCGCGCACGGCCGTCGCCATTGCCAGGGTGTGAAGATGAGCCTTGTCCTGATCGCTGCCGTCAAAAGCCTGGTTCTCATCCTGCTCCTGCTCACGGGCTTTGCCTATCTGACCTATTACGAGCGCAAGCTGCTGGCGCGGTTCCACGTCCGCCTGGGGCCGAACCGGGCCGGGCCTTTCGGGCTTTTACAACCCGTGGCCGACGCGGTCAAGGCCATTTTCAAGGAAGAGCTCGTGCCCGACCACGTGGACAAGGTGGTCTATCTGATGGCGCCGGCGCTCTCCCTCATCCCGGCCCTGGTGGTCTTCGCCGTCATTCCCCTGGCGCCCGACCTGACCGTGTTCGGCTACACGATTTCCTTCACCATCACCGATATCAACGTCGGCTTGCTCTACATCCTGGCCATCACGAGCGTGGCCACCTACGGCGTGATGTTGGCGGGATGGAGCAGCAACAACAACTACGCGCTGCTGGGCGCGCTGCGCACGGCCTCACAGATGATCAGCTACGAGCTGCCCCTGAGCCTGATCCTGGTGGCCGTGCTGCTGACGACGAATATCGGCCGCGAGGTGGGCACCCTCAGCCTGGTCGAGATTGTGCAGCAGGACCGGCCGTGGTGGTTGTGGCTGTGGCTGTGGCTGGCCTTCCCCATCGTTTTCATCTGCATGTTGGCCGAGAGTAACCGCAGCCCCTTCGACCTGCCCGAAACCGAGAACGAGCTGATCGCCGGCTTCCAGATCGAGTACGGCGGCATCAAGTTTGCTCTGTTCTTCATGGCCGAGTACATCTCGATGATCACGGGCAGCGCGCTGATGGCCTCGCTGTTCTTCGGCGGCTGGCGTGGGCCGCTGGCCACGCCCGGCACCTGGTACGGCCCCCTGGTCGGCTTCGGCTGGCTCTTCCTCAAGATCGTCGCCTTGCTGTTTGTGTACATTTGGGTGCGGGCCAGCATCCCCCGCATCCGCTACGATCAGCTGTTGCAGTTCTGCTGGAAGTTCCTGACGCCGCTGGCGATCCTCTATCTGATCGCGACGGCCGTGATTGTCGTCCTGGTATGAGCGTGATGTGCCTTTGCGGTACGTGTGCGGCAGCGATGGCCCGGATTCCGGAGAGGACGAACGGCGTAGGAGGGTGGACGAAGAGGGTTCGTCCCTCCTCCTCCGTCGCTCGTCCCGATTGAGGGCCGACAGCGGACATACCTGACCCATGCGGAACGGGATAGCACCGGACCGCTAACCTTTGCCCCTGTTTGCGAGTCGAGTCACCATGTCCACACTGAAAGAGGTTCTGGAAGGCACCCGCGAGGTTGCCAAGGCGATGGGCGTGACGCTCAAGACGCTGTTGACCGAGCCGCCCGTAACGGTGGAGTATCCCGACGAGCCTATGGCCGTGTATCCGCGCTTCCGCGGGCGTCACGAGCTGCGCCGCTACGAGAACGGGTTGGAGCGCTGTATCGGCTGTTGTCTGTGCGAGGCGGCCTGTCCGACGGGCGCGATTTACGTCGAGGCCGCCGAAAACGACCCCAACAACCCGGTTTCGCCGGGCGAGCGTTACGCCAAGGTCTATGAAGTCAACCTGTTGCGGTGCATTTTCTGCGGCGATTGCGAAGCCGCCTGCCCGGTGGAGGCCATCGTCCTGGGCCATTACATTGACCTGGCGAGTTACAACCGCCGCGATTTCATCCTGACCAAGGAAGAGTTACTCAACCCGCCGGTTCCCAACACCGTCGTCCGCCCGGATGCGTAAACGTTCCAACCTGCCAACGGTTCTATGTCGTTGCTCCTGTTTGTCCTTCTTGCCCTTGTCGCCCTGGTGGGCGCTTCCGGTGTCATCCTGAGCCGGAACGCCGTGCACAGCGCCCTGTTCTTATTGCTCAATTTTGTCGTTTTCGCCGTGTTTTACATCATGCTGGGGGCGCAGTTGCTCGGCGTGGTTCAGGTCATCGTTTATGCCGGGGCCATCGTGGTTCTTTTCCTGTTCGTGGTCATGCTCATCGGCGGCGACATCGGTCCGATCCGCAGCGGTCTGCGGCGCTACGGTCGCTGGGCCGCGGTCGTGTCAATGGCCGTGTTTCTGCTGGTCATGGTGCTGGGTCTGGCCCGCAGCCTGCCGCCGGATGCGCCCGCGGCCACAGCGCCGGACGCCGGCAGCGTGCAGGCCGTGGGCGAGGTGCTCTATACGACCTACCTGCTGCCGTTCGAGCTGGCTTCGCTCTTGCTGCTGGCCGGCATGATCGGCGGGGTCGTCCTGGCCCGGCGCTATCGTTCCCACACGGAGGAGTGAGCCGATGGTTCCCACGACCTATTACCTGGCGCTGGCTGCCGTCATTTTCGCCATCGGCGCCCTGGGTGTGCTCATCCGGCGCAATGCCCTCATCATCTTCATGTGTGTGGAGATGATGCTGAACAGCGTCAATTTGACCCTGATCGCCCTGGCCCACCAATGGGGCAATCTCATCGGCCAGGTCTTCGTCTTTATCGTCGTAGCCGTGGCGGCGGTGGAGGTGGCCGTCGGGCTGGCCATCGTCATGGCCATCGTCCGTCACAAGGACACGACCAACGTGGATGAAATCAACCTGTTGAAGGGATGACCATGCCTGCTTTCCTGCCCACCGTTGGCGCCCTTATCCTGCTCTTTCCTGCGCTCGGCGCGCTCATCAACGGCCTGGTCGGTCGGCAATTGGGCCGCCGCGGGGTGGCCGTGGTCGCCAATCTGGCCGTGGGGCTGGCCTTCGTCATGGCCGTGCTCCTGTTCACGGGTCTGAACAGCCTGCCGGCCGAGGCGCGCAGCCTGGAGGTCACCCTGTGGTCGTGGATGCACATCGGCCACTTCCAGGTGGATGTGGCCCTGCTGCTTGACCCGCTTTCGGTGTTCATGGCCCTGGTCGTGACCGGCATCGGTTTGGTCATCCATCTGTTTGCGGCCGAGTACATGAAGCTGGACGACGAGCACCACCCCCTCGATGCGCGGCGCTACGCCCGCTTTTTCACGTATGTCAATCTGTTCGTCCTCCTGATGCTGGTGCTCGTGCTGGCCAACAACTACGTCCTCCTCTACCTGGGCTGGGAGGGTGTCGGGTTGGCCTCGTACCTGCTCATCGGCTTCTGGTTCCATCGGCCGGCCGCGGCCGATGCCGGCAAAAAGGCGTTCATCGTCAACCGGGTGGGCGATTTCGGCCTGGCCGTGGCCATCTTCCTGCTGTTCTCGTTGTTCGGCGCGCAGGCCGGCAGCCTGGCCTTCCGCGATCTGTTCGCCCATACCGAGGCCCTGACCGCCCATTCGCCGGCCCTGATGGCCGTGACCCTGCTCTTGTTGTTGGCCGCCACCGGCAAATCGGCCCAGATTCCTCTCTACGTCTGGTTGCCGGATGCCATGGAAGGCCCCACGCCCGTCTCGGCCCTCATCCATGCCGCCACGATGGTCACGGCCGGCGTGTACATGATCGCCCGCTCGGCGCCGCTCTTCGCGCTGGCGCCGACGACGATGACCACCGTGGCCTGGGTCGGCGCCCTGACAGCGCTGTTGGCCGCCACCATCGCCCTCGCCCAAACCGATCTCAAGCGGATCCTGGCCTACTCCACCATCTCGCAGCTGGGCTACATGTTCCTGGGGGTGGGGCTGGGCGCCTACGTGGCCGCCATGTTCCACTTGATGACCCATGCCTTTTTCAAGGCGTTGCTCTTCCTGGCGGCCGGTTCGGTCATGCACGCGCTGCACGGCGAGCTCAACATTGACAGGATGGGCGGCCTCAAGGCGAAACTGCCCACGACCTATCGCCAGTTCCTGGTGGGCGCGCTGGCCCTGTCCGGTTTCCCGTTGCTGGCCGGCTTCTGGTCGAAGGACGCCATCCTGCTCAAGGCGTTCGAGAAGGCGCCTGCGCTCTATGCCCTGGGGCTGTTCACGGCCCTACTGACGGCCTTTTACAGCTTCCGCGCTGTCTATCGCGCCTTTTTCGGCCATCCCCGTGACCATCATCTCTACGAGCATGCCCACGAACAGCCGGCCGGGATGACGGGACCGCTGTGGGTTCTCGTGCTCGGCTCGCTCTTCGCCGGTTTTCTGGGCGTGCCCGATGCCTTGGGCGGGCTGGCGGGTCTGGCCCACTCCGATCAGGTGGCCCTGTGGCTGGAACCCGTCTTCCACGCCCCTCACGGCGAGCACGTGACCGTGAGCCTGGAGCTGGCTTTGCTGGCCGTGTCCGGCGCGGTGGCCGTGGTCGGCATCCTCCTGGCCTACCTGCGCTACGTGCGCCAGGCCCGCTGGACCCTGGCCGTGCAGGACGCCCTGAGGCCCTTCTTGCCCGTGCTGGAGCACAAGTACTGGGTGGACGAGGTCTACCTGGCCGTAGTCGTGCAGCCCCTGCGCCGCCTGGGCCAACTCTGCTATCGCTGGGGCGACCAGGCCCTGATTGACGGCATCGTCAACGGTCTCGGCCGGGTTACGGCTGCAGTGGGCGCCGTGGCCGCCCGCCTGCAAACCGGCCTGATCAGCTGGTACGCCTTGTCGTTCTTCTTCGGCGTTATCGTTTTGATCGGTTATTTGTTGGTAATTGGATACTGCTGACTGGGTATTGGTTACTGGTTCCTGGATACTGGTTACTAGTTACTAATATCCAGTATCCAATATCCAGTATCCAATATCCAATACCCAATATCCAATACCCAATACCCAGCACCGGCATCCAACATCCATCTCAAACCCACGATGGACCTCCAAACCCTGCCCCTCCTTTCCCTCATCCTCTGGCTGCCGCTGGCCGGCGCCCTGTTGTTGCTGGTCCTGTTCGACGAGCGCAACGTCAAAATCGTCGCCTTGGCCGTCACCCTCCTCGATTTCCTGCTCTCGCTGGGCCTGCTGGTGGGGTGGGTCAACGACGGCAGCATGCAGTTCGTGGAGAACGTGGCCTGGTTGCCGGCCCTCAACATCCGCTACCACCTGGGGGTAGACGGCATCAGCCTGTTCCTGGTGCTGCTGACCACGTTCCTCGGCCCCATCGTCGTGCTCTTCTCCTGGCGCAACATCACCCATCACCTCAAGGCTTTCATGGTCCTGCTGTTGTTCCAGCAGACGGGCATGTTGGGCGTGTTCCTGGCCCTGGACCTGGTGCTGTTCTTCGTGTTCTGGGAGATGAGCATCATCCCGATGTACTTCCTCATCGGCCGGTGGGGCAGCGAGCGGCGGGTCTACGCCGCGCTGAAGTTCTTCATCTACACGATGGCCGGTTCGGCCCTGATGCTCGTTGCCATTCTGCTGCTCTACTGGCAGACCGGTTCCTTCGATTGGGAGGTCCTGCGGCAGACGCCGCTCAGCCCGGCCTTGCAGACCTGGGCCTTCCTGGCCTTTGCCATCGCTTTCGCCGTGAAGGTTCCTTTGTTCCCGCTGCACACCTGGTTGCCCGATGCCCATGTCGAGGCGCCGACGGCGGGTTCGGTCATTTTGGCCGGCGTGCTCCTGAAGATGGGCACCTACGGCTTTTTGCGCTTTTGCCTACCCCTGTTCCCGGATGTGCTGCCGACCTTCCTGCCCTGGATTGCCGTGTTGGCGCTGATCGGCATCCTTTACGCCGCGTTAGTGGCGCTCGTGCAGCGGGATGTCAAATCCCTGGTGGCCTATAGTTCGGTGGCCCATCTGGGCTTTGTCATGTTGGGGATCGCCAGCCTGTCGTCCCAGGGGCTGGCCGGGGCCGTGCTGCAAAACGTCAACCACGGCCTGTCCACGGGCGCGCTCTTCCTTCTCGTCGGCATGCTTTACGACCGCCGCCATACCCGGTTGCTGGCCGAGTTCGGCGGCCTGTGGAAGCAAATGCCCGCCTTCAGCGCCTTCTTTCTGATCGTGGCCATGTCCTCGGTCGGACTGCCCGGTTTGAACGGCTTCGTCGGTGAATTCACCATCCTCCTGGGCACCTTCCAGGTGCAGCCGGTTTGGGCCGTCATCGCCACGTTGGGCGTCATCCTGGCGGCCTGGTACCTGCTCACGGCCGTGCGCGGGGTCATCTACGGCCCGCTGACGAACCCCAAGAACGCCGTTCTGCCCGACTTAGGCGCCCGCGAACGCCTCGTCCTCATCCCCATCGTCCTGCTCTGCTTCCTCATCGGCCTGTTCCCCAACCTGTTCTTCGCCTCCATCAACCCGGCGGTCGAGGCTCTGCGCCAGGACGCCGCCCGCCCCGCCATCGTGTGGCAGATGGTGGACGATGGACGATAGACGATGGACGATGGAGGTAAAGCTCCCCCAAGCTCCCCTGAGCTCCTCAGAACTCCTTTTTTCGTTGCGTTTTTCCGGATGGCATCCGAGGCTACAGCTCCCCAAACTCCCCTGAGTTCCGTCCCGACCATCGGCCTGAGCCTGTGACGAAGGACGAACGACAACAACCCAGTCCCTAGTCCCCAGTCCCCAGTTACCAGTTACCAGTCACCAGTCACCAACCACCTCCCCATGAACCT
>JAOADB010000163.1 GCA_026417535.1 Caldilineales bacterium
AGATGTGTATAAGAGACAGCAACCAGACCATCCCCGGTCCAGCGAGGCTATAAAATCGTCCCAAACGATAAATAACGGCTTGATATCCTTCTTCAACTTTTATAAACATGGTTAGTAACCAGTAACCAATAACCAGTAACTAGTAACTAGTAACCAATTTTAGATAATTTTCAAACAAAACGCTAAAAATCCGATCATCCGGTTCCAATAAAAGGCCGCGGCGGCGAAGGAGGATGAGCGCAGGCAGGTCGGCCGTGAGGGAAGACCGATCGTGGGTCATACGCAACAAAACCTGTTGTTCATGCCGATGCAGCGAGTGGAAGATACGCTCGCAAGCCTGACGGATCGGGGGATGGGCCAGCAAATCGCCGACCGGGTTCTGAGTCGAGGGTGGTTGAATCAGATAGCGCTCATGCACCAGCTTGAGGAGGGTAGCGTGCCCATCGGTCAGGTGGTAAATGGTGCGCAGAGTCGCGTTAGGGAGGGGCTGCGCCGCCTGCGTGTTGAGAAAGCGCAGCATGTGCCAGGCATCGGCCTGGTTATACGGGCGTAAGGTGAAAAGGTGCGAACTGAACAGCTGGTAGAACTTGCTCTCGTGGGTGAGATAGCAGGCCCGGCCCAATCGAAGGGGCAGCTTTTTGGTGAACAAGAGGAAGGAAAGCACGTCGCGGTTCTCGTCTCGCAGCGTGCGCAGCTGTTCGAGCAATTCGAGGGGACCGCGCGTGAGGAGCCTATCGGCGTCGTCGAAGACGACGACAAGACGATGGCCGGGTTGACTGCAAAACGCCCCGGCCAGGTGACGGATGATGAGGTTGTCGCGCTCGGCCGGATCGCCGCTGAGTGGGATGACATTGGTGGGCGACAGGGTCTTCTCCAGCTCACGGCGCAACAGACGCCAGAAATCCGCCGGCTCCTCGTTCCAATCGTTGCAATCCACAATCACAGTCTGCAGGGTGATGGGCGTGCCGTCCGGCGCGGTGATGGTACGATAGCGCTGCGCCAGACAGTTGAGCAGGTTCGATTTGCCGATGCCGGCGATGCCGATGAAGGCGCAAGAGAGACCGCGACGGGCGTGATCCGCGATCAGCGCCAGCTCGTCGCCACGGTAATCAGGGGAAAAGCGGGGGAAGGGGGGCATGAGGAGAACCGGCCATTGGCGTAAGGAACCGAAAGGGGCCAAAGAACGGGACGAAGGACGAACGACGGAAGACCAAGCTTTTTGTCCCCCTGCTCCGTCCGTAGCACAACTGCGAGCAGTTGCGCTACACCATGGGATGCAAAAGAGACGACGGCGAACATCAGCCCGTTCCTTTGCCCACGACGCGTTGCAGACAGGCCACGACCAGAGCAGCCGCTGCTTCCGTCTCGTCGGGAAGGTCGAGCACGGCCTGCAGATCGCCGGAGGCGAAGGACTCCACCGCCGGCGCCAGGTCGGCCAGGGCAGTCGGCGGCAAAGCCAGCGCCAGCCGCAACGGCGCCGGCCGGCCAGGCCGGGCAAGAGGACGAAGCAGGAGGGCCGCCACCCGCCCCTCGGCCGTGCGGAACTCGCACCGGCGGCTCTGGATGTGAGGGTCCAGGGTCGGCAAGGCCCGGCGAACGGACTCGACCAGGTCGAGCAAGGAATCGCCGGGCGAAGGCCGAGGCGAATAGACCTCGGCCCCGAACAACAGCGCCGGCAACGGCTCGCCCTCGTCGAGATAGGCTTCCAGCTCATCCAACAGACGAACCGCTTCGGCGCAAAGCAAGATGACATAGGGCGTCACCTCAACGCGCGCGGCCAGGGTGAGCAGACGGGCGGCGGTGGCCAGCCAGAGCCGTGGCCGCCAGTACTCGCCGTCGTGCATCTGCTGCGCTTCCTGTTCGATCTGCACAAAGAGAGCCTCCTGGAAATGCCTCGGCAGGTTGCGCTTGCGATAACTCAGATCGTCTACCACCAGGCTGTGCACATCGCGGCGACGTTGATAGTGGATACCCTCCACCGCTATATGGCCGATCTGATGCGGATCTCGCAAATAACGATACAGACAGGCATCTTCGAGTAAAATGGCGTAATCATCAATATAATCGCCATTTTGACTCATATGATCGAGATCAATAAAGATGACCCGTAAACTATCTTGATCGATCATGATGTTGCGGGTATGACAATCGCCGTGGACGAGACCGATGACCGGCGGACGCAGAATGCGCGTGTGTTGATTCTGATTTAACACCCGCAGATAATGCCCCAGGGGATGATAGGTACGGCCGTTGTATTCCCACCTTTGGGACTCGAGCTGCAAACGCGGCCCTCGCGAACTCAACAGGATGCCGGCGTTTTCCATCGGCCCCAAGTACAACCGGGCCAGATGGTCGCCGGGGAGCTTATCGCGCGGGCAGCGAAACGGCTCGGCCTTGTGCACCTTGCGCAATGCCTCGCCCAAAGCGGCAAGGACCCCCTCCAGGCGGGCGCGATGCCGATCGAGGGGGGCAATCCTATCCATGCCGACCAGGAAGGCCTCGAGGGTCTGCTTGTCCTTCAGGTCTTCCATGACGAGATAGCCCTGCATCCCTTGCGGCGTCGGAATGGCAATCGGATCGTGTCCGTGGTTGGCAAACAGATGACGGATGCCGTTCGGCAGATGGCGGTACGCTTCCACGGCCCGACTCAGATCGGCATGGCGTCCCCGTTTGACGACGATCCGTCCGGAACGGGCTTCGTAGGCCATGTCGCTGCGACCTTCGGCGTAACCCGGCAACCTCACTACGAATTCCACCTCGTACACCTTCTCGGCGCGCATGCCGCCGCTGATGGCCTTGGCCTCACGGATTTCGACTTGGAGCTGTTTGGCGATCAGCGCGGTGAGCTCGTTGCGGAGTTCCTGTTCCTGTTCTCGTCGGACTTGCCGATCGGTTTCCTGGTGCATCCGAAACAGCCGCGTGGAAATGGCGCGGCCGAGCTCGGGACCGTGTCGGGTGAGCAACAGACGCAACACCAGGCAATGGAAAACGAAGTCCTGTTGGACAACCTCGCCCTTGCGGGCGTAATCGGTGTACAGCCGGGTCAAGAGTTCCTCGGCCGGCGCGCAGGCCACAGGCTGTTCGCGAAAATGCTGCAGCAGCTGAATGGCGCAGTAAAGGGCCTCCGAGTTGACACGATGGGTCCGCGAGACGACCTGCTGCAATCGCTCCCGCAGAGTGTGGCGCAACCCTTCGTCATCGAGATAGCCGTAACGCTTGAGGACGTCAAGGGCATAGCTCAGCTCTTGCCAGGAATGAAACGGCGCGGGTTCGTTCGGGTTTTGGGCCCACATGGTCATCGCCCGCTTGACGGTCATCAAACCCCGCTCCCCGCGCTGCCGCGCGGACCGAGAGATGGACTGATTGCGACGGTCAAGCCAGTGCAACGTATCCAGGTAAACCAGGGTGGCCAGATAGGGCCGCGGCAAATCCAGCCGGTCTTCGCGCCATAAGCGACCGAGGGTCTCGAAATCCTCCTGGATGCGCTCCCCCCCGAAGTGTTCGAGCCAGGCCAGGGTCTTGAAGCGGCTGGGATTGTAGCGAGGGGACTGACCGGTATCGCCGTCATCCGGAGGATGCTCGGACAGATTGACCAACCAAGCCAGACCGTTTTTGAGATGCTCTTGCGCCGGCGAAGCAGGCCCCAACAAGTAGAGCGCCTCTAGGGCATGGCACACGTTGCGCAGGATGCGTTGCGGGTCGTTGGAGTCGATCCAGGCGCCCGTTTCGGGATGCTGAGACGCGCAGATGAAATCGAGCAACAGAAAGGCTAGTCTGGCATCCCTATCCAGGGTGGACACGGAAGTCAATTCCAGGGGATGGCCTTCCAGAAAGAGCCGCAAATCCGCGGGGGAGGGGCTAAAAGGGTTCATGATCCGGGGGGAGGACACAAGACCCAAGGCATTTGCTTGATCTCTACTTAAACTTATTACCCATATGGGCTTTTTCTGAGATCCCGGTATCCCCAAAATGCCCAAATTTTTTTCGGAATGCTTCCGCCCACTTGCCCGCAACGCGATACGGTCGGCGCCAAGGCGGACGACGCGTGAGACCGCCTTCGGCTTTATCGGCCCTTGGTCGTGCCATTTGGGCCGTAACGGCTTGGCCCACGCCTTTTGAGCAAGGGCCGCCCCTCATCCCTCCCCTGCCCCTCCCTTTTCTCGCTGGCAGAAGAAGGGAGGGGAAAACCGGCTGGTTTTAGAAGCGTTTTCGAACGCTTTCGCTACCAGCCACTCACCATCGTCACCCGGCACAGGTCGGGGTCGCTTACCACGATGGCGCCGTCCGCGGTTAGGGCCACGCCCACCGGGCGGCCAAACTGACCCGGCTCCGTTCCCCGCGTCCCAAACTGCGCCAACGGTCGCGCATCCGGCGTCAGCACCAGCACGCGGCCGCCCTCCGGATCGGTGAGCACCACCCGGCCATCGGCTGCGATGGCGAGATGGGGCGATTCGATGGTATTCGCCTGTGGGCCGGCAAAACGCTCGCGGCGGCCGCCTTCGGGGTCCACCTTCCACAGCAGGGCCGCAATCGGCTCCACCACGAACAGCAACCCGCCCGGACTCAGGGCCACGTCGGTGGGCTGACCGGGACCCAGCTCATCCTCGGGACCGCCGATCTGACGGATGAGCCGCCCCTCGGCGTCGGCCTGCAGCACCCGCACTCCACCCGTGTCGGCAATCCAGTAATCGCCGTTCGCGGCCACATCCAGCCCGCGTGGGCGATAGGTCGTCCACTCCGCCCCGAGCTCGCGCAAGAAACGCCCGTCCGACGACCACAACGACACCACCTGATTGACCGCATCGAGCACGGCCACGGCGCCATCCGGAGTCACGGCCAGGTCGAAGGGTTCGGTAAACCGCCCCGGTCCCTCCCCGGCCTCGCCCCAGGCCGTGACGAAACGGCCGTCGCGGTCGAGTTTGACCACCCGCTTCCCGACCATATCGGCCACGTAGATGGAACCTTCGGCATCGGCAGCCACGCCGATGGGCTTCTGCAGCTCTTCACGACCGGAACCGCAGACGCCGAAAGTCCACACTACGGTCGGTTCGACCACGGGGAAATCGCCCAGGGGCCGGGTTACCGCCGGCCCGGTTGGCGGGGCCGGCGCTGCGGGCGTTGTCGGCGCCGGCGGCGAAACCACCTCGCCCGTCTCCGGCGAGACCTCGACCAACGGCGGCTCCAGCAAGGGCGGCGGCGGCAGGGTCAACCCTTCGGGCAGGGCCTCTTCCACCGGGTAGAGATAGGCGCTGGGGATGATGGTACGCACCCCGCCCGGCGGTTGCCACCAGAGCTGCATATCGCGCGACCCACCCAGCTCGTTGTAGAAGACCTCGATGTCGTGGAAACCTTCGCTCAGCTCGATGGTGCCCTCGCGGTACTGCGAACCGTGCTGGCCGCCGTTGTCCACGACCAGCCGGCCGTTGATATAGACCAGCGAACCGTCGTCCGAGCGAGTGCCGAAGACGTAAAGGCCGGACACCGGCGCCGCCACCTTGCCCACCCAACGGATCGAGAACGGCTCGCGCAGGCTGTTGTTGGGCAAAATGAACAGGTCGCGCTGGATGAGAGTGGGCAAGCCCGTCCAGTCGGGCGTGGCGTAGTAGTAGCCCACCAACCCGTTGGCTGCGCCGGGCAGGGTGTAGAACAGCTCGGCCGGGATGACCGTCGCCTCGGTCTGGCCGGGCGTGCTCCAGCTCAGCCGCAGCCGTTGCGGCTCCGTCCGCGTCGTGAAGGTCACCCGCAGCTCGTGGAAGCCGCCGGGCAGGGTGCGGGTGACTTGCGCCCGCTCCTCGTCCGCGCGCACCTGTTCACGGCCGTCGAAGGCCAGGACGGCCTCACCCCCGGCGGCCTCGAGGACGAAGGTGTATTCGCCGTAGCCCGGCACCAACAGCGCGCCCTCGTAGGTCACCGTGAACGGCGGCGACAACGGCGGCGGATTCTGCCGGTAATCGAAGTCAATCCGGGCTACCTGGGGACCGGGCACCTCGGGACCGGTCTCGCTGCGATACCGTGTCTGCAGGCCGCGAGCGGCATCGAGGGCCTCGCGCGGCACCCGATAGGACAGGAACAGCACCCGGCCGAAGCGGTCGCGATGGGCCTGGTAGAATCCACCGGGATACAGCTGCTCGAGCAGCGGCACCAGCCGCTCGTCCACCGGCTCCAGGATGTACTCGACATCCCCGCCGGGGTCCTGACGCAGCGGCACATGCTCGGCCAGCTGCAGGAGCGTGATGTCCCGGCGGCCGCCGATGAAGCGAACCGCCGAATGGTGGGTGTATTGGGGCGTCATGTACACCCGCACATCCGGCGGCAACGTGGCCAGGTACTTGCCCACGGCCGATTCGTTGGGGCTGTAGGCCGCCCACACGTCGGGATGCACCGCCTGCACCCGGAAGTAGGTGTGGATGTTGGCGGCCATGACGAAGACCGTCAAGCCGGTCAGGACGGCGGCCAGCGACCGCCACCGTTGCCGCCCCCAGGCCTCCTCCCAGGCCCACCCGATCTGCTGCCAGACCGAAGCGACCAGCAGGTAGATGACCGGGATGAGGCCGATGGGTCGCCGCGCTGTAGGCGCTTCGTGGGCCACCGAGAGCACGGCCACGCTGGCCACGGCCCCGAACCAGAGCAAGTAGAGGAACGTCTGCTCGCGCCAGCACCAGCGCAGCGCCCAAACCACCCCCAGCACCAGAAAGACGCCGACCACGGCATGGAGCAGCGCCGCGCCCGGCAGATTGTTCAGCGCGGCCACGTCGCCCCGCCAGTTGAACATGTACAGCGTCTTGCGCAGGTTCGACCACAGCGGCTCATACGACCCCACCGCCTCGACATCGCGAAAGACCGAGATGTGGTTGATGCGGGACAGGAAAACCGACCAGTGGCGGATGATGTAAACGCCCAGCGGCGCTATGCCGACAAAAGCCCCCGCGCCGAAGACGACCATGCCCTCCAGGTCGCGCAACACCCGCTGCCGATGGGTGAGCAACCAGTAGAGCAGATAGACGGCTGTGAAAATGGGCACGACCCGATAGGCCGTGTAGGTGTTCATCCCCAGGGCCAGCATCAGCCCGGCCAATCCCCACCAGCGCCGCCGGCCCGTCTTCAACGCCTTGACCAGAAACAGCATCTGCAAGGCCAGCACCGGCGGCATCAGGATCAGCTCGTACACGATCCGGCTGAAGGTGATGTGCCAGCGGTCGCCGGCCACCAGGGCCGCCGTCAGCAAGGCCAGCCGCTGCCCCAGAAGCTCACGGGCCAGGAAATACACGGCCAGCACCGTCAGCGTGCCAGCCAGAGCCGACACCGCCCGCATCGTCGCCACATCGGGGCCGAAGAGCCGGAAGAACAGGGCGATGAGGTAGGTGAACAGCGTGGCCTGGCCCTCGTTCGTCTCGGCATAGGGCACATAGGGCGCGCCGCTCAACCACTTTAAGGCGTCGAGGCCGTTGTTGCACTCGTCCGACTGGCAGCCGTTGGGGTAGGTGTCGAGGGCATAGAACCGGGCGAACGCGGCCACGGCCAGGATGAGGACCAGCAGGAGGATGACCGTCCGCCGGGAGAAATGGGGCGCCAACCAGGTTTGGGCGGCCCTGGCCTCGGCCTGCGGATTCGGCGAGGGCAGGTCCAGCCATGTGCCCGCCACGAACAGCGGAATGGCCGCCAGCCACACCCACAACGCCCAACCATCGTACACATCCTGCCAGAAGCGGGTCAGGGCGATGAGCACCAACAGCACGGCCAGACCCGACATACCGATGCCGATGTACATCCACTTGCGCCGCGGGGGCAACTCCGGCCATGGTTCTGGCGGCCGGCTGTGCACGGCGAACAGCGCGCCGGCCAGCACGAACAGGATGAGCGCATCGCGGGCGGTGATGTCATCCGCGCCGCGGCTCAACCAGCTCTGGCCTACGGCGGCCAGCAACACGGCCAGGAGAAGGTAGAGGAGTCGGGTCACGGGGGAAAAGAGGGGAGCTGGGGGGAGCTGGGGGGAGCTGGAGGGAGCTGGGG
>JAOADB010000164.1 GCA_026417535.1 Caldilineales bacterium
AGATGTGTATAAGAGACAGGGCGTATCGTGCTCATGAAGGACGTGTTGGAGGGGAACCTCGCCCTCGAAGAGGCCCTGCCCTTTGTGGACCGCTGTTTGGGATGCCAGGCCTGTGTGCCGGCCTGTCCTTCCGGGGTGGCCTACGGCGAGCTGCTGATGCCCTTCCGCGGCCTGGCCGAGCAGAAACGACGTCGCAGCGGCTCGGAGCGACTGACGCGCTGGCTGCTGCACACCACCTTGCCGTATCCCGGCCGGTTTCGGATGGCCATACGCCTGGGACGAATCGTGAAGGGCTGGCGCAACCGACTACCGGCCGGGTTACGTCCTATGCTCGACATGGTTCCGGCCGAGCTGCCCGCCGCCGAACCGTTGCCGGCGGTCTATCCGGCCCTGGGGACGCGGCGGGCGCGCGTAGCTTTGCTGGCGGGATGTGTGCAACGGGTTCTTAATCCCGGTATCAACTGGGCCACCCTGCGCGTGCTGCGGCGTAACGGCGTCGAGGTCGTTGTGCCGCCGCATCAGGGATGTTGTGGCGCTCTGGCCATGCACACCGGCGACTCCGCCCAAGCCCGTGCCCTGGCGCGGGCCAATCTGCGTGCCTTTGCCGATGGCTTCGATGCTGTCATCACGAATGCCGCCGGCTGCGGGTCGGGGATGAAGGACTATCCCCTACTGCTGGCCGGCAGTGAGGACGAAGAGGCCGCCCGCCGGCTGGCTGCCCGGACGAAGGACATCAGCGCCTTTTTGGACGAGCTCGGTTTGGACCCGGCGCCGCCGCCTTTGCCGCAACCGCTGCGGGTCGCCTATCACGATGCCTGCCACTTGGCCCATGCCCAAGGCGTGCGCGAGGCCCCGCGGCGGTTGCTGCGCCGCATCCCCAATCTCACCCTCCTTGAAATCCCCGACGCCGACCAGTGCTGCGGTTCGGCCGGAACCTTCAATCTGGAACATCCCGACCTGGCCGCACAATTGGGCGAGCGCAAGGCCAAGGCCATCCTCAGCACCGGCGCCGAGGCGTTGGTCACGGGCAACATCGGCTGCATGGTGCAGATCGAGACCCATTTGCGCCGCAACGGCCATCGGTTGCCGATCTATCACACCGTGCAGCTGCTCGACCGGGCTTACGAGGGAAATGGGTGACCGGTGACTGATCGGACGATAGACGATGGAGGAGAAGCCATCGTCCATCGTCCCTCCTGTGCTATACTGGCGGTTATGGACGAAACCGTTTCCCTTTCTGATGCCGGAGCCCGGCTGGCCGAGACGGCCGCCCGCTACTGGTTGGCCTACGAGACCGGCCTGAGCCTGCGCCGGGTCAAACAGATCGTGCAACGGGTCGAACGCACGGGTCTGGCCGGTCTGTATCAGGCGCTACAAACCGAACCCGAACTGTGGCGCGTGGCGCTCGACCTGAGCGAGGACGAACGTGAGCGCCTGATGGGATGCTACGATGCATTGGAAGAGGTAGGCCAACGGCTGCTGACCTGGCAACAGGCAGGGATCGGCTTGCTCCACTGGGATGAAGCCGCCTACCCCGAAACGCTCACGCGCCATCTGGAGGCGGAGGCCCGGCCCCTGTTGTTGAGCTACGTCGGCGATGTCGGACTGCTCGAGCTGCCCACGGTGCTAGCCCTGGCCGGCGACCCGCCCGATGCCGCCGCCTTGAGCTGGACCGCCGAAACCCTGCTCGCCCTTGGCGCCGAAGGGGTTTTACCCCTGCTGGTGGCCCGGCCCGGTTTTGCCGTCGAGGTGGCGCGGCAGCTCTTGAAGGCCGAATCGCCCCTGGCCCTGGTCGTGCCCCAGGGTCTGGCGACATACACCCCGCCGCCGGCGTTGGCGCGGGCGTTGCTGGCCGGTCGGGGCCTGCTTCTTAGCCCCTTGCGCCCCGATCATCCCGCCGTTGCGGCCGATAGCCGTCTGGCCGGGCATGTCGTCGGCTTTGCCCAGGCTCTGGCCAACGCCCTCCTGCTGATCACGCCCCCCTATCCGCCCGGCCTGTTGCCTGAACAGCCCTGTTTCCTGCGGCCAGGCCTGCCCAAAACCATCGGCTGTCAAACCTACTTTACCGATGTCGAGGATTTCTTCCTGCGCCTGATCGAGACCCCTCTCGCAGCGGCCATGGCCCATCTGCCCGAAGAGGTCGAAGAAATCGCCGAGAGCGCATCCCTCTCGACAATGGCGGATGCCGCGCTCTTCCCCGACGAACCCGCCCCCGCCCCCGAAACGCTGATCGCCCGCCTGTCCGAGCTGGGCCACATGCCCGACGCATTGAAAGCGCGGCTGCGCAGTCGCAGTTGAGTTGAACGGTGAGGGATTGGGGGAGCTTGTGAGAGCTTGGAGGAGTTCGGAGGAGCTTGGGCGCTTCGTTTCCCTGTTTTCGCCGTTTTCCCGTCATGAAATGCCCGAACTGCCAGACCTGGAATCCGGACGATAAAACCGTATGCTGGCGTTGCCAGACGCCACTGCCCCGGCCCGAACCGCCCAAAGTGCGCAAGACGCCCTTGCTCTTCGGGGTACCGCTATGGATGTGGTTGGTGGTGGCGCTGTTCCTGCTCAGTCCGTTGCTGTGGCAGTGCGTGGGTCTGCTGCCGAGTCCATGAGTGTGGACGAACTTCGACGCCGGCTGTTAGACTGGTTTGCCGCCCATCGTCGTGACCTGCCCTGGCGCCGGAAACCGACGCCCTATCGGGTCTGGGTGAGCGAGACCATGCTCCAGCAAACCCAGGTCGCCACGGTCTTGCCCTACTACGAGCGCTTCCTGGCCCGCTTCCCCACCATCGAGGCGCTGGCCGCGGCCGACCTGGCCGAGGTGCTCAAGCTTTGGGAGGGGATGGGCTACTATCGGCGGGCGCACCATCTCCATCGGGCCGCGCAGATGGTGGTGGCGCAGTACAACGGTGAGCTACCGTCGGACGAGGCGGCGTTGCTGGCGCTGCCGGGTATAGGCCGCTATACGGCCGGCGCCATCCGGGCGATTGCTTTTGGCCTGCCGGCGCCGATGGTGGACGGCAACGTGCGGCGGGTGCTGGCCCGGCTCGATGACGTGGACGAACCCGTAGACGACCCAGCCGTTTCCGCCCGGCTGTGGGCGCGGGCGGCCGAACTCGTGGACCCGAAACGGCCCGGCGATTTCAATCAGGCCCTGATGGAGGTGGGTTCGACCCTCTGCCGGCCCCGGCGCCCGGCCTGCGCTGCCTGCCCGCTGGCCGATTTCTGTCTCGCGCGGGCGCGCGGAACCCAGGAACAGCGGCCTGTGCGCCGACGACGGTTGCCTCGCCCCCACTACGACGTCGTAGCAGGCATCGTCTGGCATGCGGAGCTGCCGGGGCGCTTTCTCATCGCCCAACGCCCACCCGATGGGATGCTCGGTGGGTTGTGGGAATTCCCCGGCGGCAAGCGACAGGCCGGCGAAAGTCTGCCCCAGGCCCTAGAACGCGAACTGGCCGAAGAATTGGGTATCCGCGTGGCCGTCGGCGACCATCTCCTCAGCTTCAACCACGCCTATTCGCACTTCCGCATCACCCTTCATGCCTATCATGCCCGCCATCTCGGCGGCGCGCCGCAAACCCTGGGTGTGGCCGATTGGCGATGGGTCACGGCCAGTGAACTCGATGCCTTTGCCTTTGCCCGCACGGACCGCCGCATCATCGCCGCGCTGGCGGCTGGGGGGTTCCGCCCGCCCTGGGAAAGAAAATGAAACGGTGCCGTAACGATTCAGCCCATTGCCTTACGTTCCGGATGGGACTTCTCTTCCGTCATCGGCCGCTCGCCAGGACGACGGACGCAAGACATAGAGCAAGATGCCATCCTGCGCCACGATGGAGCCCTGCCGGAACATGAGTCACCCTCGTCAGCGGCTTGGGTGGTTACGACGGTTGTACCGACAATCAGCGTGACGGGTTAGGCATCTTTGCCCCCGGGAACACGCAACCACCGCAAACCGGCTCCGATGCCTGCGCAGAAGAGGATGATGAGTCCGCTCGCGCCGGCCACCCCTGCCGGGTTCATCCTTGCTGACGAGGCGGCAAAGGACTTGAGCGTCACAACGGTGGGTGTCGAGCGGTAGCATTGAAAGGTGCCGTTGTGATTCCGACACGCCACGCCGTTAGGCCCTGTGTTATCCTTTGACGCCTGTGCCGGCCCGCTGGGATACGAACCCAATTGCAAAAAGACAAACTGACCGTTTCCCGGAGCGCCGCCGAAGTGACTCCAGGGTATGTAGAGTTCCACGGCGGTATCTTGTGTCCCCCAGTTGGCGCCATTGCAGTCAGGCCCTGCGCGCCCGGAGAACGGATCGACCCAGGACGTGCCGGAGCCTGCCTGCGCACCGCTGCAGCCCGAACCGGTGCATACGTCTGTTTGGTTCTGGCAGGTGGCGTTCGTGCAGCTGTTGATGTCCAGACTGGAGAGGGGAACGGAGCCGGGGTTGCCCTGAGCGGTTGCGTAAATGCGGTAGTAGGCATTTCCTGCCGTCTGCAGGGTGATCCCTGCCGTCGTTGACTGGCCACCTGCGAAGCCCGTATCGTCCCACGCCATCAGCAGATAGAGCCCGCTGCTGCTGGCATCGGCGCGAAACTCGGTGATGTCGGCGCGGGAGGGACTGGTTTCATCATCGGCGCCTTGCGGGTCTACCATTGCCGCTTTGCCGGCCCAATCGCTAAAAGAGCCATCTATCGTGATCCCTTGAGCCATGATGGGTATCACCTGTATCAGGAGCACCAGAAATACCACGAAAGTGATTGCCCACCCTCTGCTGAGAAAAGATTTCATTGTTTGGCTCCTTATTGGATTATTTTATTGAATTCATCTGTAATAAAAAAGTAACAATATACCAGATAAACGAAGTTTTTGTAATATAAAAAACGATAACAAACAATATTTTTTCAAATACTTTCTAATATTTTTTATTTTCACAAAATATTTATAATACTAACTAATAGTGTCATTACTCAATAAAACAGTTCTTTGTTATGATCTTATTAGAATCTTAATCTTTGTCAATACTCTACTGAATGCGAATGCGGTATGACGTTTTGTACAAAAGACGAAGAGCCCTCAACGGCATCCTGCAGGTGGCCGGCCGCCTCAGGCGTGGGTTCCCGACATGGGTTTGTCCTTCCTGCCAACTTTGAACCCATGCCAAACGTTGAACCACACCCCGCTATCGCCTGACATTGACAAGAATCCGCCGAACTGCTAAGCTTGCAACGGTGGGAGGTCACAGTGAACGGCGTGGTCGTTTTCCGGTTTTCTGCGCATGGATGCCCCTGTAATCGGTCTTCTGTCAGCTTTTGCCGCTAAACAGAGCGACGGTCCGCCTCGCTCGGCGGCGGGTGCCGGCGCTCGTTTTGCTTTCTCCGCTCCCTCAGCCGGCGATCCTCAGCGCTGAGGATCTCACTCGCAGTTGGAGGCGATTTATGTTTCGCGAAACGGATTTGCAGGAGTTGGTCGAATTCGATGGGCATAACAGTCCGGTAGTGAGTTTGTATCTCAACGTTGACCCGCGACAACGCACGACCGAGGAATACAAGCTGGCTTTGCGCCGTCTTCTGGACGCAGCGGTCATTCCCACGCCCGATCGCGAACGGATCGAACGTTATGTCGAGCTAGAGTACGACCGGCAGGCGCGTGGCCTGGTGTGCTTCAGTTGCCAGGAAAAAGGGTTCTGGCGCGCTTACACCTTCCAGGTCCCGCTCGAAGACGCCATCATGGTGGACCGACGGCCGTTGGTGCGGCGTTTGGTCGAGATGATCGACACGTATGGTCATCTGGGAGTGGTGGCGGTGGACAGGCAGGGCGCCCGCTTCTTTTCGTTCCATCTGGGCGTTTTGGAAGAAGCAACGGGGATGGTGGGCGAAGAAGTGCGGCGTCACAAACAGGGCGGCTGGGCTGCCCAACGCTATCAACGCCATGAAGACGAAACGGCGTTGGCCAACCTGCGCGAGGCCGTGGAACAAACCGAGCGGCTGGCCCGTCAGTACAACTGGCGTCGTCTGGTCCTGGCCGGCACCGATGCCAACGTGGCCCGCTTTCAGGAGCTATTGCCGACATCGTTGCAAAAGCTTGTCGTCGGAACGATGCCCCTGGAATTGAACGCCAGTATCCAGGAGGTGCGTGACCGGGCCGAGGCCGTGGCTCTCCAGGCCCGCAGCGCTTCCATCCTTCAGTTGGCCGCTGACCTGGTCGTGGCGGCTGCCAAAGGCAACAACGCCGTCCTCGGTCTCGGCCCTACCGTTGAGGCCATTCAAAGCGGCCGCGTCTACCACCTGCTCTTTACCGAAGATTACGAGGTTGAAGAAGGCCGGGTGCGCCGCTGTGAGCATTGCGGCTATTTGGGCACCGGTGATGAGGAGGCGTGTCCTCTCTGCGGCGGCGAGTATCGGCCGTTGCCCGATGCCATCAACACCCTGGCGCGGCGAACCCTGGTCCAAGGCGCTCAGGTAACGGTGCTGCCGCCAGACAATCCCCTGATGGCCGCCGGGCATCCCATCGGCGCCTTCCTGCGCTTCTGAATTTCCGGCCCTTTTCGGTGCAGGCCTCGCGGGATGTCGCTCCTGCGAGGCCTGTTGTTGCCCGACATACGCTTTGATGCCATGATGACACCTCCTCGTTCTACGCCTAACCCAATCCTGGTGACGCTGCTGGTCGCGCTGGCCGTTTTTACCGTCGGTCTGCTGGGCCTTACCCTGGCGCTGCGGGTGTGGAGCAGCCGCATCGCCGCCACACCCACGCCCACCATCGCCTTGAGTCCCTTGCCGCTGACACCTCTGGTCTCACCTAGCCCCACACCCACCGACACCCCTACGCCCGCGTTCACGCCGACACCCTCGCCCTCGCCGACGCTCACACCAACCCCCGAACCCTCGCCCACACCCACGCCCATCCCCACCGATACGCCCACGCCGGAGCCCACGGCCACGCCGACGCCGGCGTTCACACCAACGCCGACGCCCATGCCCTCACCGACGCCCTATGCCGGGCCTTTCCGCGCCAACGGTGGCGATTACGCCGCCCCGGCGCGTAGCGGCTTCGTCATTGACGGTTTCCTGGCCGAATGGGGTGGCATCCCGATCGCGTCGCTCTCATATCCCATCCTGGGGGCCGAAGAAGCAGTGGGACCTGACGATTTTATCGTCACGGCCCGGCTGGCCTGGGATGCCATCTTCCTCTATGTGGCCTACGAGGTCACCGACGACGTCCTCATCCAGGAAGGAAGCGGGTATGACCTCTTCAACGGCGATTCGGTCGAGCTGTGGCTGGATGCCGATCTGGCCGGTGATTTCGATGTGGTAGGCGGCAACGCCGACGACTTTCAATTCGGGTTCTCGCCCGGCGATTTCCTGACCCGCAGGCCTGAAGGGGTCGTGGCCTATCCTCAGCGCCGTTCCGATTGGACCAACCAGCTCGTGGTGGGCGCCCAGCGCACTGCAACCGGCTATACCCTCGAAGCGGCCATCCCCTGGGCGATCATGGGCGTGCGGCCGTATCCGGGCTGGGCTTTGGGCTACGGTTTGATGGCCAACGACAACGATACGCCCGGAACGGCCGGTCGTGAGCGCGTCCTGGCCCACACGCCGGTCATGCGCTTCAACCAGCCGACGACTTTCAGCAATCTGTTCTTGCAATGAGCGGTTCCAGCGTGACCATGAATTCGTTCGAGACGTGAACATCTCTCGCGACGCGGCCCAACGCATCGCACCAGACCCCCGCCCGCCAGGTCGGTTGGCGAAAGGTCGAACCTGTGCTAAAGTACGACCGGCAACGCTTCTTCTACCGGGTACGGAGTGACCTATGACGCTCGATGTGTTCTCGCCCACCCTCGCCGAGGAACGACCCGACATCGCCCACCTGATCACGGAGGACGACACGCCTGTGGACAATCTCCCCTCCGAAAAACAGCAGCGCCTTCTCGTCGAGCCTTTGTACAGCAG
>JAOADB010000165.1 GCA_026417535.1 Caldilineales bacterium
CCAGAGGCGAAAACAGCTGTTCCAGGTAGTTGCCCCGCTATTGGAGGAGCAGAACGACATAGCGCACCAGGTCTTCGCTGACCAGGTCTACGGTCGGCTCCCCCTGCGTCAGCATACGGTGGATTTCCTGCTTGATCGGCCCCAGGCCCAGCATTGTCCGCAGCGGCAGGATGTGACAACCGCGCAGGTCCACATCGCTCGTGGCCGAGGCAAAACCGTAAAGGTGCGCGCCACTGATGGCAGCAAAAACCACTGGGTACGGCACCCATTCGGTAAAAATTGGAGCAAATTGCGAAGGTTGCATTTGGTAACTAGTAACTAGTAACTGGTAACTGGTAATTTGGCGTTTGTAGTGGGATTTGGGGTGATTGGCGAGACGAAAGACGAAGGACGAAAGACGAAAGCAATTCGTAACAGGTAACCAGTAACCAGTAACCAATAACCAATAACCAGTAACCAACAACCAGTAACCAGTTACCCCCCCATCACCACCCACCCATCCCAGGCGCCGAGGTAGCGGACGACACGGCCGCCGAAGCCGCGCTTGAAGCGCCAGACGCCCCACAGACCGGTCGCCGGTTCCGGGATGGGCGCATCGGGATGTTCGGCCACCTCGTCGGGTACGCCCCACAGGTCGTACACCCGACAGCCGTGAGACCTGGCCCAACGCATGGCCTCCCATTGCAACAGGTGATTGGGCATGAGCTGACGACCCTCATCGCCGGAAGCGCCGTAGAGATACCAAGCCCTGCCGGCCGCCTGGCCGATGAGCAAACCGGCCAACGCGTGGCCCTCGTGCTCGGCCAGGAGCAGAACGGCATGGCCGGTGGGTGCAAACAGCTCCCAAAAGAGGCGGTAGTAGGCCGGTTCGTGTACGCCGAAACCCTGGCGTTGGCCCGTGATGGCCATGAGCGTCGTAAAGGTGGCCAGGTCGTCGGCACCGCCCTCGCGCACGGTCACGCCTTTGCGGGCAGCCAAGCGCACATTGTAGCGCCATTTGGAGTGCATCCGCGCCAGCAACGTCTCGTCGTCGGCCTCCAGGTCCACCCACACCGTCGTGCGCGGTTGCACCGAACGACTGGGGCGAAATCCCAGTCGGCGCAGCCGTGCGGCCAGGGTAGGGTCATCGGGTATTTCGGGCTCGATACGCAAAAGCAGCACGCCCCGGCGCCGACAAAAGCGCCGCAGAGCCTGCAGCAGCGTTCGCACCTGGGCCTCGTCCTGCCAGTCCACCAGGGGGCCTTTGGGCGCATAGGCCGCGACGGCGGGCAAAAAAGGCAGACGGGGATGCCGTCGCAGCAGCAGTTGCGCGCCGGCCTGCAGGGTGTCACCCTCGCATAGGGCCAGACGCACGTCCTGCCAGCCGAAGGCACGCTTGAGCCGTCCCCACCCCGACATCTGCAGGATGTGTCCGTGGGGATGGCGTTGGACGAAGGCATCCCAGGCCGCCTCGTTCCAGCCCGGTTGACCGCTGTGGCGCAGGTCCATGGCGATGACGGCTACTCGCGCAGCCCGTCGTCGGCCAATCGCCGGGTCAGGCCCTGCCAGGCGCCGGCTTCCTCGTGACATCCGGCCAGAAAGTCCACCAGCTCTTCGAAGCTGTGCTCGGCCAGCGCGACCACCCGGCCGCCAGGACAAGTGAACTGGACGCGCGACGGCCCTCGCTCATGGCTGGCCGCCCAATCGCGCACGCGCGCCACCACCCGACCCAGAACCTCGGCCGGGCAGGTCACTTCGGTGCCTAGGATGCCGTCCTCGTTGAAAAAGGCATCCACGCCGGGAATTTCGAGGAGGAGGGCCTCCAATTCGTAGTGTTGTTCGGGGCTGAGATGGGGAGCGGTAACGGCAAAAGCAGGCATGGGATTGCGCAGGGGGAACGAATTGGCCGATAATCCCATTATCGGCCACCCAACCCGGCTTTGACAATTCTCCGCCCGGCGTCCATAATCGGGCTTTGCCCCCTGTCTCCGGGCCTATTTCTTGCCTGAAATCCCCCCATGATTGATATCGGACAGCTCTTGCGCCAAACCCGCGAGGCCAAAAACCTTTCGTTGGCCGATGTGGAGGCGCAGATTCGCATCCGGCGGCGCTATCTGGCCGCCCTGGAAGCGGGCGATTGGAGCGAATTGCCCAATGAAGTTGTTGCCCGCGGCTTTTTACAGACTTACGCCCGCTTTCTCGAGATTGATCCGGCGACCCTGGCCGCGTTAGAAGGGCGCCCGGTGCCCGCTCCGGACGCTACGACTCCGCCGCCTGCTCCACCTCCGACCTATCAGCCCATCGCCCTCGACCTGTTCGACGATTCGACCCGCCGTGTGCGGCTGTATCGGCGACTGCTGCGGCTGGGGCTGTTCGGTCTCATAGCCGTTGCCATCGGTTTCGTCCTGGTGCGGTGGGGAGTGCCGTTTGTGCTTGAAAGCAACGGCGAGTCGGTTGCTCCGACGGCCACCCTCCCACCGGCCGGCACCCCGGCCCCGCCTCCGGTCATCATCGTCGGCGAGGCCACGCCGACCCCCACGCCCTTGCCCACAGGGCTTCCGGCCGTTGCTGCGACCCCGATCCCCACGCCCACGCCGGCCACGCCCACACCCACGCCCACGGCCACGCCCATCAGCCAGATCGTGGTCAGCGTCGGTGTCGGCCAACGGGCCTGGCTGCGAGTGTTGGCCGATGAGCAGGTCGTTTTCGAGGGCATCGCCGAGGCCGGCTTTGCCCGCGAGTTTACCGCCGCCCGGACGTTGCAGCTCCGCACCGGCAACGCTGGCGGCGTGACCCTTGTCGTCAACGGCCAGACTCTGCCGGCTTTGGGCGAGGTCGGCGCCATCGTCGAGTTCCTCTGGCGGCTCGAAGACGGGGTTCTCACCCAAGAGGAAGTTACCCCGGCCTTCGTGCCGACCGCCACGCCCACCCCATCCGCCGAAGCGACGCCTTCGCCTCAACCCTGACCCATCCGTCCTGCCTTGGCTGCGTCTCAGCGTTCTCCTAGCTTCTACTTGCTCACCCTGGGTTGTCCCAAGAACGAGGTGGACAGCGACGGCATGAGCACGCTCCTAACCCGCGCCGGGTATCGGCCTACGACCAACCCGGCCTGGGCCGACGTGCTCATCGTCAACACCTGCGGCTTTCTGGCTTCTGCCCAGGAGGAATCCATCGCCGCGCTGGCCGATCTGGCCCGACGCAAACGCCGCGACCAAGTGTTGATCGCGGCCGGGTGCCTGGCCGAACGCAACGGCGAGGCCATCCTCCACCGGGTGCCGGCCGTGGACGGCCTGTTGGGCACGCGGCGTTGGGCCGAAATCGTCGGCCTGGTGGCGCAGCTCCGGCAAAACGGCGCTGGCGACAAACCCAAATCCGGCCGGCGGGCCTTTGCCCGGCTTGCCCTTTTGGGTGACCCCGAAACTTCCGACGAGCAACCCACCCCACGGGCGGCCGTGCAGCGGGCCAGCGCTTATCTCAAAATCGCCGACGGTTGCAACGCACCCTGCGCGTTCTGTTCTATACCCTCCTTCAAGGGCAAATTGCGCTCGCGGCCTTTTGCCGCCGTGGTCGCCGAGGCCCAAGCCCTGACTGCCGCCGGCGCCAAAGAGCTGATCGTAGTCGCCCAGGACACGACCGATTACGGCCGCGACCGCGGGGAGCCGGACAGCCTGCCGCGGCTGCTCCATGCCATTGCCGAACGCTGCCCCGATCTGGCCTGGCTGCGGCTGATGTACGCCTATCCGGGTCACGTCTCGCCGGCCCTCATCGAGACGATGGCGACGACGCCCGCTATCCTGCCCTATCTCGACATCCCTCTGCAGCACGGCCATCCCGACACCCTGCGGCGGATGCGCCGGCCCAGCAATCTGGAGATGGTCTTCAACACCATCGAGCGGCTGCGCCGGGCCATGCCCGACATCTGCCTGCGCACGACGTTCATCGTTGGCTATCCCGGCGAGACCGAGGCCGAGTTCGAGGGACTGCTCGATTTCGTGCGGGCTATCCGTTTCGACCGCGTCGGCGCGTTCACCTTCAGCCCCGAACCAGGGACGCCCGCGGCCTCGTTGCCGGATCCGGTGCCCGAAGAGGTCAAGCGAGAGCGTTGGGAACGGCTGATGGCCGTGCAGCAACCCATCTCCCTGGCCCGCAACCAGGCCCAGATCGGTCGGGTGTTGACGGTCCTGGTCGAGGGCCACGACAAGGGGCTGACCCTGGCCCGTTCGTATCGGGATGCCCCGGAAATCGACGGCTATGTGCTCATCGCGGGCGAATGGCCCATAGGCGCCATGTTCGACGTGCGCATCACCGGCGCCCTGGCCTATGACCTGATCGGCGAACCCGTGACCGCCGCGACGCCCCAGAGGATCGTCATGCCCATCGGCTTGGACAATGGACGATAGACGATGGCCTATCATCCGCGTCACGCGCCGTTGAGCCAGGCCCGCAGGCGTTGCCACCAGCTGAGGCCGGAGGGAGGTGCGGAGGGCGGTTCCGCGGGAGGGGGAGCGGATACGACCGTCGGCGGGGAAATCGGCTCAGGGGGATGTCGCGTGTGGGCGGCGGCCAAGCCATCCAGCTGCCGCTGGAGGTCGAACAGGGCGGCTTCCACCTGCCGCAGGCGTTCGCGCTCCTGAGCCTGACCGGCGGCCAGCTCCCGTTTCAGCTCGAACAGCTTGCGCTCGGCCTCCAACATGCGCTCGCGCAGCCGGCTGTTTTCTTCTTTCAGCTGGAGATTGTCCTGCACCAGCACCCCCACTAGTTGTCGCAGGGCCTGGTGTTGGGCCAGGATGACCTGCTGGCCCTCACCCACGCTGTGCAGGGCCTGGACCAGCACGCCGGCCACATCGGTGCCGGGATGAAGACGGGTGTCGGCATCGGCCAGAACCAGCGCCGTTGTGGTCGGATGGCCGTTTACGGGCGCCTCGGAGCCGCGCAGGCGCAGCTGGCGTCGCGCCTGTTCATAGCTCAGGCCCATGTGCAATAGCTCGTGCACCCGGCTCAGCAACTGCAGATCGGCGTCGGTGTAGCGCCGACGGCCGTTGCGACCGGTGGCTTCGGGCGAGAGGAACTCGTCGAATTGACGCGACCAGCGGCGCAGGGTCGCAACCGAAATGGCCAGCCGTTCGGCTACGGCGGCCGGACGATGCCAGACCGGCGTCTCATTCGATGACGCGGTAGGTGGCGTCCACGACATCGGCGTCGTCCCTCATGCTCGTCGTCCGCTGCCGCCGGCGCAGCTCGGCCAGGATGTCCTGGGGCGCCAGCTGCAAGAGCATCTGCAAACCCAGCCAGATGACGGCCAGGTCGTCCAGTTGGCCCAGTCCCGGCGCCAGGTCGGGCAGAAGGTCAATGGGGAAGAACAGGTAGGCCGCGATGAGGGCGGGGATGCCGAAACGCAGCCAGGGGCTGATCCGGCGATCCCGGATCAAGGCCCAGGCCAGCCGCAGGGTGTTGATCAACTCGGTCAGGGTACCCGGTCGGTACGGGCCACCGGAAGTCGGCGAAGCCATGGGAAACCTCCGCAAGGGCAATGCCAGACCGGCCATTTCCGGTCTGTGCCGGGGATCATAGCACGGGAAGAGACCCTGTGCCAAGCCATCCTCGCACCGGGCTTCGACCGGCACGCAGCGCGATGTGGTTCAGAAGATCAGGCAAAGTTCATCAGGTGCCAGCGGAATCCGGGCGATTTCCCGCCAATTCGGCCATAAGGCATCGAGTTCCCCCGGCAGCCAGAAGGGTTCTTCCGGAAAATCGAACGGGGTATGGTGATAGACGACATCGTTGCCTACGTAAATCGGGCCGCCAGCGGCCTGTTCGACCAAAAGCATACACCGAAAGAAGGTGATTTGGATCGGCGTCGGCTCTTCGCCTTCTTCTTTGTACAGGTTGAGGTAAAAGGCCCGAGGGGAAGCGATCCAGGAGAAGTACTTTTTACCTTCCCATTCGAAGGCTTCCCAAGGCTGGAATTGGGACGCCAGTTCACCGGTGGAAATCTCGAAAGGATCCCACAGCAGGCGGCCCAGCTCCTCGTCCTGGAGCAAGAGTGCTTTGAACTCCTCCAGCGTTCGATTTCGGCTGTTTTCCACGATGACAACGGCATCAACGCCCATAGGATCACCTCCGAAAGTGAAGAAGAGACGCTTTCATTGTACCCGATTCCTCGCCTGCAGGCATCACAACCTGCGCTCGGAAAGGGAAAGGAGAAGATGTCTTCGGCCTGTTTCTGTTACAACGCTTGCGGCGTGCTCTCGCCGGCTCTTGGTTGCGGTGTACACTACGGCTGATCGCCGTCGAACAAACTCTGTCCTCCGTCGTTCGTCCTTCGTCTCGCTGCCTGGCCGATAGCGGGATATGAAAACCCTACCCCAGCATCTCGAAGACCTGCCGCCGCTCGTGCTGGAGGCCGTCGCCGCCAACCACGGCCTGATCGGACCCGTCGAGCCGACGGCGTTGGCCGCACGGCTTGCGGACGAGGACTACCTGCGAAACGTACTCCGGGCGGCGCCGCCAGAAGCCGTTGCCGCCTTGCAGACGTTGAAGGGAAAGCCCAACGGTTTACCGGCGGCCGTGTTTCAGCGGCGTTTCGGCGTCATCCGGCGTTTCGGCGGCGGCCGTTTTCAACAAGAGCGTCCCTGGCAACAGCCCGCCAATGCGGCCGAGTGGCTCTGGTACCGGGGACTGATCGCACGCGGGTTTGTGGAAACGCCCACCGGCCTGGTCGAGCATATCGCCCTGCCCACCGACCTGGCGCCGCTGTTGCCCTTGCCGGCGGCAATGCCATCGCCGCCGTTCCTCACGGCGGCGGCTCCGCCCGATGCCTGGCAAGAAGACGGCGATGCCTTTCTCGATGACCTGCTCACCTTGTTGGTGTACGTCCATCAGGAACGGGTCTGGCCCGATGCCTACGGCAACTGGTCACCGCGCGATTGGGAGGCCATGACCCGTCCCTGGCGTGGGGTGGCCGAGCCACCACAGGGTGGCAATCGGGCGGCGTTGCTTCTGTTCGTCGCCCGGCGCTTAGGCTTGGTGGTGATGGCCGGGCGGCGGTTGCGCTTGGCGAACCGGACCGTAGCCGATTGGCTGCCCCAGGACCGTTTCGCGCAGGCCCAGACCCTGTTCACGGCCTGGCGCACCGCGACCGATTGGAACGACCTGTGTCTGACGCCGGGGCTGGAATGCGAACCCGGTGCCTGGCGCAATGACCCGTTGTTGGCTCGTGAGGCGTTACTGACATGGCTGGGCCGGGCCAGTGTCGGCGTTCCCTATCGTCTCGATGCCCTTCTCGACTTGCTGTACGCGCACGATCCCGATTTCCAGCGCCCCGACGGCAACTACGAGACCTGGTACATCCGCCATCGGCAGGGCGAGCTGTTGCGGGGTTTTGCCCACTGGCACGCCGTTGAGGGTGAGCTCATTCGCTACCTGTGGACGGGGCCGTTGTTCTGGTTGGGCGCCGTGGCCCTGGCCGCCGATCGGCCGGAGCAGCGGTGGTGTCTGACGGCACGCGGGGCCGGTTTTCTGAGCGGCCAAGCGCCGGCTTTGCCGCCGGCGACGCGACTCGTCGTGGACGAGGCGTTTCGTATTCACATCCCCGAGGGCGCCGCGCTGTACGATCGCTGGCGGGTGGCGCAAATCGCCGAATGGGAGGCCAGCCAACCCGGTTTTCGTTATCGCCTCAGCCGACGCCGGCTGCAACAGGCCGCCGCTGCCGGCATCTCGCCCGAACGGGTGCTGATGTTCCTGGAGGAGGCCACCGGCAACGCCGTGCCCGACCGTGTACGCCGGGCATTGAGCCGGTTTCGGCCCTGACCGGCGGCGTTACTGCTGGCGATAGACGGCGCGGAGTTCCTCCGGGGTGGCGACCACCCTGAGGTGTTCGAGCACCCGTTGCAACACGCCC
>JAOADB010000166.1 GCA_026417535.1 Caldilineales bacterium
CCCGGCGGCGAAGGCATCGCCGGCGCCGAGGACGTTGTACACCTCGACCGGAAAGCCGGGGACATCCATCCGTCGGCCGTCGGCCAGACAGACGCGGGCGCCGGCAGCCCCGCGCTTGACCACCAGCGCCTGCGGCCCCCGCGCCAGCAGGGCGGCGACAGCGGCGTCCACATCGCCTTCCACCGTCGGGGCCGAAATCTGCGAGTGGGTGATGTGCACCTGTCCGGCTGCGGTTAGGACGGCGGCCTTGACCTCCTCCTCGGTGCCGAAGACGATGTCGGTCAGGGGCAGGATGGCCCGGACGTTCACGCCGAACGCGCGTGGGTCGTGCCATTGGTCGGCGCGAAAGTCCAGGTCGAAGAAAATCGTGGCGCCGGCCGCTCGCGCCTGTTCGACGGCGAAAAAGGTGGCGCTGCGGGCCGGTTCCCGGCTCAGGTTCGTACCGGCGAATTCGAAGGCCCGGCAATCGCCCACCGGCGCGGCCAGCACGTCGTCCATGGTCAATTGCACATCGGCAGCGTTATCGCGATAGAACACGAGCGGAAAACGGTCGGGGGGTTCGATGCCCAGCACCACGGCGCTGCTGCGCGTGCCCGGTTTGCGGGGAATAAAGCGCGTATCCACCCCTTCCCGACGCAAAAAGTGGAGGATGAAATCGCCCACCGGGTCCTCCCCCACCGCCGTGAGCAGGGCCGTGCGCAAATTGAGCCGTTGCGCGCCGACGGCGATGTTCGTCGGCGAACCGCCTACGTAGGCGGCAAAGCGCGTGATGTCCACAAAGGCCGCGCCCACATCGAGGGCGTACAGGTCAAGGGACGAACGGCCCATGGTGAGGAGGTCGTAGGCTTTCATCGGCTCTTACCAGTTACCAAATGACCAGTTACCAGTTTCACCTCTCCCGCTCGCCGGTCACCAGGTCGGCCAGGTCTTGCTCGGTCAGCTCGCCCTTGCGGTAGTCGGCCACCTGGCGGCCATGGCGCATGACGATGTAGCGGTCGGCCACACGCATCACGTGGCTCATGTTGTGGCTGATGAAGATGACGGCCAGGCCGCGCTCCTTGGCCTGGCGGGTATAGTGCAGCACCTTCTCCGTCTCGGCCACGGAAAGGGCCGAGGTCGGCTCGTCGAGAATGAGCACCGACGCGCCGAAGTGCACCGCCCGGCCGATGGCCACCGACTGCCGCTCGCCGCCCGACAGCTTGCCCACCGGCTCGTTGACCGAGCGACCACCGCTGAACTTCTCGATGCCGATATCGCGCAGCGCCGCGGCCGTGCGTTCCTGCATCGTCTTCAGGTCGAGAAAACGGAAGGGGCCGATGCTCTTGACCGGCTCGCGGCCGAGGAAGAAGTTGCGCGCCACGCTCATCAGCGGCACCAGGGCCAGGTCCTGATAGACCGTCTCGATGCCCAGGTCGCGCGCCATACGCGGGGAGGTGATCTGTACGGGCTTGCCCTTGAAGTAAATCCGTCCGGTCGTGGGCGGATAGACCCCGGTCAAAATTTTGATCAGGGTGGACTTGCCGGCGCCGTTATCGCCCAGCAAGGCCGTCACCTCGCCGGCATAAATCGCCAGGGTCACGTCCTCCACGGCGACGATTGAGCCAAACCGCCGGGAGATGTTCTCCATCGCGATCACGGGTTCGGAAACAGAGGAAGCGCTCATATCCCAGTTTGACCGGTTACCGTTCTACCGCCGTTGGCGGATGAAGTCGTTGAGAATGGCCGCGCCGACGATGGTCACACCGACCACGGCCGGGAAGTTGTCGGCGCTGATGATGTTGGTCAGGACGACACCGGTGCGCAACATGCTGATCAAAAGCACGCCGATGAGCGCGCCGACGATGCTGCCGGAACCGCCGGAGAGGAGGGTGCCGCCCACCACGGCCGCGGCGATGGCCTGCAGCTCCTGGCCGGCGCCGGTGGCGATGCGCACCGTCTTGAACTGGGCGAAGAGCATCACCCCGGCCAGCCCGGCGCACATCCCGCTGATGACGAAACAGGCCAGCTTGACCCGGTTGACGAGCACGCCCTGGGCCGCGGCTGCGGCCTTGTTACCACCGGCCGCAAAGACGTGATTGCCAAAACGGGTGCGCACCAGCACGAGCTGAAAGACGATCACCAGCAGCACCAACCAGATGAAGGCCGTGCGCACGTTGGCGCCCGGCAACCAAGACGAGAGCCACTCGATGCGGCCGTTCAGAATGGCGAACTCGGGCAGGTCCTCGGTGATCTGGAGCATTTGGGCGCGGGAGTAGAACCAGAGTACGCCCGTATACATGAACTGGGTGCCCAGGGTGATGATGAAGGAGGGAATGCCCGTGCGCACCAGGATCAGGCCGTTGATCAGCCCCATGACCCCCGCCACCAGCAGCGCCAGCAGCAGACCCACCCACGGGCTACCGCCGGCCACGACATGAAAGCCGAAGACATAACCGCCCATGGCCATGATACTGCCCACCGACAGGTCGAACTCCCCCGCGATCATGAGCAAGGTCACCCCAACCGCGATGAAACCGGTCAGGGTGGCGGCGTTGATGATGCCCGACAGCGAACGCAGGGTCAGAAAATTGGGCACAAAGCTGAGCAGGATGAAAACTACCACCAGCGTCACCAGCGGGCCGGCGATGGGCGAACGCAAAAACACCTCCCGCAGGCGGTCGAACCGGCTGCCGAGGGCCATGGGACGAGTGCGTTCGAACGAAAGGCTCATGGGGCGTGCCTGGAGAGGAGACCCGGCGGATCGGCAGCCGCCGACCCGCCGGGTCAAGTCAGGATCAGCGATACTGGCCCGACAGCGCCGCCACCAGGTCCACGTTGCTGGCATCCACGAAGCCGGGACCGGTCGGCGTCACCGGCAGGGCCGGCGAGATGCCCTGGCGCACCTTCAGCTGCAGCGCCATGACCGCGCCGTAGCCCTGCAGGAAGGGCTGCTGGTCAATGGCGAACAGCGTGAAGCCGTCCTTGATGCGGGCCACGATCTCCGGGCTGACATCGAAGGTGCCGTGCTTCACATCGCCGGCCTTCAAGCCCGCCTCCTTGGCGTAGGCGTAGAAGGGGTTGGCGCCGTTGGGGCCCAGGGTCAGCACGATGTCCACGTCGGGATGGGCGGCAAAGTAGTCGCTGATGGTCGTCTGCGAGGCGGCCGGGTCGTCGGTGATGCCCAACACCTCGGCGGGGATGCCGGCCTCGGCCAGGGCATCGGTGAAGCCCCGGCAGCGGGCATCCAGATTGGCGCCGCCCACCTGGTGGTTGATGCAGACGCCCGCCTTGCCGCCGGCCGCGGCCAGCCGCTTGCCACCCTGATAGCCGCCCTGGTACTCGTCCTGGCCCAGGTAGGTCAGGTAGGCCACGCCGTCCTTGTCAGGGCCGGAGCCGGCGTTATAGGCGATCACCGGGATGCCGGCGTCAATGGCCCGCTGCACCGGCGCCCGGAACAGGTCGGGGTCGGTGAAGGTGAGCATGATGCCGTCGGGCTTGGCGGCCACGGCCTGGTCAATGAGCTGGGCCACCTTCTGCAGGTCGAAACGGTCGGGGCCGAGAACCTGCACGTCCACCCGCATCTGCTGCGCCGCGGTCTGGATGCCCTTCTCGACCACGCACCAGAAGGAGTCCCACGCGCAGAGGGCGTGCTGCACGGCGATGATCCTGACCGGCCGATTGGGGTCGGGCTGGAAGCCCAAGTCCGCCTTGGTGACGAAACCGGGGCCGGTGGCGGTCACGGGCAGGGCCGGCTTGATGCCGTAGCGGATGGCCAGGGCCAGAGTCGCCAGCGAGCCGTAGCCCTGCAGGTAGGGCTGCTGGTCAATCCCGAAGAGGGTGATGCCCGCCTCGATGGCGGCGTTGATCTCCGGGCTGGTGTCGAAGGTGCCGTGCTTGATCTTGCCCTCCAGCCCGGCCTCCTTCAGGAAGGCGTAGAAGGGATTGGCGCCGTTGGGGCCCAGGGTCAGGGCGATGTCCACCTCGGGATGGGCCGTGAAGTAGTCGCTGATGGTGGTCTGCGAGGAGGCGGGGTCGTCGGTGATGCCCAGCACCTCGGCGGGGATGCCGGCCTCGGCCAGGGCGTCGGTGAAGCCCCGGCAGCGGGCATCCAGGTTGGCGCCGCCCACCTGGTGGTTGATGCAGACGCCCGCCTTGCCGCCGGCCGCAGCCAACCGCTTACCGGCCTGATAGCCGCCCTGGTACTCATCCTGGCCGATGTAGGTCATGTAGGGGATGCCGTCCTTGTCGGGGCCGTTGCCGGCGTTGAAGCCGACGACGGGGATGCCGGCGTCAATGGCCCGCTGGATGTGCTCCTTGAAGAGCTGCGGGTCCGTGACGGTGACGGCCAGACCGTCGGGCTTGGCGGCCACGGCTTGGTCAATGAGCTGAGCCACCTTTTGCAGGTCGAAGCGGTCAGGCCCCAGGACGGTCAGCTCGATGTTCAGGTCGCTGGCGGCTTGCTCCATGGCCTCCTTCATGGTGCACCACCACGAGTCCCAGGCGCAGAGGGCGTGCTGGACAACGTAGATTTTGATGCGGCGATTCGGATCGGCCACGGCAGGGGCGGGAGCGGCCGTCGGCTCGGCAGGCGCTGGCGTTGCGGTCGGTTCGGCGGGGGCGGGCGCCGTGGTCGGCGTGGCCGGAGCCGGCGCAGGCGCTGGAGCCGGCGCCGCACAGGCGGCTACGAGAAAGGTCACCAGGAGCAACAGCGAGAGCAAACGAACGGTTTTGAGGGAAAACATGGGTCTCTCCTCCAAAAAAACGCAGACGGGTGCACGATGGGGTGTGGAGAAATGACGGGAAACGGAACCAGGACGAGAGCCTCACCTCCTTCTCATTCGCGACGGCCGATGGCCGTGGTCAAAATGACGGACAGGACAAGGATAAAACCGACAATGGCGCGGAACACCTGCACCGAGATGCCCATCAGGATCAGACCTTGCTCCAGGGTTTGCAGCAGCAGGATTCCCACCACGGCGCCCATCACCGAGCCGGCGCCGCCGGTGAGGAGCACGCCGCCGATGACACAGGAGACGACGGCGATCAGCTCCAGCCCCTCCCCGCGTAGGGGGTCAATGCTGGCGCCGGCCGCAAACTGGGTGACCCCCGCCAGGCCGGCTAGGAGACCGGTCAGGGTAAAACAGATGAGTTTGACCGTCCGCACGGGCACGCCCTGGGCACGGGCCGCTTCGACATGGCCGCCGGTGGCGAAAATCCAGTTGCCGAAGCGGGTGCGATGGAGCATGACGGTCCCTACGACTGCCAGCACCAGAAACCAGAGGATGACGCTGCGGAAGTTGGCCGGCGTGTTGAAGAGGTCGTTGAGGGGCGTGAGAGGGCCGTTGAGCACGTTGAACAGGACAGGTTGGGGGCCGGTGTATTTGGCGAAATCGCCGCCGCCCAGGATACGCGCGATCCCGCGATAGGCCAGCATGGTGCCCAGGGTGGCGATAAAGGAGGGGATGCCGGTGAACACGACGACGGCGCCGTTGATCAGCCCCAGGAGGGCGCAGAACAGGAGCGCCAGGAGGAAAGCCGGCAGCGCCGGCACGCCGGCATTGAGCAACACGGCGAAACCGAAGCCCCCCACCGCCAGGTTTGAACCCACCGAAAGGTCGAACTCACCTGCGATCATCAGCAGCGCCACCCCCACCACGACCAACCCGGTCAACGAGGCGAAGGTCAGAATGTTGGACAGGGCCAAGGGTGTCAGAAAATGGGGCGCCAGCAACCCGAAAAATGCCAGCAACAGGACGAGGTTGACGGCGGCAAAGCCGACACCCATCCGCTCATACAGGCGACGTTGCCACGAGACCGTCGGCCGCGAAGAAGCAGAAACGCTCATGGTCACCTCACGGCACAGGGGGAGGAGCGGTCGAACGGCGTACCATGAGCCGGCCTTGCAGGGTGATCACATCAAAGGTGGCGCGAGGGTCGGTGACGGGTTCACCCAGCATATGCAGGGCGGCCTGGGCGGCCAGTTCGCCCAGCTCCCACTGGGGCTGATGGTACGTCGTCAGCGCAGGATAGAGGAAAGCCGCCAGGGGGATATCGTCAAAACCGGCGACCGAGATGTCGTCGGGGATGCGCAGTCCGGCCGTTTGCAAGACCTGCATCAGGCCCAGGGCCTGCATGTCGTTGAAGCAGAGGATGGCCGTCGGGCGCGGCGAGCAGGCCAAAACCTGCTCGGCCAGAATCGCGCCGCTGCGCATCTGGCCATCGGGGGCCATGAGGTCGTAGGCGGGGTCAAGCCTCAGACCGGCCTCGGCCAGGGCGTCCACCACGCCCTGTCGCCGCTGCTCGTGCAACAAGCCCCCGCGGGCATTGCCGCCGAAGGCGATGCGCCGATGCCCCAGCTCAAGCAGGTGCTGGGTCAGCGCCCGCGTGCCGCTGCGGTCGTCGTGGTAGATGGAGTGGGGGAGCACGTCGGTTGCGCGGTTGTGGACGAACACGGCCGGTATGGGCAGGCCGCCCATCTCCTGCAGTCGTTGGGCCGTAAAGGTGGTGGAACAGAGGAGCAAGGCATCCACCTGACGGGCAGCCATGGTGCGGATCAGCCCTTCCTCGCGGCGGGGGTCATACTCAAAGGCAGAGACGAAGACGCTGTAGCCGTAGCGATGGACCACGCTTTGGATGCCGGCCAGGACCTCGCTGTAGAAGGGGTCGGCAATGCGATTGTAAATGACCCCCAGCACGCGGGAGCGATTCGTCTTGAGGGTGCGAGCCGTGGCGCTGGGCATGTAGCCCAGTTCATGGGCCAGCGCCCGGATGCGAGCGGCCGTCTCCGGGGCCACGACGGGCAGGTTGTTGAGGGCCCGCGAGACGGTGGAATGGGAAACCCCAGCCCGCCGGGCGATCTCCTTGATGGTGACGTGCTTGGGGGTAGACACCGGTAAACGGTAACTGGTAAACTCACTTTCCGCAGAATGCGCCCGTTCCGGGTTTGATCGGACGCTTCCGATGGCCCGGTTTGGCCCCCTCCCTGGGTCTTCCCTGGCCTGGCGGCCGGGGAAAGGGGGCCAAGGAATGGCTTTTTCTCTCCCTTCTCCCGTCGGCGGAAGAAAGGAGGAGCAGGGAAGAGATGAGGGCGGGGACGAAAGGTTTTTCCGTTCGAAGGTCTGCACACGTTTGCAGCAAACGTGTGCGGGCGACTGTAGCAAAAATCGCCGCCGTTGTCAAATCGGCCGCAGAGCGGTGACCGTTCCGAGGCGACGGCTAGCCATGCCCCGTTTTTTGGCCGTCCTTTGGCACCGGGCGAGAGCGTTTCGTCAGGAACCGTTTCGGGAACCGGGAACGTCTCACGTAGCGCAAGATGACATCTTGCTCCACGTCCTCCGTCCCGGCAAGCGACCGCTCGCGTAGCGCCAGATGGCATCTTGCACATCGTCTTTCGTCCGTTAGCGGCAAGGGAAACCCATCCGGAAAGGAAGGCCGTGGGCTGAGTCGTTACTGCGCGTGTTTGCTCATCGAGAACCGTTCAGGCTATCATCGGCCAGGGTTTCCACACACCCGGAGGTGCATCCATGAGTGTCCATCGTACCCGTTTCGGTTTGGCCGTCTGCATCCTCGCCTTCGCCCTCCTTACGCCCACGCGAATGGCAACGGCGCAGGGTCATCCGGATGCTGCAGGGGGAAATGCCGCTTCGTTTACCGCCTTTCTGCCCAGCCTGGCCCGCCCCCAAGTCGGTCGTCTCCCGCACACCACCTTTCTGCCTCGTATCAACCGCCCCGGCCTAGCGTTGCCGTCCTTCTTTCACGCCGACGAGGTCTTTGCCCTCAGCCAGGCCGACGCCTACTACGTCTTCGGTCCGCCCGATGATCTGGCCAACGGGTTGGTCGAACCGGGCGATGGTTTCGGCGCAGCCCTGGCT
>JAOADB010000167.1 GCA_026417535.1 Caldilineales bacterium
GGTCTCCATGTCGCGGATGGCGGCGCGAGCGACGTAATCGGCCGCGTCCGGCGGCACCTGGCCACCCTCCCACTCGCCATGCACATCGGGTTCGTTGTTGAACTCGAAGTAGCGCACACCCAGGGCGACGTATTGCTTGAGATACGCGATTTCGCGGGGTCCCAGCACGGCTTTGGTCAGATCGCGCGAGTTGGGCTTTTCCCGGTAGAGCCGCACGATGGGCATGATACCGGCCGCCAGAAGCATCTCGGCGAATTCGAGGCCGCCGTCATGGAGGAATTTGACCCATTTGACGCCCATGCGTTGCAAGATGGGCAGCCACTGTTGTCGCAGCTCGCCAGCGCCAACGGCGTTGGGATTGGCGCCGCTCCAGTGCATGCCGATGCCGTTGTCATCGGGGGGACGAGGGTAGTCTTGCAAACGCATGGGGCACCTCTCAGGGGAGTCGGCTTCGCAGCCAGGGGAGGATGTCCTGACGGGATACGGCGGTTTGCGTACCCGCTTGCAGGTCGCGCACGGTGACCGTCGCAGCGGCCAGCTCCTCTTCGCCCAGGAGGAGGGCATAGCGGGCACCGCTGCGGTCGGCCGTTTTCAGCTGGGCCTTGAGGCTGCGGTCGCCGAAGGCCATGAGGGTGGGCACGCCCTGCCGGCGCAACTCGTCCACCAGGCGGATGGCTTCGGCCTTGGCTGCAGGGCCGTAGTGAAGGACGATGACCTGCGGCTGTGTCAGCGGTGGAGGCTCGATGCCCTGCCGACGTAGGCTGATGACGATGCGCTCGATACCGATGCCGACCCCGACGCCAGGCGTGGGCGGTCCGCCCACGGATTCGACCAAACCGTCGTAGCGACCGCCGCCACAGAGCGCGTTTTGGGCGCCCAGCTCGCTGCCCCAAACCTCGAAGACGGTGCGTACATAGTAATCGAAACCGCGCACCAGCCGCGGGTTGATCACATAGGGCAGGCCCAACAGGTCGAGATAGCCCGTGAGGGCGTGGAAATGGTCGGCGCAGGCCGGGCAGAGGTGGTCAATGCTGCGGGGGGCCCCATCCAGCAGCGGCAGGGTGGCCGCTTCCTTCGTATCGAGCACGCGCAGGGGATTGACCTCCAGGCGACGGCGATCCACCTCCGGCAATCCGGCCTGATGCGGCCGGAAATAGGCCCGCAGGGTCTCGATATAGGCCGGCCGACAACGGGGGCAGCCGATGGAGTTGAGCTGGAAAGCCAGGCCCTTGAAGCCCAGCTCGTGGTACAGGCTGTAGGCCAGCTGCATGATCTCCAGGTCGGCGGCGGCATCCTCCTCGCCCAACAACTCGGCATTGAACTGCACATGCTGGCGGAAGCGACCCGCCTGGGGCTTTTCGTGACGGAACAGGGGGCCGATGGCGAAGAGCTTGACCGGCTTGGGCCAGGAGGCCATGCCGTGCTCGACAAAGGCGCGCATCAGCCCGGCCGTGAATTCGGGCCGCAGGCTCACGCTCGTGCCGTCCTGGTCCTCGAAGGTGTAGAGCTCCTTATCGAGGACGACGGCTGAACCCTCCTGCAGCCCGCGCAGGAAGAGCCGGGTTTCTTCCAGGATGGGAGTGTCAATCTGTTTGTAGCCGAAGCGGTCGGCCAGTTCGACGGCCTTGTTGAGCACATACCGCCAATAGCGGAAGTCGTCGGGCAGGATGTCGTTGAAGCCGCGCAGGGTTTGAAAACGCATACGCAATCGAAAAGGGGATAAGATCAATCACGAAGACACAAAGAAGCGCAAATATTGATAATAGTATCACGTAGAGCAAGATGACATCTTGCGCTACTTCAGGCCAGGGCCTGAGGCCCACAGGCATGGCGATAGCCACAATGCCGACAGCGGATGGGGTCGTTATGGCTGCGGGGCACGTCGGCGGCATGACGGCTGCGCCGGATGCCGTCCAGCGCCCTCAGGACCTCGCCCCGTAGGGCCTCGGTGTAGGGCAGGCGCACGGTGGTATCGGCATAGTGGAGAAGGCCGTAGGCCGGCCGTCGTCCTTGGGTGTCTTCAATGAGCAGGCAGTAGGCGCCCAGCTGTAGGACGTGGTCGGGATAAGGCGCAGCCCCACGCAGGGCAGCCGTTTTGACCTCGACCGGCACCCAATCGCCCTCGTCGGTACGGACGAGGTAATCGGGCCTGCCGATGAGCCGGTATCGCGCCGAGACAAGGGGACGGTCGGGCCGACGCCAGGCGCCCGTATCGGCCGAGACGATCTCGCCCCGCGGCAAACCGCTGCGCTCACGTCGTCGGAGGGCCTCGACGTAGAGCAAAGCGCCGGTCAGGAGCAGGAGGACGGCCAGAAGCAGCAGCGGCGTGTTCATGCCGGTTTATCCCTGGGCGCCTCGCAGCCCGGTGTAGGGCAGGATGATGATGGGCATGCCTTCCGGGTCGAGGGCGGTGAACCAGGCGGCATCGTCGGGCGCCAGACGGATGCAGCCGTTCGAGGCCGGCATGGCGCCCAGCTCGTCGGCACCCCGGTACTGCTTGCGACCGTCGGGGCCGAGGGTGTAGGGCAGGCTGTGGATGAGGAAGTTGCCGCCAGGGCCGCTGAACAGCCACCAGCCGTCATCGGCCATGACGCCCCCGCGACCCTGGAAGGTCCCCCAATAGGGTCCAACCACGCCGGACCAGGCTGGCGTCTCCCAACCGTACCGCGGGTCGCCCGTGGTGACGTGGAGCAACCGCAACAAGCGACCGCCGACGATGACGGCCATCTGCTGGTTGTTTTGGTCCACGACGATGTAGCTGCCGGCCGGGTCGAGTCCTTCGGCGCGGGCAGCCGCTTCTGCCCACAGGGGTAGCTCCGCCGCCGGCGTTACGGGCGTGGGGACGGTGGTGGGGGTTGGTGTGGCCGTGGAGGTCGGTAGGGGCGTGAAGGTGGGCAAGGGCGCCAGGGCAAAGGCGAAGCCCGGCGCACGGAGCCCAGCGGCGAGAGGCGTCGGCGTTTTGGTGGGAGTGGGGGTGGCGCTGTTGCCTTGGGCGCCTGCACCCAGGCCAGTCAACCCGGTCAGCCAGCCGATCAAGGCCAAGCCGAGGATGAGAGCAAGCGGCCAGATGCGCTGCCAAAGCGCCGGAGGACGGGGGTTCATGACCGACCGATAAGGAGGGTGGCCAACAGCAGGACGAGGCCCAAACCGAAAAGGGTGACGGCGAGTCGGTGCAACCGCAGGCTTGCGGCCACCCGGCGACCGTGCCGCTCGTGCGCGGCGGTGCCAGCGGCGAGTTCGGCCCGGTTGCGGTTCTCGTGACCCTGGGCGGCCAGCCACCAGGCCCGCCGACAATAGGCCCAACGGCCGATATCGGTAGCCCGCACGAACGGCTCAGAGGTTGGCGACGATTCGGGCATCGAGTTCACGGAGCGCCTTCTCCAACTTTTGCTGACGGCGGGCCACGGTCAGATCGCCGCGTGTCCGTTCGACGACCCCACGCACAACGTCGGTCTGACGGCGCAAACCGTTCGTGATGGCATCGGGAAAGTCCATGGTGACGAGGGTCGTGTAGATGTCGTCCATGTAGGCGAACAGCGCCTCGGCCTCGTCGAGCCGCTCCTGGCGGTCGAGGTCGAGGATAAAGCGCCGCAGCTCGCCAGCGGCCTCGGCCAATCCGCCCAGATAGGCTGGGAAGGGGACGCCCAGGCTTTCCGGGTCGGGCAGGGGGTCGTGGTGAACGAGGGCATAGACGATGTGGGCCTCGGCCACTTCTTTGAGGGCGTCCTGGGTGTAGCCAGCGAAATAGAGGTCGGGATAGGGCGCTAGGTCGGCGGCCATGGCCTCGGCGAGCGCGCGCGCCTTCTGCAAGAGGGCGAGGGCTTCCTCGAATTCGTGCCGATGGACGGCGCGGATGGTGAGCGAGCAGTAGCGCACCAGCTCGCGCGAGCGGTTGAGGGCCTGGTCGCGGGCCTGGTTACGCGCCTCGAAGTCGGCGCGAATGCGGTCAACGATGGGGTCGAGGTTGAGCACGGGTTGGGTTCCGAAGAGGGAGATGACATCCGGCCATGCCGGAATCGAGCGTTCATTATACCATACCGGAACGGTTCAGGCCGATGCACGATGACCCGATCCCAACCCCTATCCGGTTCCCACAAAGACGAAGCGACGAAAGCGGTCTGAACCGTTACAAAACGGCGGACCGAATGTCATCCCTCGCATCCACCATCGGTGAAAGCACGACCAGGTGGTCGGTCTTGACGTTGTGTTTGCCTTGATAGAAAGCGGCCTTCCGCAGGAAGGTGGAGAGATCACCCTGGCTGATGGAGGATTTGATTTCGGCGATGAGAAGCACCCCATCCTTGATGATCAAATCCAGGTCGATCTTGTCCGGTTTGCGGAACACCTCCCCTTTCTCGTCCATTTCTTCCACATATGGCACCGAAGTTCTGGTCCTGTTTGCTGGCGATCCGTTTGATAGCCGCAATTTGCTCGTTAAGGGCGCGTTGGTTCTCCCACCATTTTTGGTTTTGCTCTTCCCACTTGCGTTCCTCCTCTTCGCGCAGGCGGCGAGACGGGCCTTTTACCGGCTCAACCGCCGCATGGCCTGGGCCAGGACGGCATCCACCAGCCAGGGCGCCAGCCGCGTCACCCACCAGATGGCCACACCGGCCGGGCTGAGAACCATCAACCGCCGTCGTGAAGCTGCCGCTTTGAGGATGGCGGTGGCCACCTGCTCGACGGTTTGGGTACCTGGCGCCTGCCGTCGCCGACCGGCGGGATTGTGGCGGCTGCCCCCGCGGATGATGCCTTTGCGCGCCAGCTGCGCGCCGCTAACGAAGTAAGGACACACGGTGCAAACGGCAATCCCGTAGGGTCGTAGCTCCGCTGCCAGGCTCTGACCCAGGTTGTTCAGCGCCGCCTTCGAGGCGCTGTAGGCGCCGCTGGTCGGCGTGCCCACGAAAGCGGCCACGGAGGAGACGTTGACGATGACGCCCCGGCTCCGTTTCAGGTGGGGTAGGGCGGCGCGGATACAGTGGGCCACGCCGAAGAGGTTGACCGTGAACTGGCGTTCCAGGTCGCCCGGCTGCAGGTGCTCGAAGGTGCCCGATACGAGCAGACCGGCATTGTTGACCAGGATATCGAGCCCGCCGAAGTGGGCCACAGCCCGGTCCATCAGGACCTGACATTGGGCCGGATCGGTCACGTCGCAGGTGACCGGCAACGCGTGCTCTGGCCCGCCCAATTCGGCGGCGAGTTGTTCGAGTTCGGCCGTGGAGCGTGCAGCCAGCACCACACGGGCGCCAGCCCGGCGAAAGGCCACGGCCGTGGCCCGCCCGATACCGGTCGAGGCGCCGGTGATGACGACGGTCTGGCCGCTGAAATCGGGCATGGCTCAGGACCGGCTCTTCTCGAACTGTTCGGCGAACAGCCGGTCGGTTTTGGCCGCAGCGATGAAGTCGTTGAGGTGAATGCCCTTCACGGCGTGGGTCCACCAGCGCACGGTCACTGCGCCCCACTCGGTGAGGATGGCCGGGTGATGGTTGATGGCCTCGGCTAGGGCGCCGACGGCGTTGGTAAAGGTCAGCGCCCGGACGAAATTGGGGAAGCGAAAACGGCGTTCCAGCCAGGGCACGCTTGCGGACTCGACAATCGTCCACTCCGGAACCTGCGGCAGGAGCTCGTCCATTTCCTCCCGGGTGAGCGGTCGCTTCTCAGGCCCATAGGGCTGGATGGGCATATCGGCAAGAGGGGTGGACATGGGGGTAACGGGTTGTTTATGGCGGTGTTTGGCCGATTAATGGACGAAAGACGAAGGACCAAGGACGAAAGAGGAAGAACAAGTTTGTAGCATAACGGCTCACATTTGTGCTATAATCCGGAATTTCTGAACATTCTTGAATTCATTTTACCGATTAATTGTTAAAAAGATTCTTTGTGTTCTTGGTATATTTGTGTTTTTGTGATTATAAAAAGAAAATAACAAGCCATATTTTGCAAACACCCTCTCACTCAACGATTCTGACTTGTAGACGATTGAATGTGTTTCCGAACGCTTTCGTTACCAATTACCAGTTACCAGTTACCCAACTAAGGCGCATACACACCTTCGGCCACGGTGGCGGGGTCGGGCCAGGGGCTGGCCTCGGCGAAGGCAATGGCATCCTCGATCTCGATCTCGCAGCGCCGGCCGATTTCGTCCAGCTCCTCGCGGTCGGCGATGCCTTCGGCCAACAACCGCGCTTCGTAGCAGCGGATGGGGTCTTTCGCCTCCCATGCGGCCAGAAGCTCACGCGGGACGTACTCGGCGCCGTCGTGGATGGCGTGACCGAGCATCCGCATCGTCTTGGCTTCGATGAGGGTGGGGCCACCGCCCCCGCGCGCCCGTTCCACCGCTTCTTTGGTCACGCTGTACATGGCCTCGACATCGTTCCCGTCCACGATGACACCGGGGATACCGTAGCCCTGGGCGCGGAGGGCGATATCGGGCACCTTCATTTGCTGATAGAGCGGCGTGGAGTAGGCGTACTGGTTGTTTTCGACGATGACGACTAGGGGCGCGTTGTACACGGAGGCCATGTTGAGGACCTCGTGGAAAAGGCCGGCGCTGGAGGCGCCGTCGCCGGTGAAGGTCAGGGCCACGCGCGGTTCGCCCCGATAGCGGAAGCTCATGGCCACGCCCAACGCCACCCCCAACGACTGCGGTAAGTGGCTGACAAAGCCGATGAGGTTGAGGCTGAGATCGCCCAGGCCGTGCAGGTTGGCGTCGCGGCCGCGGGTGACGCCCGTCTCACGGCCGAGTAGGTTGGCGAAAATCCGCCGGGGGCTCAAGCCCCGCACCAGATAACAGCCCAGGTCGCGATGCATGGGCGCGGCTACGTCCTCCGGCGCTAGGGCGTAACCCGCAGCCACGCTGATGGCCTCATGGCCCCGTTGGCTGAACGTCCCGCCGACCCCGCGCCCCTGCTTCCACAGGGCCAGCATGGCGTCATCAAACGTGCGCGTCAGGCGCATCCAGTAGTACAGGTCAAGTTTTTGCTCGCGGTCGAGATGGTTGGCGCTCATGGTCGGTCTATCCGGATGCGGCGTGGTCGAGCCGCGCCAGCTGCTCTCGCACCAGGTCCATCAGCTCACGCACCAGGTCGCGGTCGAAGCCGAAACGGGCGCCGGCCGTGGCGAACAGCTCCGGCAGAGGCCGGCTGTAGCCCAAGGCCAGAGCCGCACGATAGCGGGCGACGGCTGCGGCGTGGTCTTGTAGGGCATTGCGCCACACCTGGAGGGCGCCCAGCTGGGCGAGGCCGTACTCGACATAATAAAAGGGGATGCCGAAAATGTGCCCCTTGCGGTGCCAGCCCGTTTCTTTTTCCGTCTGCAAGCCGCTGTAGTCAATGCCGGGCAGATAACGGTCCCACAGCGCGCTCCATTGGCGGTCGAGGTCAGCCGGGGTGACGTCGGCGGGGGCTTCGGCGTAAAGCCAGTGTTGGAAACCGTCCACCACGGCCATGTAGGGGAGGAAAAAGACGATATCGCGCAGTTTTTCGGCCAGCACCCGGCGGAAAGCAGCGTCGTCGTAAAAACCACCTGCCGATCGGGGCCAAAAGGGCACGCTGAGCAGCTCCATCCCCATCGAGGCTACCTCGGCGAACTCCAGGGGCTGTCTCTTATACACATCT
>JAOADB010000168.1 GCA_026417535.1 Caldilineales bacterium
GCCGTTACCCCTGCAGCCACAGGCGCGTTCACGCTGACACTCCCGGCGGGATGGGAGGGCCCTCTCCGGGTGGAGTGGACGGCGCAAGGGGTCGTGGTCAAGGCCGTTGCCCCAGCGGGTGCTTGGGTGCCGGAGAACGATCCCTGGTCAGGCTTCGTGACGAGCATCCAAAGCCAAAACCCTGTCTCTGCAGCCATGCCCCTGCCCGACCTTGTCCTTACGCTTGAGTCCCTGCCACAGCCGGAAAAGTTTGCAAGCAAGATCAATGGCACATTTTCTGAAGCTCAAGGTGCCCAGCGCAGAGCGTTTCCAGCACAGGAGGGAACGGGTCGCTCTGGGAAAATAGCACCGGTGCTGATTCTAGGCAAAACGCAGGTCAGGGGAAAACAATGGCATCTGGCCTGTTGTGAAGAAACGAAAGAGCAAAAAACGCTCTTCTTCTGGGCAAGTTATACGGATGGACTCATACGACTTGACGACGAGGGTCAGGTTTCCGAGCTCTCTGACATTTTTTTACCCAATGGAGTTAATTCGATAAGCACTTCGTTAACCGGTTGGACATTCGAAGAAGTTGATGGGATTTCAGTTCTTTTCAATCAATCCGGAAGCGCGCAAGAGCTCACCTGGTCCCTGGCCGCTCCGGCTGGGTGGTTCAAGCTCCAGGCCTGGGTGGCGGCAGGCAGCACGGCCCAGGCAACCTACGAGGTGCTGATCGGGTCGAAAAGGGAGCCTTTGCAGCCAATAGCTGGCGCCACCGTTGTTCCACCCGCCGCCGACGCCATAAGCGACTTTACCGATATCGGTGTGTACCACTTGGCGCGATCACAAACCGTCACCGTTCGACTCAAGGCCCCGGCCGAGGGCAAGGTCGGCGTTGGCTTGCTTCGCGTGTTGAAACCCGAAGGCTGATCCCATCCAATTTTACCCCATTTGCGTAGTCAATTGCCATTTTGAAACCTCACCATGCGGCTCGCCATGTCCGCTTTTGCCGTCCTCGTGATGGTCGGGTTTTTCCTGACGCCGTGGGTGGTCGTTACGCCCGTTGAGTTCCTGCCTGACCCCATTCAGCATGGGCTTGATGCCGCCGAAATGCTTCTGCGCCGATTAGCGCCCCCTCCCATCCCCGGTCTTCTGGAGCTCTTGGAAACCGTGACCGTTCTTCCACCCTCCAAATGGTTCGTGAGCGGGTTTCTCAACCCCTGGCTGGGCTTCGTCCTGGTGTTGCCGCTGTTGGTGGCCGCGCTCGTCCTGGTGCTGAACCTAGGAGCATGGCTTCTGCACTCGGATATCCTGGCCCACATCGCCGCTTGGATTGCTGCCTGCGGGGCCGGATTGGCCGGGATTTTGCTGATCGTGAGCCTGCCGTCCCTCGAATACCTCGGTTTCGGGAGCCTGTATTTGGCCCGGTTGGCGCTTGCCCTGATGGGGAGCCATCTGGCTTGGGGGTACTGGCTGAGCCTGAGCAGCGTCATCGGGCTGGCCGTAACAGGTGGGCTGTACCTTCTGCTCGATGAAACACGCCACAGCATGGCCGGGAAACCGCCCTATCGGCAGTCCCTGTACCGACGTTGACCCCTCCGGGGTTCCCCCATGCCCTCGCCTTCCCCTCGCCTCTCCCCCCTTGCCCTGCCTTCCTATACCACCCTCTTCTTCTTCCTCATCGCCCTCGTCATCCTCGGCGCGGCCTTGGCCAGCCTTCTTCCCGACTCCCAATTGGCGTGGCCGCTCCTCGTGATCCCCATCCCCCTCCTCACCCTGCGCGACTTCCTGCAGGCACCCGAACGCATCGCCCGACGCTATAACCTCCGCCCGGCCGATGCGAGCGCCACCGCCATCGCCAACCTCATCGCCGAACTCAGCCGCCGGGCCGGTATCCAAACCCCGCAACTCCTCATCGGTCCCCCCTCGACCCCACTCTTCAGCTTCGGCACCTTCCGCCGAAGCTTTATCGCCCTGGGCTCCGCCACGGCCGCCTGGTTGAGCCGACAGCTCCGCAGCGACGACCCCACCGCAAGCCGCGTCGCCCACATCCTCATCGCCCACGAGCTGGCCCACTTCGCCAATCGCGACATCCAACTCGCCGCTCTCGCCCGCAGCCTCCTCAAAACCACCGCCCTGTATACCCTCTTCGCCCTGTGGTCCTCCCTCTCCCTCGTGGCCGTCCTCATCGCCATCGGCCCGGAGATCACCCAGGACGCCTTTTGGCACGAGTTGGGCCGCCGCATCCCCCTCCCCGGTTTCGACCTGCGTCCCCTGCGCGACCATCTCGCCTCCCTGAACCCGGATGTATGGCAACGCCTGGCCGACCCGACCGGCGGCGGAGCCTGGGGCTACTTTCTCGTCTATCTCACCACCGTCTTCCTTCCCTTCATCCTGGCCGTCCGCATCCTCGCCCTCTTTTTCTGGCGCAAGCTCATACGCGTGCGGGAGCTCTATGCCGATGCTTTTGCCCTCACCCTGGTGGGTAGCGCCGAGCCTGACCGCGACCTGGAGGAAACCATCGCCCTCTACCATACCCATCTGCGGCTGCTGCCGGCGCCGGCGCAAGGAGCGCTCTCACGGCTGCGGCTGCGCATGGCGACGATGTTCGCCTGGCCGACGCCCGGCAATCTGCTCGGCTATGCACCCTCGCCGGCGGAACGATTGGCCGCGCTGGCCGACCCCCTACGCATCTTCGGCCGCCCCTGGCAGATGGCCCTCTGGACCGGCGTTGCCGTCCTCCTGCTCGAGCTCATCCTGCGCAGCAGCCTAACCCTGCCCTACATCACCCAGCCCGGCCCCCATCTGCCCCTGCTCACGGCCACCCTGGTCTTCAGCCTGTGGCTGTTGCCGCAGGTGGTTGCGGGTCAATCCCTCCGAGAGGTGCTACCCGCCATCGCCGGCCTGGCAGTGCTCTTTACCATCCTCAAACTGGCGCCGTATGGCCTCGACGGCCTTTTCCTGGCCCTGTCCGCCAGCCTGGGCCGTCTCGATACCCTGAAAGCCATGCTCGACACCTACCTGCGCGCCCAACTCGGCATCCCCACTGCGGAGGAACCCATCCTTGGCGGCGCCTTTGACTGGTTTCAGTTCCTGGAATGGCAGATCCTGCGGCCTGCAGCCTACTACGCCCTCTTCGGCGCGCCCCTGCTCGGCGGCCGGTTGGGCTTCGAGACCGCGCTACGCCGCCTCATCCTGACCTGGTACCCTCTGGGTCCGCGTGTCCGCCGCGTCTTCGGCCTTCTCCTGCTGAGTCTGACGGCGCTGATCGGCCTGGTCTTCATCCCGACGGCCAACCGGCTCTTCTTCCCGGCCTTCTATCCTTCGATCTCCCCGGCCTTTATAGCCGCCCTGGGATGCGGTCTCATGTTGGCGGTGGGGGGCGTCCTTCTCCTCGTCGTCCTCCACGCCCGGCTCGGCCGCCGCTGCCCGGCCTGTCGGGAAACCGTCCCCGGCCCCTTTGTTCCTGGCAAACGCTGTTCCCACTGCAGCGAATGGCTCCATCCCTGGCTTTTGTCCGTCCATGAGACCTGAGCGCTCGACTCTGCACCTGTTGACCGGCCTGTTGTGGGGCTTTTTCCTCGTCGGCCACGTCATCCTGTGGGCCCTCGACCGGTTGCCGGGCGCCCTGTTCGACGCTTTGGCCGTGGCGTGGTGGCTCATCCTCTGGCTGGGTTGGTTGGCGATCCTCATCCGCCATGCGCGCTTTTGGGGGCAATGGCGGGGTGTGTTCCTGGCCTGGCTGACGTGCACCCTGGCCCTGAGGGTGGCCACCGGCGGGGTTGCCGAAGGCGTGGCCACGGTCGCCATGCTCATCGCCCTCTATACCATCGTGGCCGGCTGGTTTGCCCTCGTTGTCCTCATCGTGCGCCGCGATGTCAGCGTGGCCTACCTAGCCCTGTTCTTCCTCATCGGCCCCCTCCTCTTCCGCGCGCAGACGATCCTCTCGGGTAGTGTGCTCGGCATCTTCACCCCCGCCGACGCCGCGGTGGCAGCCTCGCCCCTCGACGCCACCCTGATGCTGCTGGGCTGCCTGCCGCCGTTGGGCCTGTTCGGCTTCGTCATCCACTTCCTCATCCTGGGATGGCGGGAATGGCAACGCCGCCCCCTGGCCTTGCCGTCGTCCCCCGCCTCCGTTTCGTCCGAACCTTCATGACGACCGCCTTGCCCTTTTCTCCGGATGATGTCCGTCGCTTGCTGGCCGACCGCGACTGGCGGCTTCTTGACAAGGCCACGCCCTCGGAGTGGGAGGCCTTTCTGGCCGACGTGGCCGCGTTTGCGGCCGGCCCGAACCCGAAACACGCAGCTTTGAGCCGGGCCGTGGCCATGGCTTACGGTCGGGTGCTCCATACGGCCTGCATGGCCGACGGTACCCGACGCCAGCAGCGGGCTTTCACCGAGCTGGGCGTCTGGGTCTATCGGCGGCTTCGCGGTCAAGTGCCCGACGAGAACGATGCTCGCGACCTCATGCAGGAGGTCTTGTTGACCGTCTTCCAGGAGCGGGACAAGGTGGACCGGCCGTTGGGTTTTCTGGCCTGGGTTGCCCGCATTGTTCATAACCGCCTGCAGCGTTACTACAAGAAGCGGAGCAAACGACCACCCGATGTGAACCATGATGAGCAACCGGATGAGTCTGTCGTCGAGATACCCCCTTCGGCGGCCGAGATCGAGGCGGCCGAAGCCGAGCTACTGGCTCTGCTGGAGCGCTGTCTGGGGCGTCAGGCCCACACTCAGCGACTGATTTTTATCATGCTGTTCCTGCGCGGGCGCTCGCTTGTCGAGGTAGCCACCCTGTTCAAAATGAGGGTGCGGTCATTGCAACGCGCTTTGAATCGGTTGCTCGAAAGGTTGCGCGAGTGTCGCCCGCTCATCGCCCATCTGTTGGCGCATCTTCCCCCATCCCGACGCGCAGCGTATGAGGGACGGTAGACGATGGACGATAGATGAGGCTCTCCCCATTTCCCCGTTTCCCCGCTTCCCCCTCTCCCCCTCCCCCTTGCTCACGCCGATGAACGAACACGACGAAGCCGATCTGGAACGCCTGGCCGAGCGGCTGCGCGGGTTGCCGGACACACCGGAGGATCCCTACTGGCGGCTGGCCGCGGCGCTGGTACCCGACCCGGAGTACACCCACGAGCAGGCCGAGGCCGAATTGCCGGCCTATGTCACCGATGAGCTGTTGGGCCGTCCGGTATCCCGTCTCTATCCGCAGCTGCACCGGCATCTGCTCCATTGCGCCGTCTGCGCCGAGCTCCACGCCGAGATGGTGGCAGCCCTGAGCGAGGAGCCGCCGGCCGTGCCGACGCCGGCGCCCAACCTGAGTTTTTTACCGCCGCTCGACCTGCGGCAGGAGGCGGTTCGGGTGGCCGAGCAGGTGCTCGATCGTGTCTGGCCGGAGGTGCGCGAACCGCTGGCCAGGGTGGCCGAACTCTTCTTTGCCGAGCTGGACCAGGGACGGGACATCCGCCTCTCGCGCGGTGGTGTGCCCATGCCGGCCATGGCTTTCGGCGGCGGCGAGGCGCCCCTCTCGCTGCGGGTGCTCGTGGCCACCTATCTTGCCCATCAGATGCTGCAAAACCGTTACGGCAGCCTCGACCGGGCAGCGACGGCAACGCCGCGGTCAGAGGTGGAAGCCCTGGTGGTCGAGGCGGCGAAAGAAGCGGGCATTCCCTCGCGCAAACGGCAAGCGTTCGTGGCGGCCTATCTGGTGGCGTTGGAACGTGGTAGCTGGTGATTGGTAACTGGTAACTGGTAACTGGTAACTGGAAAAACGATGCTGTTTGACGAGAATGTTTGAAAATTTCGGATTGTAACATGACTACTAACAGTTCTGCTCCAAAAACTCCGTTTGCCCAATGCATGGTCACGCAACGGTGCTGTCCTGTAGACGAATGAAATGGTTTCCGAACGCTTTCATCATTGAAGAAAAACCAGTTACCAGTTCCCAACATTCCCCCGAAGTTCCTTAAAAAAATCCGCACGCGATGCCAGATCGAAGGCCGAAAGGTGATAAATAAAGTAAAAGGTACTCAGCCTACGGCCTTACGCTCCGGATGAGTCTTTCCTTCCCGCCATTGGCCGCTCGCCAGGACGACGGACGAAAGACGGAGGACGAAGAAAAGTTGTCCTTCGTCCTTCGTCTGCCTGCGAGAGAACCCTGGCGGAACCTGGGCCATTATCCTCATCGGCCAGATTGGTTATCTCTTTCGGAGAAGTTCCATGCGCGCCATTCGCCGTTTCGCCATCGGTTCGGTGTTCAAGGTGGCTGCCGTCACCTACGGACTGCTTTTCGCCGTGTTCGGTTGCCTGTTTCTGGTTCTGCCGGGCGTCCTTGGCCTGGGGATGCTCGCCCCCATGATGGCCGAGAGCGATCTACCGGTGTTCAGCGGGGGCGTGGCCAGCGTGCTCATCGCCTATGTTGCCGGTATCGTCCTCTTCTCGCTGCTTTACGGTCTTATCGCCGCCATCGGCGCCGTTATCTACAACCTGGTGGCGGGCTGGGTCGGCGGCATTCAGGTTGAGTTGGAGTGAGTCCGATCGTCTCTTGCCATGCCCACTTGTTACGGCTGTTCCCGTTCCATCACCGGCGCCTACGTGACGGCCCTCGGCCGCGCTTGGCATCCCGAGTGCTTCCGCTGCGCCGGTTGTGGTCGGCCCATCGGCGAAAATAGCTTCTACACGCACGAGGGCCGCCCCTATCACGCGGCCTGCTATCACGAGCGCTTCAGCCCGCGCTGCGCCGGCTGCGGCAAGGTCATCACCGGCGCCTACACCACGGCCATGGGCAAGACCTGGCACCCGGAGCACTTCGTCTGTGCGGCCGGCGGCGAGCCGATCGGCGGGGGGAGCTACTTCGAGAAGGACGGCAAGGCCTATTGCGAGGAGCACTACTGGCAACGCTTCGGCAAGCGCTGTGCCATCGGCGGGGAAATCCTCAAGGGCGAGTATGTGGTCAACGCCTGGGGCGACACGTACTGCCACGCCCACGCCCGCGGGCTGCCGGAGTGTTACAGCTGCCATCGGCCCGTATGCGAGCGGCTGACCGGCGGCGGGGTGCGCTATGCCGACGGCCGCATCGTGTGCCACCGTTGCCGGCGCACGGCCATCGACACAACCGCCCAGGGCCAGCCTGTCCTGTTGCAGGTGCGCCGGACACTGGCCAAGCTGGGCCTGGACCTGGGCCGCGTAGAGACGCCGCTGCGGCTGGTGGACCAGGCCGAGCTGATGCGCCGCTCGACCAAGCCCTACAGCAAGCAGCCGGCCGGCATGGCCAGCCACACCACGACGACTCGCAATGGCCAGGTCATCGAGCGCACGGTCGAGGCCATCCTGATCCTGCACGGCCTGCCCCAGGAGCATTTCGCCGCCATCGCCGCGCACGAGCTGGGCCACAGCTATCTGTTCCTCAACGCCTTCCCCGACCTGGAGCCGGCGGTGGAGGAGGGGCTGTGCGAGCTGGCCGAGTACCTGTGGCTGCGGCAGCAGGGCACGGCCGAGGCCGCCTACCGCCTGAAGCTCATGGAGAACAACGACGACCCCATCTACGGTCACGGCTTCCAGGCCGCCCGCCGGGCCTACGAACGCCACGGCCTGGCCGCCGTGCTGGCGGCCGTGCGGCGGAGCGGGCGGTGGCCGTGAGGAGGAGAACGATGCGG
>JAOADB010000169.1 GCA_026417535.1 Caldilineales bacterium
ACTACGTTCTGGCGGAGGATGTGGCCGATGGATTCGTTGGGGTCGTTGGCGATTTCGTGCAGGACGCGACGATAGGGCGTCTCGATGAAGCCGTATTCGTTGATCCGGCTGTAGGTGGCCAGCGAACCGATCAGACCGATGTTGGGACCTTCGGGCGTCTCGATGGGGCAGATACGGCCGTAGTGGGAATGGTGCACGTCGCGCACCTCGAAACCGGCGCGCTCGCGGCGCAGACCGCCCGGCCCCAACGACGAGAGACGGCGCTTATTGGTCAGCTCGGCCAGGGGGTTGGTCTGGTCCATGAACTGGCTGAGCTGGGAGCCGCCGAAGAACTCCCGGATGGCTGCGACCACGGGCCGGATGTTGATGAGCGAAAGCGGGCTGAGCTGTTCGGGGTCGCGAATGCTCATGCGTTCGCGCACCACGCGCTCCATGCGCAGCAGCCCGACGCGCAGCTGGTTTTGCACCAACTCGCCCACCGTCTTCACCCGGCGGTTGCCCAAATGGTCAATGTCATCGCCCCGCTCGACGCCGTTGTTGATGCGGATCATCGTCCGCACGACGGCGACAATGTCCTCTTTCGTGAGGACGCGATGGTTCAGAGGAACATCGAGCCCCAGGCGCCGGTTGAGCTTGTAGCGCCCGACCTTGCCCAAGTCGTACCGACGGGGGTTGAAGAGCAGGTTTTCGAGATGGGAGCGGGCGTTTTCCAGGGTGGGCGGGTCCACGGGCCGCAGGCGCCGATAGAAATCGAGCAACGCCTCTTCGGGCGTACGTTTATCGGGGTCCTCGCGCTCGATGGTGGCCTGGATGTACTGATGGTCGGGCGCGTTATCGTCTTCGGCGAAGAGGGCCAGGATTTCCTCATCCGTGCCGTACCCCAGAGCGCGCAGCAGGATGGTCACCGGCAGCTTGCGCTTGCGGTCCACCTTGACCGAGATGACATCCCGCCGCGAGGTTTCCAGTTCCAGCCAGGCCCCCCGGTTCGGGATGAGCTTGGCAAAGCACAGTTTGCGACCGGTTTGGAGGTCCTCTTCGGCGGTGAAATAGACACCGGGTGAGCGGATCAGCTGGCTGACCACCACGCGTTCGGCGCCGTTGTAGATAAACGTGCCGTTGGCGGTCATTTGCGGGAAATCACCCATGAACACTTCCTGTTCCTGAATTTCGCCCGTTTCCCGATTGACCAGTTTCACCTGGACATACAGGGGGACGAAATAGGTGGTATCGCGTTCACGGCATTCGGCTTCAGGATATTTGGGTTCGCCGAACCGGTAGTCTCCGAAATGGAGTTCGAGATTTTTGTTGTAGGAGACGATCGGCGAGATTTCGTCAAAAAGCTCGCGCAAACCCTCTTCCTGAAACCAACGATACGAATCCAACTGAACTTTGATGAGTTGGGGCAAAGGCATAATCGTATTGAGGCGAGCATACGATTTGCGCTTTGGCGCCCCGTTGGCAGATGGTGTAAAAGCCATGCGTCAACTACTCCTGGGCAGAGCCTGAGTGACGGCAGATCGACAACGTATCGGCATTCGCTCGTCAAGACGAATGCCGAGAAGAGGCGAAAGAAACGCAAACAACTGAAAAACACACAAAACCGCCGCCATCGCGTTGGGGCTTTCCAACCGAGACGGCGTCTGTTGCGGAGGGAGGTAAGCCAGCAGAGGACACCCTTCCTGAGTCACAACCGGTCGTTCCCATCGTCGCCACGGCAAGTCGCTCTTTTGCCGGACTTTTCATCACGCGCGCTAAGACCCACCATCAAGGGTTCCGGCGGGTCGTTGCTGGACGGAAACGGTGTGTTTTTGTGGTAAAATGGCAACCTGGGGAGAGGGCCAGGGAAGGGACGACAGGAGGCTCAGGGGGAAGGACGGTTTGAATCTGACAGGGTGAATCTATAGTTTGCCACAAGGGAGCTTGAATTGTCAATAAAAGGCGCGCACGCGCGCGAACCCTGTCGGGCTGGGCTTGACCCCGTCTCCCGCCCTTCATCCTGGGTATGGCCGATGGCCTGGAGGTCTCCCCTGCACGTCCAAGCCGTTCGTCCCGCTTGGAACGGCGCCGGCCCGTCCTTTATAATGCGACATCGTCTCAGAAACTCCGCGACATGACCCCGATGTATCCCTGCTCTCGGTGCCTTACGCTGTGAACTGGTTGCTCGATCCCCTCGCTTATCCCTTTATGGTGCGGGCGCTGCTCGCCGCCGTTCTGGTCGGCGGGGTGTGCGCGCTGGTGGGTAGCTACGTGGTCGTGCGGGGCATGGCCTTTTTTGGCGATGCGCTGGCCCACGCCGTCTTGCCGGGGGTGGCTATCGGCTACGTGCTCGGCGGCGGCGCCCGCGCGCCGGTCTTTTGGAGCGCCCTGGTCACGGCCGTGGTCACGGCCATCGGCATCGGCGCCATCGGCAAAACGGCGCGGGTCAAGGAGGATACGGCCATCGGCATCGTCTTCGCCGGCATGTTCGCCGTGGGCATCGCCCTCATCTCCACCACCCGCAGTTACGCCGTGGACTTGGCCCACTTCCTCTTCGGCAACGTCCTGGGGGTGACGGCCGGCGACCTCATCCTGACGGCCGTTTTTGCCGGTTTGGTCATCCTGGTCATCATGGCCTTCTTCAAGGAATTCCTCCTCACGGCCTTTGACCCCATCCTGGCGGTCACGTTGCGATTGCCGGTGGACCTGCTCAATCACATCCTCTTCGTCCTCATCGCCGTCACCACCGTGGTCTCCCTGCAAACGGTGGGCGTAGCCATGATGGTGGCGATGCTGGTCACGCCGGCGGCCACGGCCTACCTGTTGACACGCCGACTGGCCACGATGATGGTGGTGGGCGCAGGCTTGGGCGCCGGGGCGGGCGTCATCGGGCTGTATCTGTCCTACTACGCGGGGCTGCCTTCGGGCGCGGCCATCGTCCTGGTGGCCACGGGCTTTTTCCTGCTGGCCTTGCTGGTCTCGCCGCGGCGCCAGCGGTTGTGGGGGCGTCCGCGCGAACAATCGGTCTGAAAGACGGCACGCTTGCCGCGTCGGCATGGGCAGCGGCCCGGCTCGCCGCTTTGACCCCGATGGGTTTTCCGTTCCCGCCGACGGCACAAAGAGAGGACGATAGCCACCTTCCTCTTTCCATCGTCCATCGTCTATCGTCCATCGTCCAACTCGGCATGGTATAATAGCCCGGTTTCCCGTCACGGTTGCCATGAGCCGCGCCTCTTTCTTTCGCACCTTTCGCACCGTCCTGGCCGAATTGGATGTCGGCCCCCTCCGCGAGCAGGCGCAAAAACCGCTGCGCCTGGTTCTCATGGGGAGCGATGCCGGCGCCCTGGACCAGGTGCGCGTGGCGCTGCAAACGGATCCCTTCCGGCCTGCAGCGCCGGAGACTGCCACCGCCGTGTCAATCTGCCGACTACCGGCTGCGGCGGCCGAGCTGAACCTGACCGCGGCGGCCGATGTCGTCCTCCTGATCGCAGCGGCTGCGGCGACGGATTTCCGTCCGGAAAGCGAGGCATTGGCCGGTCTGCTCTCGCTTCGCCCGCGACCGCCGGTGGTGTGGGTGCATTGGGGACGGGATGAAGCCGCTGCGCAGGCGCTTCCCCGTCCGCGCGGGGCCGACGGCGAGGTGTTCGTCCATCCGACCACGGCCGCTTCCCTGGCCGCGGCGCTGACGCCGACCCTGTTGCGGTTGTTGCCCGAACGCGCGCTGGCGTTCGGACACCATGTGCCGGGCCTGCGGGCGGCCGTAGCCGAATACCTGATCGAAGAAACCTGTCGTGTCAACGCCACGTTTGTGGCAGGGACGGGTCTGGCCGAAATCGTGCCGGTATTGGGGCTGCCCCTCAGCGTGGCCGATATGGCCGTCCTGACCAAGAATCAGGCCATCCTGAGCTACAAACTGGCGCTGGCCTTGGGGTATGACGGCACGGCTGCCGAGCTGGTTGGGCCTGTGGCGGGTGTGGTCGGCGCCGGCTTCCTCTGGCGCCAGCTGGCGCGTTCGCTGGTAGGGCTGATCCCCGCTTTGGGCTTGCCGGCCAAAATCGCCGTGGCCTATGCCGGCACCTACGTCACCGGCCACGCGGTCTCTCACTGGTATGCCCACGGCGCCAGGCTCTCGCGCGCACAGATGCGGGAGCTGCAGCACCGGGCATTGGTCCAGGGCCGGGCGCGTGCGGCGGCCCTGATGGCTCGACTACGGACACAGAGACGCTCCCCCGAAGCGAGCAGCGCCGATGTCCCCCATCGCCGTGCCTGAAATCCCCCATCCGGGGCGGGTGACCGAGCTGCGGGCGTTGTGGGTCTCGCGGTTCGACTGGACCGAACAATCGGCCCGGCCGGCCGACCCGACCCGCCTCGATGAGATCGTCGAGCGGTCTGCTGCAGCCGGTTTCAACGCGCTGTTGTTTCAGGTGCGGGCCGTAGCCGATGCCTACTACGCCTCGCCCCTGGAGCCGTGGGCCGCTCGGGTGAGCGGCCGCGGGTTGGGTCGGGCGCCGGACCCGTTCTGGGACCCCCTGGCCTATCTCGTCGAGAAGGCTCATGCCGCCGGGCTGCAGGTGCATGCCTGGCTGAACGTCTATCCCGTGGCCGAGGGCCGCGACCGTTGTCTGGAGAATCCCGACTGGCGGGTCGAACCGATGCCCCTGTTCTACCGTCTGGCCATCGCCCACGGCGTCACCTTCAATAGGGTGAACGGCCTGCAATGGGACGACCGGGGCGAGGTGGTGTGCGCCAGCTACCGCTATGCCAGCCCAGCTTCGTCCGTTTTCGAAGAGCATTTCCTGGCCGTGGCCGCTGACGTGGCTTCTCGCTACGCGGTGGACGGCCTCCATCTCGACCATGTCCGCTATGCCGCCCGTCGGGCCTCGTGCGACCCGGTCAGCCTGCGGCGCTATTACGGTCTGCCCGCCGATGCGCCCTTGCCGCCCTGCCGACTCGATACGACTTATGGCGACTGGCAACGCGGGCTGATCAGCGCCACCGTGCGGAGAGTGTATCAGGAAGTCGCCCGGCCTCATGCGCTCTGGCTCTCGGCGGCCGTGTGGCCGGTGCACAAACGGTTCCCCGAACTCGACCGTTTTGGACCTTCCAGCCAAGGCTTTCACGATTACTACCAGGACTCGAAAGCATGGATGCAGGGTGGGTACATGGACGCCTTGATGCCCATGATTTACCCGGCCGTGTATAACTGCCCCGACGATAGCTTTTGGAATCGCGAGGTATGGCGTCTGCTTGTGGCCGATTTTCAGGCCACGGCCGGGCAGGGGTTGATCGTGCCGGGTATTGGTGCCGGTTATTGCACCTTCGACGAGATCGCCGACCGCATTGACATGGCCCGGCAGCTGGGCGTAGCCGGCCATGCACTGTTCTCCTACCGTGGCCTGGCCGCCCGCGGCTATCTGAAGGAGCTGGCCGCCGGACCCTATGCCACCCCGGCCGTGGCCCCCGCGCTACCCTGGCGCTGAGACAGGCGACGGTTGGTCTTGACCGGGCCGGGCGGCAGGTACAGGGATCGGCTCGAGGTGGGCGGCCAAGAGGCGGGCGATGACGCGGGCCGCGTCGGGCCGGGCCACACGGCGGGCGTTCTCGACATAGCGCCGACGCTCGGCCTCGTCGGCGATCCAGCAGGCCAGAGTTTGCACGACCATATGAGGCTTGGGCGCCCACACGCCAACGCCTTCGCCGACGACGAATGTCACGTTGCCGTCCTCTTGCCCCGGCAAGTGGGCATACAGGATGAGGGGCACCCCGGCGTTGAGGGCCTCGGCAATCGTACCAGGCCCAGCTTTGGTGATCAAAACGTCGGCCGCGCGCATGAAATCGGGCATCTCGCGGGTAAAGCCGTAGATGAAGGTGGGGATGCGCCAGGCGCGCGCCTCCAGTTCCGCCTTCAGGCGTTCGTTGCGACCGGCCACGATCACCAGGGTCAGGTTCAGCCCGGATTCGTCCACGGCATAGGCTACCCGGTCCAGCGGCCCCATGCCTTCGCCGCCGCCCACGAGCACGGCGATGAAGGCATCCTGCGGCCAGCCCAAGCGGGCGCGCAGCGCGCGCTTGTCGCCGGGAGGCGCACAGTAGCGGGCGGCCACCGGCTGTCCCACCACAACCACCCGTTCCGGGTCGAGGCCGTTGGCTAAGGCGTAATCCCGCGCCGTGGGCGTGGCCACGATGGTCGTATCGGCTCGCTGGTCGAACCAGAAGGCGTGGGCCGTCACCATATCGGTGACGACGGTGACAAAAGGCGGTCGCTGCGGCCCCAAGGCGTTGAGGATGACCGTGGTGGCGAACGGGTGGACAGTGACGATGAGTTCGGCGGGGTGGCTGCGGACGAGGCGCCGCGCCGCACGGGCCACAAAGGGCCAGAACAGGCCCAGGATGGCCCGCACCCGCCGCCGCCCGTTGCTCAGATGGAAGCCCAACCCCCACAGCCAGGGAATTTTGACCATGTGGGGATACCACTCCGGCATACAGCGCAACGGCCCGGGAGCATAGGCCTTGAAGAAATCCACCATCTCGGTCGTCATCGCCTCGCCGAATTCGAGCCGGAGGGCCTCGATGATGGCTTCGGCTGCCGCGCGATGGCCGCCGCCCGTGTCCGAAAAGAGAAAGAGGAGATGAGGCTTGGACGCCGCCCGGCCTGCGCCGTCATGGCGAGCGGAATCTGCCTGCGAAGGGGACAGGAGGTCGTTGGATAGGGCAAGCGGAAGGCTGTTGGGGTATCGTTCGGAAGGGGTCATGGGCTTCTCCGCCGGAGGTATGGCCAAGGGGCAAGCGGATGTTACCGCAAAAGCGGCAGCGCTCATAAGTGGACGATGGACGATAAACGATGGGCACTCGGCCCTCGAAGTATCGTCCATCGTCCATCTATTCCTCCAACCGCCCCCAGAACGGGCCGAACGATGAAAGATGGTATAATGCCCTTCGGAAAGCCCTTGTAACGACTCAGCCCGCGGCCTTCCTCACCGGATGGGTTTTCCCTTCCCGTCCTCGGCCGCTCGCCAGGACACGAATGTAGCCCAACCGCTCGCAGTTGTGCCACAACCTTCGTCTTTCGTCCGCCTGCGATGGAACCCGGTCGAAACCTGAGCCAATCATCGTCATCGGCCTGAGTAGTTACAAGCCCTTTACGATTCGTTGCCTGCGAGGCTGTCATGCGTTTTTTCAACACCGTCGGTCCGGTGGATTGCAGATTTCATTACTGCCTGCCGCCTCTCGAGCGCATTGACCTGGGCTACGTCCTCGACCTGCTCGAACAGCGCAAGTACTTCATCCTCCACGCCCCGCGCCAGACCGGCAAAACCTCTGTCCTCCTGGCCCTCCAGACCTATCTCAACCAGGGCGACCGTTTCCGCTGCCTGTACGTCAATTTCGAGGTCGCCCAAGCCGCGCGCGAACAGGTTGCTCCCGCCATGCGCGCCCTTCTCGAAGAGATCGGCCAGCGCGCCCGCCTCACCCTCAACGATACCTTTCCCCTTGTCGCCTGGCTGGATATTTTCCAACGATCCGGCGAACAC
>JAOADB010000170.1 GCA_026417535.1 Caldilineales bacterium
GGTGCGGGGGTTCGCCCCCGCTGCCTCCGCCTCCGCCGCCCCCTGGTTCCACGGTCGTGGTCGTGAACGAGTCGGTAACGCGCGAACGTTTAACCCGACATCCTCCGCGCCAGGGCCAACCAGTCCTCCACGTCCAGCTCCTGAGCACGGCAAGCCGGCGAAAGACCCACAGCCTCCAGGTGGGCCGCCACGTCATCCGGCCTCAGGCCCAGGCCCGCGGCCAGGCTGTTGCGCAGCGTCTTGCGGCGTTGGCCAAAGCCGGCGCGCACCACGGCGAAAAACCGCTCCCGTTCTTCCGGCGGCAGCCGCGGTGGGCGATAGGGGTCGAGGCGCAACACGGCCGAGTGCACCTTGGGCGGGGGATAGAAAGCGCCCGGCGGCAGGCGACGCACGATGGAGGGACGGGCCAGCGCCTGCACGGCCACGCTCAGCAGGCTCATCTGCGGTGGCCGGGCCACGATGCGCTGCGCGACCTCGAGCTGCACCGTCACCACGGCCCGCACCGGCGGCGGATCGGCCTCCAGATAGTGGCGCAACAGGGCCGCGGCCAGGTAGTAGGGCAGGTTGGCGACGAGATAGTAAGGCGCCGGCCCGCCGGTGGCTGCCAGTGCCTCCTGCGGGGTGATCCGCAGGGCATCGCCGTGGATGAGATGGAACTGCGGCCACGGCCGGAAATGCTCCGCCAGCAACGGCGCCAGCGCATCGTCCAACTCGATGGCGATCAGCCGGCCCACATGGGGCAACAGCGCCGCGGTCAGAGTGCCGGGGCCGGGGCCGACCTCGATGACCACGGCCCCGGGCGGCAGCTCGGCCGCAGCGACGATGCTCGCCAACAGATTGGGGTCGCTCAAATAGTGCTGGCCCAGACCTTTGCGCGGGGCCAGACCCTGTTCACGCAAGCGGGGTAGGAGCGACGAGGGCGCAGACGGGGTTCCCTCAGCGGCCACGGTCGGGGAAGCGCGGGTAATCGGGCAGGAGGTAGTTGATGCTGTAGGCCGGCGGCGGCGGCCATAGCAGGTAGATATCCACCCACCAATGCCAGGAGACGTAGTCGGCATCCTCGTAGCCCAGGTCAATGTGCCGGCCGCGCACGCCGCCGCCTGTGTCTGCGGCCATGGCCAGGCCGTAACCGGGCACGTACATCCGCTGACCCATGGGGATCACGGCCGGGTCCACGGCCACCAGGCCCTTGCGCAAGGGCAGGCCGATGCGGGTGCGGCCGTACCAGGGCGCTGAGGGCGAGGTGCCCGACCGCGCTGGGCTGTAGGAATTCGCATAGACCCGCATCTTGCGCCAGTACGTCAAGGTCCCCTCCGGCGTTTCCAGGGTCTGCGGAACGATTTTGCGGCCGTAGGCGATGACCCGGTCCCGCGGCGGCACGGCCAGCCAGTCGTCCTCGACCACGCGACTCACTTCGATGCCATCCTCAAAACGGACTCGCACCCGCTTGCGGTGGATGCCCTCGGTGCCTGGATGCACCACCCGTTGCCGGTCAATGAGCAGCTCGTCATCCGGCACCAGCACCGTCCGGAACGGCACGCGCGTTTCCTCGTAGAGGATGTCCTCGCGCACGCGGGTCAGGCGGATGGTCGTGTGGGGGCGCAGGTCGGCGTGAAGGGGCGGAACTACCCGATCCAGCCCGACCGGGGCCAGGTCCATTGCCGCCAGGGCCGCGCCGACCGTGGTGGCGCGGGTGCGGGTGGACAGTCGGCGGCCGTCTACCTCCACCGTGATGGGCAACGAACGGCGGATGACGATACGCTGACCCGGCCGTACCCGACTCGCCAACGGTGGGAACACGCTATCGCCCTCGTAAACGGCGATTTCGGCCTGGGCTAGGGCCTCGCTTACGGTGGTCGCCGTGGTGTAGAGTGTGATGGGCAACGCCTTGCCGTCCACAACCGTGATTTTGCGGCTACGGACGATGCGAAGGCCGATGGGTTGGGCCGTCTCGTGCCAGGCAGGATGAGGCAGCCCGTCTGCCGGAGCCGTCCACACGGCCGTGGGCAGGGGGGTATCGAGGTCGGCGGGTTGGCCCTCCAGCCACAGGACATCGCCCGGCAACAGACCAAGCCCGGCTTCGGCCAGAACCTCGCCAACGGTGACGGCATGGGTGTGGTACAGGGTGGTGTCATCGCCGATGGAGACCTGCACCGGCCGGGCCCGCACGATCGTCACTCTGTGCCCGTCCTGAAGCGCGCCGGTCGGAGCGATGACCCGGTCCTCCGGCCGCAAGTTCAGCCCGGCGAGCAGGGCTGAGACCGTCTGCGCAGCCGTGCGTACCCGATGCTCGCGGCCGTCCACGACCACCGTCACCTCGCGCAGATGGTGGACATAGCCCCAACCGGCGGCCAGGACCATCGTCAGCAGCATCCCAACCGCCCATAGGCGGCGGGGGATCGTCTTGACCCGCTGCCAGGAACGGGTCACGGGAGGGGAAGTGGTCGCCATATCCTCGTCGTAATTGGCCGATGCCGCTGATGGCTCAGGTTCCGACGGAATTCCAGCGCAGGCCGAGGAAAGACGGAGGTTGTTTCAACCGGAAAGTTCTCGGACGGGGATGACCATCGGGCAGGGATACGCGGTCAGGTTGACGAGATGACCATCGTGATCGAAGGCCACGGTATCCTCGAGGCGGATCGCCCAACCGCCAGGACCGCCGTCGGGCGGGGTGTCCGGCTCATACAGGCCCGGTTCGACCGAGAACACATGGCCCGGCACGAAGACGGTGTCGTTATCGGGCATGAGGTTGAGCGCCGGCGGCTCGTGGATGTCGAGCCCCAGACCGTGGCCCAGGCTGTGGACGTAGCCCCGCTGGGTCTTGGGGTCCTGGCGCAGGGTGGGATAGCCTAGGCTTTCGAAGGCATCACAGACCAGTTCTTGATAGCGGGCGCACCGTTCGCCGATCCGCAGCTCCGCCAAAACCCGGTCGAAAACGGTCTTGACCTGTTGCCAGCGTTCGGCCAGGGGGTCGGGCGCGTAGCCTAGGAAGAAGGTGCGGGTGACATCGTGAAAGTAGCCCGTGGCGGGGTCGTAGGGGAAGACGTCGAAGACGATGGTCTCACCCAAGCGCAGGGGCCGCTCGTGGGTGCCGGTGTTGTGAGGCACCGCGCCTTCACGACCCGGCGCGAAGATGTTCTCGTGGGCTTCGGCCAGGTTCAACCGCGCCATTTCCAGCCGGATGTGCTCCTTGACATCGCCCACGGTCACCGGCCGACCGTCGGCATGGACAAGCACGCCGTTACGCGCTCGTTGCCCGGTCAGGAAGTCGAAAACGCTGTCGAGCAGCCGGCCCGTGCGTTCGCCCACCCGGCGCATAACGGCCAGTTCCTGCGCGTCCTTGGTTTGGCGGGCGACCTGGAACAGGTTCGGGTAGGGTTCACCGACGACCTCGATGTGAGGGTTGGCTGCGGCCAGGGCCTGGAGGAAGATGTAGCTGTAGCCCTGGTCGGCCAGGCCGTAAAAGCCGACGCGACCGCTCACGCCCTCATCTCGCAGCAAGTCGCTGAGGATGGCCACGGCGGCGCGAAACCGGTCGTTGTGATGCCGTTTCGTGTATTCAATCAGGTCGTAATCGGACCACAGGCGCATGCGATAGCCCGTGCTCGCAGCCGTGTCGCGCTCGATGGGGCTGGCTACGAGCAGGGGCGGGCTATCGGCCTTTTGCAGATAGAGCGCGTTTTCGAGTTTGACCCCACCGACCAGATAGGCCAGGTCGGTGCTTGTATCCGTGTTGCCGCGCACGACGATGGCATCGAGCCGCCGAGCGCGCATGAGGGCAGGGATGTCCGTTTTCATGAGGGGAGCTTGGGGAGAGGGAGGGGTTTCGTCCTTCGTTTGTCGTTCTCTCAAGCGGCCGCAGGTGGGGACGAAGGACGAACGACGGAAGCCTTTTCGGGTTTGCGGACGAGGATGGAGCTGAGGCAATCGCTGCGGCGGCCGCCGTGCCGGGGCAGGCGCCGCTCTTCATAGGCCAGGAGCTCCCAATCCGCAAAGGTGAGGAGCAGCTCGCCGGGCTGGAGCAGATAGGCCGGGTTGAATTCACCGGGCAGACGCAGGAGGTCGGTGTGAAAGGTGGTGTAGAGCAGCAATCCCTGCGGGCGTAACGCCGCCCGTAAGGCCGGCAGCAGCGTCCGCTCCAGGTAGAGCGAGACGAGCACCAGGTCGTAATGCTCCGGCGGCGGTCGCCAGCTCGTCAAANCGGCCTGGAGGGTATGAATCCGTTCGGCCAGCCCCCGCGTCGCCGCAGTCGCTGCCAGCCGTTCCAGGGCCACCGAGCTGATGTCCACGGCATCCACCTCGTAGCCCAATTCGGCCAGCCACAGGCTGTAGCGTCCGGTGCCGCAGGCCACATCGAGCGCACGACCACCGGTGAGATGGGGCCGTTGCGCCGCCACCCAGTCTTCGATGTCGTCCTGACAGGGGCCGCGGCCGTGGCGATAGCGTTCGTCCCAGCGAACCTGGTCGGGGGAGGGGGGCATGCGCGGGAGGGGAAGTGGGAGAGTTTGGGGGAGCTTAGGGAGCTTCGTCCTTCGTTCTCCGTTATCGGCCGGACAACGCAAGGCGACCGGTTACCACGATTTTAGCATCGTTGGGGTAGAATAGGGAATCATTTCGACCGTCCGCGGGTCGGCGGCAGCCAACCCATCCGTCGTCGGCCCTGTCTTTCCGGCTCAAAGGCGAGCCTTGCCGAAGAAGGAGTGTCACCATGTCTGTCCCTCCGGTCAAAATCACGTACTCGACGCTTTCGGTTGATAATCCCGAACTTCACGCCGCCTACGAGGCGGCCGTTGTCCAGGCCAAAGCCCAATTCGGCCGCAGCTTTCCCCTGCTCATCGGCGGCCAGGAACGCCGCGCCACCGAGACCTTTCGCGATACCAGCCCCATTGACACCACCCTCGTCCTAGGCTATTTCCAGAAAGGTAGCCGTCAGGATGCGCTCGATGCCATCGCTGCGGCCAAGGCTGCCGCGCGCGATTGGGGGCGCCGGCCCTGGCAGGAGCGCGTGGCCCTTTTGCGGCGGGCTGCGGCCCTGATGGACGAGCGCACTTTCGAGATCGCCGCCATCATGAGCATCGAGGTCGGCAAGAACCGGTTGGAAGCCTTGGGCGATGTGGCCGAAACCGCCGATCTGATCCGCTACTACTGCGATGACATGGAGAAGAACGACNGGTATCGGCGACCCATGCTCAGCGAATCGCCGCGGCATCGCAACACGAGCGTGCTCAAGCCCTACGGCGCCTGGTGTGTCATTTCGCCTTTCAACTTCCCGGCGGCGCTGGCCGGCGGGCCTACCGGCGCAGCGCTCGTGGCTGGCAACACGGTCGTGCTCAAACCGGCCACGGACACGCCCTACACGGCCTGGAAACTGGTCGAGTGCTTCCGCGATGCCGGCCTGCCCGACGGTGTGCTCAATTTCATCACCGGGCCGGGTTCGAGCGTGGGCGAGACCCTCATCACCAGCCCCGACCTCGACGGCTACACCTTCACGGGTTCCTACGACGTGGGCATGCACATCCTGCGCACGGTGGCCCAAGGCCCCTACCCGCGGCCCGTCATCGCCGAGATGGGCGGTAAAAACCCCGTCATCATCAGCCGCCATGCCAATCTGGACGATGCCGCCTACGGCGTCATGCGCGCGGCTTTCGGGTTGCAGGGCCAGAAATGCTCGGCCGCCTCGCGGGTGTACGTGGAACGGCCGGTGTACGACGACTTCGTGCACGGCCTGCTGCGCTACACCGAGGCCATCAAGGTCGGTGACCCCACCCAGGCCGATGTCTTCATGGGGCCGGTGGTCAACCGCAAGGCCTACGAGGACTATCAGCGCTATTGCGACGCCCTACGCGAGGCCGGCGAAATCCTCTACGGCGGCCAGGTGCTCACCGGCGGCGACTACGACCGCGGCTACTTTGTGGCCCCCACCATCGTCGCCGACTTGCCCCTCTCGCATCCGCTTTGGAAGGTCGAGATGTTCTTGCCCATCGTGGCCATCCACGCCGTTGAGAGCCTGGACGAGGCCATGCGGCTGGCCAACGATCACGTCTATGCCCTCACGGCCGGCTTCTACGGTGCGCCCGACGAGGTCGAATGGTTCTTCGAGAACATCGAGATCGGCGTGGCCTATGCCAACCGCCGCGCCAGCGCCACCACCGGCGCCTGGCCGGGCTATCAGGCCTTCGGCGGTTGGAAAGGCTCCGGCACGACCGGCAAAGCCGCCGGCTCCTTCTACTATCTGCCCCTCTACATGCACGAACAAAGCCAGACCGTCGTGGACACGGCGACGCGATGAGGGGATGGACGATAGACGATGGAGAAACCCCTTTCGTCTGCCGTCGTTCGTCCTTGGTCCCCGTGGGCGGCCGCTTGACAGGACGGAAGACGAAGGACGAACCCTTTCGTCTGCCGTCGTTCGTCCTTCGTCTCCGCTTGCGGCCAAAATCGGTAACCACGGCCAAACTACCCCAAACGCCAATCACCAGTCACCAGTTACTCCCTTTATGCTCTCCGTTGACGAACAACTCACCATCCTCATGCGCGGGGTTGACTTCGGCGACCCGCTGACCTACGAGAACATGAAGGCCGAGCTGCGTCAGCGCCTGGAAGAAAGCGTGGCGACCGGCCGGCCGCTGCGCGTCTACTGCGGCTATGACCCCACCTCACCCGACCTGCACCTGGGCCATACCGTCACCATGCGCAAGCTGCGCCAGCTCCAGGACCTGGGCCACGAGGTCATCTTCCTCATCGGCACCTTTACCGGGCTCATCGGCGACCCCAGCGACAAGGACAGCGCTCGTCCCCAGCAAACCGAGGAAGAGGTCATGGCCAAGGCGCGCACCTACGCCGAGCAGGCCTTCAAGGTCCTCGACCCCGCGCGCACCCAAATCCGCTACAACGATGAATGGCTCAGCAAACTGACGTTCAGAGACGTCATCGGCCTGGCCAGCCATTTCACCGTGCAGCAGTTCCTGGCCCGCGAGACCTTTGCCCTGCGCTACGCCCGCGGAGAAGCCATCTGGCTGCACGAGTTCTTCTATGCCCTCATGCAGGGCTACGACGCCGTGGCCCTGCGGACCGATGTCCAGCTGGGAGGCACCGATCAGCTCTTCAACCTGATGGCCGGCCGCAAGCTGATGGAAGTCTTCGGTCTGCGGCCGCAGATCGCCCTGACCCTGCCCATCCTGGTCGGGACCGACGGCCACCTGCGCATGAGCAAGAGCACCGGCAACACCATCGGCATCTCCGAGCCGGCTCACGAGATGTACGGCAAGGTCATGTCCATCCCCGATAGCGCCATGCGCAACTACGCCGAGCTGGTCACTTCCTGGCATCCGGCCTACATCGAGCAGCTCTTTGCCGACCTCGAGGCCGGTCGTCTCCATCCGCGCGACCTGAAAATGGCCCTGGCCCGCGAGATCACCGGGCTATTCCATCCGCCGGAGGCCGTGCAGGCCGCCGAAGAGCACTTCATCCGCACGTTCCA
>JAOADB010000171.1 GCA_026417535.1 Caldilineales bacterium
TGGGCCTCGATGCAATGGGCCACGGCTTCGATGAAACCCGGATCGGCGCCGGCCAGCAGCTCGCGGGCGCGGGCTGCGGCCGCGCGATGATGGTCGGGTTCGTGGCGGGCGCAATCGTGCAGGAGCGCCGCCGTGCGCACGATCTCCGGGTCGGCCCCTTCGGCGCGGGCAATTCGCTCGGCCAGCCGGGTCACCCGCAGGACGTGGTCGAAGCCGTGGGCGGGGTCGCCGTCGTCGTACAGGGTGCGGGCGAAGGCCACTGTAAGCGGAAGCGGCGCCATGGCTCAGACCCGTCGGGCCGCGGCCGGCAGCGAGGGGGCCGGTTGGCGCCGCCGCCAACGCAGCCACAGCAGGCCGCCCGGCAGGCTGCACAGGATCTGCACGGCCTGGATGAACAGGCTCAGGCCGACGGCCTGTTCGTAAGGAACACCCACCAGCCCGTAGAAAAAGGGATAGGCCACCTGATTCAACCCCAGTCCACCCACCGAGACGGGGACGACGAGGACAAGGGCGATGAGCGGCGTGAACAGCAGGATATGAAGGAAGGGAATCCCCCCGCCCAAGCTCTCGGCCAGGATGTAGTTGACCATGGTCGTGGACAGGATACCCAGTAAACCGATGCCGAACGCCCGGGCCAAGGCCCGGTACTGAAACCGGTAGGCCTCGAACGCCAGGGAAAGGGACGACCACATCCGCGCCAAGGGCCGCAGGAACGTATCGGCCAGCAGCCGATCAATCAGCCGGCGCAACCGTCGGCTGAGCAAGATGCCGAACACAACCGCTAGCGCTGCCACCGCCGCCACTGCCGCCCAGGCCAGGACCCGCAGTTCCGCACGCCCGGTGACGTAAACGACGACCAGGGCCGCCACTGCCGCCGTGCTCATGTAGGCCGTGAGGCCGATGATGCGGTCGAGAATGACCGAGGCTGCGGCCGGCGCGATGCGCTCGGTGTAGCGGGTCAGGCCATAGCCGCGCATCAGGTCACCGCCGATATTGGCCGGCAACACGTTGTTGAAGAAGAAGCCGACAAAGGTATAATCGAGCAGCGTGGCAAAGGGCACGGCGATCTGCTGCGAGCGCAGCAGGGTGTGCCACTTGAGCGCGTTGACGGTCATCGCCAGCCAGAACACGACCATGGCCAGCGCCACCAGTCCGAGATCGGCCGCCTTCAGCCGGGCGGTCAGGGTGGGCAGATGGACCTCGGTCAGGACGAAGGCGATCAGCCCCAGGCTGAGGATGACCTTGAGGATGGTTCCGAGATGACGGCGCATGCTCAACCTTGGGGTTTGTTGGCGGGCCGTGGGCCGGTGAGGGGCGCGCTATCGCCCAAGGGCAGGCCCGGCGGATCGAGGAGTGCCCGTTGGGCCGCCAGCTCGCGTTCGGACTTCACATCCATTTTCTGGCTCCAGGCCATATCCCACACGACATGCCGTTCGCGGCGAATGGCGAAATCGTACCAACCCAGCAGGCGCGACCAGCCCTCCAGCATGCCCAGCAGAAACAGGACCCACACCAACCGGATGGCGCCCCAAATGGCCCGCCAGGCCTCGCGCAGGGCGATGAGCGCCACCGTGCGCTTGCGCAGGCTGCTCACCTTGTAGCCGTACTTGTGCTGCAGGTAGAGGTGGCCGGCGTGGTTGCGTCGGCGCTGGCGGATGAAGTCCCGGATCGAGGTCGGACCGGTGTTGTAGACGATGGCATCGGGCGCATAGCGCACCTGCATCCCGCGACGGATGATGAAGGCCTCGACAAAGGCTTCGTCCATGGCCACATCGGGTGGGATTTGGTCGAGAACCTTGCGAAAGGCAATGAGCTCGCCCAACCGCGGGATTTCCAGGCACAGCTCGTGCTCCAGCCGCAAGCGCAGATAGGTGAACAAACCGGCGAGATGATCGGGCGTGTTCACCGGCACCTTGTGCGCGCCCGTCATCCCGACCATAGGGTCGCGAAACATGCGCACGAGATGCTCGATGGCCGATTCATGGGGTAGGGTGTCACCGCTTTCGAGGACGCAGATGTCCTCTTTGGCCTCCTTGAGGAAGGCGTTGACGGCGGCGGTTTTGCCCTCGCGGCGCGGTTGCTCGATCAGCTTGATGCGGGGGTCCACCGCCATCCATTCCCGCACGATGGGCACGGTGCGGTCGGTACAGGCGCTGGCCACGACGATGATCTCGGTGATCTCGACCTCGTGGAGGAGCTGATTGCGTAAGGCTTCGAGCAGCCGGCCGATGTTGGCCTCTTCGTTATAGGCCGTGATGCCGACGCTGCAGCGGATTTTGGGAAGCGGTTTCTCGGCGTGATCCACGCGTCACCTGGCAAAAAGGGCTGGGAATAGAACTGCTCCGCCTGTGGCTGGCACCGTCGGGATGGGGCTTCCGTTCCCGCCATGGGCCCAAGGCTGAGACGAAGGACGAACGACCGAAGACGAAGCCTTTTCGTCCCTCGTCCTTCGTCTCTCTGTCATGGGGCGAGGCAGGAATCTGAACCTGGCACGGACATCGGCCTGAGCAGTTATCTGAGGATTGAGACGGCCGTAAAACAGCGAAACGGCCGTCGTCGCAACGGAGCATTATACACCATGTGCCGACGTTGCAAGGCACAATCCGGGTTCCGTGAGGGGCCGATTCCCCGTGTCGGCGTGGAAACGGTACGTTTTGAGACTGTACGCACCGCATTGGCTCGGTGGCGTCGAGCCGGATAGGAGTGCAGAAATCTCGCGTAACTATTCAGGCCGATCACGATGATGGCCCAGGTTCCGGCGGGGTTCCATTCCGGGCGGACGAAAGACGCAGCGCAAGATGCCATCTGGCGCTACGTCTTTCGTCCCTCGTCCCAGCGAGCGGCCAATGGCGGGAAGGCAAGACCCCCGATGTCCTGAACACGCACAGTATCCCGATCAGGTCTTCGGCGCAATAGAGCACGCACGATGTCGTTGTTGAGATTTTCGTTGGCAGCCAGGCGAAGCATGGTTAGAGGCCCTTCGCGCGCCGTACCAGCAGACGTTCTCGCATGCCTCCTCCTGCGTCTTCGTCCTGCCCGGAGGGCACGATGTTCGGGGCGCCGCCATCAACCGCGGCCCAACCGGCCATCCCGGTTGTCGCCTCGGCAAGGCAGGGCGCAGTATGGACAACCCACCCCAAAATGCCGATAATGGTGCCGATCGCAGCGGAATCCGTTTTTGAACCGCTCCTGCAGGTGGACGCGCTATGCCCGAATTTTTTCACGTCCTCACCCCCTCCGATGCCTGGCAACGGCTCCGCAGCCACTATCGGCCCCTCCCCCGCCCGGAAACCGTCCCCACCGCGGCTGCGCTCGACCGGGTTCTGGCCGCCGACCTGATCGCGCCCCATGATCTGCCCCAGTTTCCCCGCAGCACGGTGGACGGCTACGCCGTGCGCGCTCGCGACACCTTTGGCGCTTCGCCCGGTCTGCCGGCCTTTCTCGATGTCGTGGGCGAAGTGCCCATGGGCGCGGCGGCCACCGTTACCATCCGCACCGGCCAGGCGGCCATCGTCCATACCGGCGGCATGTTGCCGGAAGGCGCCGACGCCGTTGTCATGGTCGAACACACGCAAAAGGCCGATGAGGGCAGCATCGAGGTCCTGGCGCCTGTTGCCGTGGGCGAAAACGTCATCCAGGTGGGCGAAGACGTGCGTCAGGGTGACCGCCTCCTGGCTGCAGGTCATCACCTGCGGCCTCAGGACATCGGCGGCCTCCTCGCCCTGGGGATCACCACCGTGGCGGTGGCGCAGCCCCCGCGCGTGGGCATCCTCTCCACCGGCGACGAGGTCATCCCGCCCGACCAGACCCCTGGCCCCGGCCAGGTGCGCGACATCAACTCCTACACCCTGGCCGCGCTCACCCGTCGCGCCGGCGGCGAACCCGTCCTCTTCGGCATCCTGCCCGACCGCCGGGACGCGCTGGAGGCTGGTGTGCGCCGGGCCTTCGCCGAATGCGACATCGTCGTCCTCAGTGCCGGCTCCTCGGTCAGTTACCGCGATATGAGCGTCGAAGTCATCGCCGGCCTGGGGCAACCCGGCATCCTGGCCCATGGCATCTCCATTCGGCCGGGCAAGCCCACCATCGTGGCCGTGGCCGGGGGCAAACCCGTCTTCGGCCTGCCCGGCAACCCGGTCAGCGCCATGGTCCTCTTCGAGCTCTTCGTCACGCCCGCCATTCGCCTGGCCCTCGGCGCCGACCCTCAGGCCACGGTGCGGCCCCAGGTCCAGGCCCGTTTGGCCCGTCAGGTCAACAGCGCCGCCGGTCGCGAGGACTACATCCCGGTTCGTCTCGAAGAACGGAACGGCGAGCTGTGGGCCGTGCCCGTCTTCGGCAAATCGAACCTCATCTACACCCTCGTGCGGGCCGAGGGCGTCGTCCGCATCCCCCTCGATAGCCTGGGCCTCGAACAAGGCGCCACGGTGACGGTGACGCTGTACGAATGAACGGAGGGGAGTTTGGGGAGAGCTTTCCGTTTCCCCATCTCACCCTTTTCGTTCCGTCGCTCGGCCGAAATTCGCAACGGCAGACGAAGGACGAACGACGAAATCCCTCCGTCGTTCGTCCTTCGCTTTCCGTCCCGCTCCATCGGTTCCAAGCCGAGGACGGCAACTAGACAGGCCGATGGCTCACCCCACGGCCCAAATGTGACATTGGCGACGCTGGCGCACGTCCAGGATTTCGATCTCGCTGGCTTCCAGAGCCGCGCGCAGCGCCGTCGGGTCGGCGCCTTCTTCCTTGATCAGCACCCGCTTGTGCACCCCATCCGGTTCGTTGAGGGTGGCGATGGCGATGATCCGACCACCGTTGGCATTGACCAATTGGGCAATCGAGGCCACCACGCCTACATGGCGCTCGCAACGGAGCTCGAACCGTAGCCCCGGCATGTCGCCGCCGCTGAGCATTTCCACGAACATGCGGAAGATGTCGCTCTCGGTCACGATTCCCACCAGCCGGGTGTTTTCCACCACCGGCAGCGCGCCGAATTTCTTTTCCAGCAAGAAGCGGGCCACCTCCTCCAGCGGACAATCGGGACTGGTCACATAGACCGGATGGCTCATGATATCGCGGGCCTGGACCTTTTCGAGCAGCGTGTTGAGCTCCCAACGGCTGAGGAGCGTGGCCGGCGAAGGTAAATTGGCCATCACATCGTGGTCGGAGATGATGCCGACCAACCTGTCGCCGTCCATGACCGGCACACGGCGAATCTTGTGCTGATGCATGATGGCATCAATTTCGGGCAACGGCGTCAAGGGGGCAACAGTGATGGGATTGGGTGTCATGGCATCGCGGACAAGCATGGTGACCTCCGGGGACAAAAACACAGGCAAACGGGTGATGATGGGACATTCTACATCGGAGCAGCGTAAAGCTCGAAGTCGGGTTGTAAAGAAAACACCGATGACGGCGTCGGAAGAAGAGGAACTCGGAGGAGCTTCCCCCTCTCCCCTTTCTCTCTCCCACCCCGCCGCCTATGCTCGATTTCAGCCCTATTGACCGACGCGAGCTCAGCCTGGCCGAATTCGCTGCCCGGCACAACATCACCCACGCCGACCTCATCCGGCTGACCAACGAGATGATCGACGCGCAGCTGGCCTTGATCGCCGACATCGAGGATGCCGATGTCGTGTTCCAGCCCGTGGATCCCGATGCCTACGACCCCTACGCCGCCGACCCTGAAGCCGTGCATGCCGCCTGGACCCTGGCCCATGTCATCGCCCATACGACGGCCTCGAGCGAGGAATGCTGCGCCCAGGCTGCCAACCTGGCCCGCGGGGTGCCCGTGACCCAACGGATGCGCTACGAGGTCCCCTGGCAATGCCTGAGCACAGTGGCGCAGCTCCGGCACCGACTGGAAGAAAGCCGCCGTATGCGCCTGGCCTATCTCCAGGCCTGGCCCGACGAACCCCATTACGACCTGACCTACACCCCGTACAAGACGCCCCACAACTGCTTGACCCGGGTGCTGGCCGGATTGCATCACGACGCCGGCCATCTCCAGCAGATCGCCGAGATCGTGCGCCAGGCCAAAGCCGCACGCGGGCACACGGCGTGACCATGAATCACGGTTTTTGGCAATCCAATCGGCATCAGTCCGGTCGCGGCGCAGGCGACGAGTCGAAACCCAGGGTCTCCTGGACGAGATAGAGCGGCCGGCGCTTGACCTCGTCGTAAATCCGGCCCAGGTACTCGCCGATGATGCCCAGGGAGATGAGCTGAATACCGCCCAGGAACATGACCATGACCAGGGTCGAAGCCTGGCCGTAGAACGCCTGGCTGCCCGACAACCGCAGGATGATGGTGGCCACAATCCCCACCAGGCTCAGACCGGCGATGATGAAGCCCAGATAGGTCGCCAGCTGCAACGGCAGGTAGGAAAAGGCCGTGATGCCATCCAGGGCGAAACGGAGCATCTTGCGGAAGGGATACTTCGTCTGGCCAGCGTAGCGCTCCTCGCGCACGTACTCGATGCCGATCTGGCGAAAGCCGATCCAGGCCGAAAGCCCTCGCATGAACCGGTGATGCTCCCGCAACGAGCGCATGGCCTCGACCGCGCGGCGGTCCATCAACCGGAAATCGCCCGTGTCCACAGGAATCCGCACGCCCGTGATCCGGTTGATGAGGCGGTAGAAAAGGTGAGCGGTGAAGAGTTTGAACCAGCTTTCGCCCTTGCGCTGCGCCCGCACAGCATAGACGATATCGTAGCCCTCGCGCCATTTCGCCACCATCTCGGCGATGGTGGCCGGGGGATCCTGCAGGTCGGCGTCAATGATGACGACGGCATCACCTTGGGCGTAGTCCAGCCCGGCGGTGATGGCGATCTGATGGCCGAAATTGCGAGAGAAACTGACCACGCGCACGCGCGGGTCTTGCTGATGGAGCTTGCGCATGATGTCGAGGGAACGATCGCGGCTGCCGTCATTGATGAACACGATCTCCCAGGGTTCGCCGATGGCATCGAGGGTCTCGCGCAGACGGCGATAGAGCTCCGGCAGGATGGGCTCTTCGTTGAAAACAGGGGCAACAACGGACAGGACAGGGCGAGCGGTGTTCATGGTCAGATGAGAAAAGAGGTCCGTAACGACTCAGTCCGATCTCGGCGATGGCCCCGTTCCCTACCTGGCCGTATCTCGGAGAGACAAGGACGAACGACGGAGGTGTTTTTCGTCTTCCGTCGTTCGTCCTTCGTCCCCGTTTGGGGCCGATAGCGGGAACGGAAGACCTGACCGGGACATGAAAGCTGCCGTGCGGTCAGAGGATGAGCATGGCATCGCCAAAGGAATAGAAACGATAACCCAGGGCAATGGCCTCGTGATAGGCCTTGAGAACGAGGTCACGGCCGGCAAAGGCCGCAACGAGCATGAGCAGGGTCGAGCGCGGCAGGTGAAAGTTCGTCATAAGCCCTGTCTCTTATACACATCT
>JAOADB010000172.1 GCA_026417535.1 Caldilineales bacterium
GTCCACACCCACGCGACGCGGTTCCCGCACCCGCACCGCCATACCCAAGTCCAGACTCACATCCATCACGAAGGCCTCATAACCCCACCAGCGCCGGCACAACCGCTGCCAGGTCTCGGTTAGGACGGGGACCACCGATCCGATCGCCACCCCGGTCACTGCTCGAACCATGGGCACGCCCTCGGCCCCGGCCAGGGTCATCAACAACGCCCGGTATTCATCGGGACTCCGTCGGATATCGGTGCTTAACCGCCATTCGTGTCGTAACGTCGTTCTGTCAAAAAGACCGATATGGATGTTTGTGTTGCCGATATCAACGGTTAGGAGCATTATCGAACAGAAAAGCGTCGAAAAAAGCAGTCATTGTTTGGTCAATCGTAACGATTCAGACCGATGACGATGATGGCTCAGGTTCCGACAGGATTCCATCCCAGGCCGACGAACGATGTAGCGCAAGATGGCATTTGGCTCTACGTCTTTCGTCAGTTGTCCTAGCGAACGGCCGATGGCGGGAAAGGAAGACCCATCCGGAGCGCAAGGCCGTGGGCTGAATAGTTACAGCGCAAAACGTTATTATCTCATCACAGGCCATTGTAGCGGAAGCCAGATAGGATGGCAATCGGGGGCGGTAACGGGTGACTGGTGACTGGGGTAGGCCGACGGCCGAACGCAGGACGAACGACAACGGGTGAAAAACCTTCGTCTTCCGTCTGCGCTGCTCCCCAGCTCCCCTCAGCTCCCCCAAGCTCCCCCCAGCTCCCCTCTTCCCCCCATTGACGCCTTTTCCGCCGACGGCTATAATCCGAGGCATGAGCGCTGTGTTTCCTGCCGATTATCAGGCCGCTCACGAAGGCGCGGTCTGGTTTTGTCCGCCGGAACCCGGTTTCCTGCGCCTGGGCGGCGAAGACCGTCTCGATTTCCTGCAACGCCAGAGCACGAACGACCTGCGTCGCTTGCGGCCCGACCGCCACGTGGTAACGGTGCTGACCTCGCCCACGGCGCGCATCCTCGATGTGCTCACCGTGTTCGACCTGGGTGATGCCCTGGGGGTGCTCACCCTGCCCGGTCATGGCCCGCGCACGGCCCGCGAGCTGCGCGGCAAAATTTTCTTCATGGACCGGGTGACGGTGAGCGACCACAGCCGCGAGTGGGCCCAGCTCGATCTGGAGGGCCCGCAGGCCGCCGCGGTCTTGCAACGCCTGGGTTTGACCGCCGTCCCCACCGCCGAGGGGGTGGAGATGTTCGTCGTCGCCGGCTGCGAGACTCGCGTCCTGGGGCAGCGGGGCCTGCGCGGGGTCGGTTTTCGGCTTCTCATGCCGGCCGAAGGACGCGAAGCTGTGACGACGGCGTTGGCCGCGGCCGGCGCTGTGCCGCTCTCGGCCGAGGTTCATGACGTGCTGCGGGTCGAGGCCGGTTTGCCGGGAATGGCCGAATTGACCGAGGACTACAACCCACTCGAAGCGAATCTCGATGCCTTTGTGGCCGAAAACAAAGGCTGTTACACGGGCCAGGAGGTCATCGCCCGCCAGATCACCTACGACAAGGTGACGCGGCGGCTCGTCGGGTTGCGCCCGGAGGCTCCGGTGCCGGTTGGGGCCGAAGTCCTGGCCGAAGGCAGAACCGTCGGTCAGGTGACATCGGCCGCGCTTTCACCCCGCCTGGGGCCTCTGGCTCTTGCTTATGTCAAGCGACCTTTCCACCAGCCCGATACCCGTCTCCTCTTGCGCCACGACGGGCAAGAAACCCCGGCCGTCGTCGTAGCCCTTCCCTATACATCATGAGCGCCACCTGGCGGTTGCTCATCACCGAGCCGGCCTCCGGCTCCTGGAACATGGCCGTAGATGAAGCCGTCGCCATCCTGGCGGCGGCCGGACGAAGCCCCACCACCCTGCGTTTCTATAGCTGGCAACCGCCCACCGTCTCGCTGGGGCGTCATCAGCCCCTGACCGACATTGACTGCGAGCGGTTGCAACGAGCCGGTTATGGCCTGGTGCGTCGGCCAACCGGCGGCCGCGCCATCCTCCACGTGGACGAGCTGACCTACAGCGTGGCCGGCCCGGCCCACGATGAAAGCCTGTCCGGGCCGGTGTTGGACACCTACAACCGCCTGAGCGAAGGGCTGATGCTGGGTTTGCAACGATTGGGATTGCCCGTCGTCAAGGCGCCTGCCACCTATCGGGCCGGCCCCGAGGCTGGGCCGGCCTGTTTCGAGGTCCCCAGCGCCTACGAATTGTGCATCAACGGCCGCAAAATCATGGGCTCCGCGCAGAGTCGGCGCCGCGGTTATGTCCTCCAGCATGGCTCCCTTCCCCTGAAAGGCGACATCGCCCGGCTGGTGGATGTCCTGGCCGTAGCCGATGAAGCCGAACGCGCGGCCATGCGGGCCGCGCTGGCGCAACGGGCCACCACGCTGGAAGAAGCCTTGGGTCGCCGCGTCAGCTTTTGGGAGGCAGCCACCGTCCTGGTGGACGGCCTCACCTCGGCGCTGGGGATTGACCTGGAGGAAGGGCGCCTGACGGACGAGGAGCTGGCGCTGGCACAGGAACTCGAAGCCACGGTCTATGCCCACCCGGACTGGTTGGGCCGTGTGTGATCAGCCGCCTATGGTCATCGGTTCTGCCGTCATCGAACTCGACATTCCCGGCAACGGCTCGCTCAAAGACAAGCGCCGCGTGGTCAAATCGGTCATCGCCCGTCTCCGGCAGGAGTACAACGTGGCCGCGGCCGAGGTGGATGCCCACGACCAGTGGGAACGGGCCGTCATCGCCTTGGTCACCGTCTCGACCGATGCCGGGCATGCTCACGGCTTGCTGGAGAAGGCCGTGGCCGCAGTGGCATCCTGGCGTCTCGATTGCGACCTCGCCGGTTACGAGGTCGAGATCTGGTAACGGCTCAGATCATCGCTTTCACCTTTCGGACGAGTCTTCCGTTTCTGTCATTGCCCCCCAACACAGGACGAAGGGCGAGTCTTCTTCGCCCTTCGTCCTGTCAACGGAAACGCGATCGGGCGGGCGGGCCGGCACCGGCGTTCAGACGCGCTCCGGGGCCAAATCCCACTTTTCGGGTGAGCGCCACAAAGCCGATAGGAGCAGCTCGCGCAGGAAAATCATCTCCTTGGGCAGACGGTCGTACAGCTTGAGGAACAGCTCCTCGTGGGAAAGCACTTCCTGGATCCACTCGCGGCGGTCCACGGCCATGAGCGCGTTGAACTGCTCGCGCGTGAAATGCTCCAGGCCGGTCCAATCCATGTCCTCATAATGGGGCATGTAGCCCAAAGGTCCCTCCACCGAACGGGCCTTGCCCCGTGACTTTTCGACGATCCATTTCAGCACCCGCATGTTTTCGCCAAAACCGGGCCAGAGGTAGTTGCCCTGCTCGTCGGTGCGGAACCAGTTGACGCCGAAAATGCGCGGGGGCCGACCGATGCTACGGCCGATGTTGAGCCAGTGGTTGAAATAGGAGCCCATGTGGTAACCGCAAAAGGGCAACATGGCGAAGGGGTCGCGACGCACCACGCCGACCTGCCCGGCCGCGGCCGCAGTCGTTTCGGAACCCATGGTCGCGGCCAGATAGACGCCGAAATTCCAGCTTGTGGCCTGGACGACGAGAGGCATGACCCGGCTGCGACGGCCGCCGAAGATGATGGCCTCGATGGGCACGCCGTTGGGGTTCTCCCATTCGGGGTCAATGGCCGGGTTCTGGTGGGCCGGCGCCGTAAAACGGGCGTTGGGATGGGCCGCCTTGCGCCCGCAGTCGGGCGTCCAATGGTTGCCCTGCCAGTCCATCAGCTCCGGGGGCGGCGTTGGGGTCATGCCTTCCCACCACACATCGCCGTCGGGGGTCAGGGCGACGTTGGTGAAAATGGTATTCCGGCTGATGGTAGCCATGGCGTTGGGATTGGTCTCGGCCGATGTGCCCGGCGCCACGCCGAAATAGCCCGCTTCCGGATTGATGGCATAGAGACGGCCATCCGCGCCCGGTTTGAGCCAGGCGATGTCATCGCCCACCGTGGTGACCTTCCACCCCTTGAAGGCCGGCGGCGGGATGAGCATGGCGAAGTTCGTCTTGCCGCAGGCGCTGGGAAAGGCGCCGGTCACGTAGGTCTTCTCACCGTCGGGGGATTCGACGCCCAGGATGAGCATGTGTTCGGCCAGCCAGCCCTCATCACGGGCGATGACCGAGGCAATGCGCAGGGCCAGGCATTTCTTGCCCAGGAGGGCATTACCGCCATAGCCGCTGCCGTAAGACCAGATGGAGCGCTCTTCGGGGAAATGGACGATGTATTTGACGTCACGATTGCAGGGCCAGGGCACGTCTTCCTGTCCCGGCGCCAGCGGCATCCCAACGGAGTGCATGCAGGGCACGAAGAAACCATCCTCGCCCAGAACGTCCCACACCTTTTTGCCCATGCGCGTCATGATTTTCATGTTGACGACGACATAGGGCGAATCGGTCAGCTGGATGCCGATTTGAGCGATGGGGGAGCCGAGCGGGCCCATGCTGAAGGGGATGACGTACATCGTCCGACCCCGCATGCAGCCGTCGAAGAGCCGGCGGAGGGTGGCGCGCATTTCGTGGGGGGCGACCCAGTTGTTCGTGGGACCGGCTTCATTGCGCCTGAGGCTGCAGATAAAGGTGCGATCCTCGACGCGCGCGACGTCGGTGGGATCGGATAACGCCAGGTAGCTGTTCGGCCGTTTCTCTTCGTTGAGCTTGATGAACGTTCCGGAGCGGACCAGCTGCGCACAGAGGGCGTCGTACTCCTGCTCGGAGCCATCGCACCAGTAGACACGGTCGGGCTGGCACAAGGCTCCCATCTCATTGACCCAGGCGCGCACCCGCTCATGACAGAGGTTGTCGGGATAGTTGACGATTTGCATATGGGCCTTGTCCGGAGAGAGAACGAGAACAGGGATAAGCAGCCACACTTGCATTCAACCACCGTTCTCGCCAATCGGCAAGGCGGAAGGGTCGTCAGAAGAGGGGTCCACATCGGGTTCGGCGCCCGTCGCCTGTTCACGTACGGCCTGATGGGCCAGCCGGTCAACCCGCTCGTTATCGGGATGGCCGGCATGGCCGCGCAGCCAGTGCCAATGGACCTCATGGGGAGCCATGGCTTCCACCAAGGCCTGCCACAGATCGCGATTTTTTACCGCTTCGCGGCGACTCGTGCGCCAGCCATTCCGTTGCCAGACCGGCAACCATTCCGTGATCCCCCGTTGCAGATATTGGGAGTCCGTGTAGATATCAACTCGACAGGGACGTTTCAACGCCTGCAAAGCGGCGATGGCAGCGCGCAGTTCCATGCGATTGTTGGTCGTCAGGCTGGCAGCGCCATCGAGCACCTTTTCCTGCTCGTTCCAGCGCAGCAGCGCAGCCCACCCTCCGGGCCCTGGATTCCCCAAACAGGCCCCGTCAATGTAGATCGTCACCTCCGGCAACGACTTCAAGGCGATGCCTCCGACACGGGTGCAACGGCCACGGCCCGCAATCCCTGGGAATCCGTTTCCAGCCGAAACGAGACCACCTGTCCCCGACGCAAGCCACGCGCACGGCGCAGGTCGCGGCGATGGAAAAAGACTTCGCTGCCGTCGGCCATGGTGATGAAGCCAAAGCCCTTGCGGCGATCGTACCATTTGAGGCTGCCGTACCGCGGAGTCAGGGCCAGAAGGTGCCGGCAGCCGGGACAATGGGATGGCTCCGTCGGGTCCTGCTGCTGTTCCCAGGCCGTCCATAGGAAGCGCAGGCCGCAACGCCGACATGGGAGCAGACGGTCGCGGTAAACCGGCTCAAGAGCAACCAAGGGTGTTTCAGCTTCCATCGAAAGGCGAACCGGAACGATCGAGCCGATGGTCCGTGATGACCCCATCTCCCTACTTTGCCATTGCGGGAGAGACGAAAGACGAACGACGAAAGATGGAGTTTTTCCGTCTTTCGTCGTTCGTCTTTCATCCCAAATTGGGCCAATCGGCACGTTATAAAAAATACCCGTCCTCAAGACGGGTACATCAGCACCCTGGGAGCGACTTGAACGCTCGACCTCTTCCTCCGCAGGGAAGCGCTCTGTCCGCTGAGCTACCAGGGCAGGAACAACCCTAGTATAGCACCCCCGAACGCAAATGGCAAACTGCACCTCACGGGTGAGACTGTCAACGCGCTCCTGTGCCATCGGTGGCGTCTATGGCTCCTCGTTCGTCTTCCCTCGGCCCGGCATGAGACCAAGGCAGGAACCCAAGCCCATCACGGGGATCGGCCGAATGGTAAGGGGCTTTCTTCACCAAAGGGACATTTTGAAGGGACTGTGGGAGAGGGCATACAATACGATTACACCGTGTCATTGCCCCGGGAGACTCTCATGCCGCAGAAAACGCCTTCCAGGCGGTACAAGGAAGCCTGCAAGCGCCCGGTTGTGCAAACGTGCGCTGTCGCTGCGGCCGGAGGGTACTGCCGCTATGTGTTCTCAGGAGGTTGAGCCGTCATGCTGCGCCTATCCGGCCGGCTGGCCCTGTGGTTGGGGTTCTTTGCCCTCGCTTCGGCGTTGTTCCTGGGACTGGTGTACCTGCTGAGCCGGCGGCCGGTGATTACCAGCGTGCCCATTACGCCGACCGACGGCGAGCTGGTCCTGGTGGGCCAAGGCTTCGGCGACCGCCAGGGAGCGAGCACCGTGGAGGCGACGTTCGGCGGAAAGGCCACGACGCTGGATGCCATCGTCCAATGGTCCGACACGCGTACCGTGGCCGCGCTGCCGTCGGAGGCGAGCAGCGGAACGGTGCGGGTAATCCGCCGCGGGATTCTGGGTGAGCGAGCATCAGAGGCTGTGCCCTTCGTGATTCGGCTCCCTGGCTTGCCGTCCCGACCCTTCGGCTACGAAGTGCCGGTGCAGCCAGAGTCGCCATGGCCTACCTTCCGCCGCGATCACCGCAACACGGGCCGCAGCCCTCTGCCGGCCGTGTACACCGGGGACAGGCCGTGGAGCTTCACCACCGGCAAGGGCATCTTCTCCACGCCGGTGGTGGACGGCGACGGCGTCATCTACGTGGGCTCGGCCGACCACGTCTTCTATGCCCTCTACCCCGACGGCCGCGAAAAGTGGCGCTTCGAGACCGGCGAGATCATTGACTCCGCGGCGGCGCTGGCGCGGGCGGTCTCGATCCCGGTCATCGCCTCGGGCGGGATCAGCACCCTCGAGGACATCCGCGCCCTTTGCGAGGCCGGTGCGATCGCCGCTGCGATCACCGGGCGGGCGATCTATGAGGGGACCCTGGATTTTGCCGCGGCCCAGCGTCTGGCCGATCGCTTAAGCAGAGGTATGCAATGAGCGCTGATGAGGGCTGGCTGGATGCCATCGCCTGGGGTCCAGATGGTTTAGTGCCGGCCATCGCCCAGGATGCCAAG
>JAOADB010000017.1 GCA_026417535.1 Caldilineales bacterium
AGATGTGTATAAGAGACAGGGGTTGCACCGTCTGCATCCCCTGACCAAGCTCTGGCTGGCGTTTTTCCTGCTCGTTTGCGGGCTGGCTTTGCCGGGCGTGGTGGGCGCCTACGTGGCCTTTATAGCCCTGGTGGTGCCCCTGGCCGTTTGGGGGGCCGTCTTGCGGCCGTTGCTGGCCGGGGCCGTGCGGGTGGTGTTGCCCTTTGCCATCTCTCTGGTGCTCGTGCAGGGCCTGTTCTGGCCGCGGGGTACGCCCCTGTTCGGGGTGGGGCCGCTCACCTTCAAGGTTGAGGGGCTGCTCTTCGCCGTGCGCAGCACGGGCCGTATCCTCATGGTCGTCAGCAGCTTTCTCCTCTTCGCCCTCAGCACCCGTCCCGACGCCCTGGCCCTGACCCTGACCCAACGCGGGGTACCCAAGAGCCTGACCTACATCCTGGTGGCGACGTTGCAGATCATCCCGCGCTTTCAGGCTCGTGCCGCTACCATCCTGGCCGCTCAGCAAAGTCGGGGTCTGGAAATCCACGGCAGCCTGCGGCGACGGGCGCGGGCGCTCATTCCCCTCATCGCTCCTCTGGTTTTGGGCAGCCTGGTGGACATCGAAGAGCGGGCCATTGCCCTGGAGAGTCGCGGCTTCAGCCGCCAGGGGCCGAAGACCTCGCTCCTGGTTCTGCCCGATTCGCGTGGCCAGGCCGTAGCCCGTCGTGCGTTGGCCCTGGCGAGTCTGGCCGTGGTCGGCCTGCGGTTGTTCCTGGGGTGAAACGACCGACCGTGATCGCCATCGAACACCTCACCTACACCTACCCGGCCACAGAACGACCGGCGTTGCGCGACCTCAGCCTGACCATTCCGGCGGGGCAGTTTTGCGCCGTCTTGGGCGCCAACGGTGCCGGCAAATCCACCTTGTGTTATGCCCTGGCCGGTTTTGTGCCCCACTTCTATCGCGGCCGGATGGAGGGGCGCGTCATGGTGGCCGGCCATGACATTGCCGCCACGCCGCCGTCGGCGTTGGTGGGGCTGGTGGGACTCGTTTTTGCCAATCCCTTCAACCAGATCACCGGCGCCTGCTACACCGTGCGTGAGGAGGTGGCCTTTGGCCTGGAGAACCTGGGCGTACCGCCGGCCGAGATGGAGCCGCGCATTGCGCAGGCGCTCGCCGTCACCGGCTTGACCGACCTGGCCGACCGTTCGCCCTTTGCCCTTTCGGGCGGTCAGCAGCAACGACTGGCCCTGGCCGCCGTCCTCGCCATGCAGCCCCAGGTGCTCGTGCTCGATGAACCGACCTCCCAGCTCGACCCGGCCGGCACGCGTGAGGTGTTTGCCGTCCTCGGCGCCCTGGCCGCCCGCCACCATACGACCGTGGTGCTCGTTTCCCAGGCTTTGGAATGGGTGGCCACCTATGCCGACCGGGTCATCGTCCTGGCCGAGGGCCGCCTGGTGGCCGATGGCGCGCCGACCGACGTGCTCACCCGGCCGGAGATGGAGACCTGGGGCGTGGGCGCCACCCGCTATACCCAGGCCGCCCGACGAGGACAGGCCCAGGGCCTGGCGCCGACCGACCGGCCCCTGCCGGTCACTCTACCGCAAGCGGTGGCGTTTTGGTCATGAGAGTGGTCGTTACCGACGTCGTCTTCCGCTATCCGAGCGGAGTCCAGGCCTTGGCCGGGGTGAGCCTGGAGATAGCAGCCGGTGAGGCCGTGGCCATCATCGGCGAAAACGGCGCCGGCAAGACGACCCTGGCCCGGCATCTCAACGGCCTGTTGCGGCCGCAGCAAGGCCGCGTCCTCATCGGCGATTGGGACACGCGCGAACACACGGTGGCGCAGCTGGCCCATCGGGTGGGGTATGTCTTCCAGAACCCCGACGACCAGCTCTTCGAGCGCACCGTCCGCCGCGAGCTGGCCTTTGGTCCCCGCAATCTGGGGCGTAGCGAGGCTGAAATCCAGGCGGCGGTGGCGCGGACGCTGGCAAAGTTGGGCCTGGACGCGCTGGCCGAAAGTCATCCCTACGATCTGTCGCTGGCCCAGCGCCGGCTCGTGGCAATGGCCGCCGTCCTCGCCATGGAGACGCCCATCGTCGTTCTTGACGAACCGACCACCGGCCAGGATGCCGCCGGGACGGCGTTGCTGGGCCGGGTCATCGCCGATTTGCGGGCCGAAGGCCGCACCGTCATCGTCATCTCCCACGATATGGACTTCGTGGCCGAGCATTTCCCGCGACTGATCGTCATGGCCGACGGTCGTATCCTGGCCGATGGCCCCACGGAGGCGGTCCTGGCGCAAACCGGGCTGTTAGCCCAGGCCCAGATAGACCCGCCGCAGCTCGTTCGCCTGGCTGCCGCGCTCGGCCTGCCCGGCATCCCCACCACCGTGGACGCCTTCCTGGCCCTGTGGGCACGCGCGAGGGCAACGGGAGGGCTGGACCGAGTGTAGCGCATGCCGGCAATGGTGCTACGAAAAAACGCTTTCTTCTCTCCAAGGCCAAGTCACAATCCCGCCAGGAGACGACGGGCCAACCCTTCAATCTCACGGTAGCATTTGTCAAAAGAGTCGGCGCGACGGGCCTGTTGCAAATCGAAACGGGCGGTCAACGCCGGCTGATCCAGGGTTTCTACATAGTGGCGATCGGCGCTCATATGACGGCTGAGCCACTCCTTAGCCCCACGGATGTCTTCGGGCCTTTCGGGTCCGATCAGGTCTTGCGCCAATCCCCGTTCACGACGCAAAGACTCGGCAGCAGCCAGAAACCAGGCCTCGAACTCTCTTTTAGCTAACACGAGGGCTAACGGGATGTCCTGGCGAACTGCCCGTGCCCGCGCCATCAGCTCGGGACCGGCCTGGGCAGGGCATTCGTCATCGCTGTCGAGAAGAATAAACACACCGCCGCCAGGCATCGCTCGGCGGGCTGCCAATTCAACGGCTCTTTCCAATTCGCCTGGTCTGACAAGGCGAGTCTTGGGAACTCGGATCGGTGTTGGGATATCCACAGAAAGCGCGGGAGCGATGGTGTGGATCACCCGGCGTATGAGAATGGGAACGGCTTTCACATCACCGTGTCCCTCGACAATACAGCTTATCCGGATGTTCATGGGGCTTTCGGATCGTCGAAGAGGGACAGCTGCCTGTAATGAACCCGATTCAGCACCTCGGGATCCGGCATCAGCTGGTTTTGCCGCAGGAGTTCGCCAGCCGTGTACAGCCGTTCCCGCAGAACCGAACGACCTACGGCATCGATGGGAGCGATGAGCGTGGTCCCCTTTTCGGCTACAACGGCCAGGATGGCCTCGGTCTCCAACCCTTCATGGTCGAGCAGATCGGGGCTGTGGCTCGTGACGATGATCTGGGTATACCGACTGGCATCTTTCAGACTGTCGAAAAGGATGCCGGTTGCCGCAGGATGGAGGGCAATTTCCGGTTCTTCGATGCCGACCAAAGGCACATAAGGCGTCTGACCGTTTTCCGATTGGAAAAGGGCGACCAACAGTCCCAAAGCCCGCAATGTTCCGTCGGACATGTTGATGGCCAAAAAACGCCAGGGCGATGGCGATCCGACCATCTCCTGTTTGAACTCGATAGTTTCCATGGGACCGATCGGCTTGGCATCCACCCCGTGCAGACCGGGCACGATTTTGCTCAAATACTCCTCGATGCGTTGTTTGGTTTGTGGTCGCGAGGAAGCAATGGCGGAAAGCACACTGGCCAGGTTACTACCGTCTCTCGCAAGCCGCACACCGGCATCCGGCGGTTGCAGTTCCCGCATGACGGTCGGATTGAGATTATAGAAGCCCATTTGGGAAAGGGCCTCATATACTGGTCGAAATTCGGGCAAACCGGAGGCATTGACGAGATACAGACGATCGGGAGAAAATGCCGGCGTAATCCGGGTGCTTGCTTCGACCTCGCCGTTTTGGACATGAAAGAAGTGTGTTGGGCCCCCTATTTCTGGACTTTGAAGGACACACTTCTCTTGTTGCACTTCATAGGCCCCTTTGGGTCGTGCACCAATTCGAAACGCGTAGTAGCCTTCATGCCCTGAGCGCAATCGGAAGTCGAGTCGGATGCCGAAGTGTGTGGGATGACCACCCGAACGGCGGCGCACTTCATGGATACCGCCCCGATCGCGCATGGCGTGATCCAGCGAGGTACTCAGGGAATCGGTCACAAACCGCAACGCGTCGAGAAAGTTGCTCTTGCCCGAACCGTTCGGACCGACCAGAAACGTCAGTTGCCGCAGGTAAACCTCACAGGCTGCGATACTCTTGTAATTTTTCAACACCACGCGCTGAAGGAACGTCGGAGAAGACATGGAAAGACTCCTCGAATGCGCTCACCACGAGGGCGAAAACCGGTCCAACGGCTCTGTCGCCTGCCTACAACACCCGGCTCATGTACAGCTCGCCCGTCTCGAAACCCAGGCGCCGGTAGTAGGGACGGGTGCCCACGGCGGCAATGACGGCGATACGACCGAAGCCCTCGTCGCGGGCGATCCGGCAGGCCAACTCGACCAACCGCCGCCCCAAGCCCCGATGTTGGGCCTCGCCCTGGCTGTCGGCGCCGAGGGCTAGGGCCGGGCCGTACACCTTGACCTCGCGGATCATGGCCGCATCGCGGATCTCGGCGATGGGCACCACTGCCGGCGCATCGGGCAACGAGAGCCGCAGATAGGCCGCTACCCGGTCGTCGGGAGTCACGTAACTCAGGAACAATTCCCGGTTGATGTCGGTGCGATAAGGCAGGATCTGCAAGCGCAACCGTTCGGGCAGGACATCGCGCTCCCGCACCTCTCGACAGCGCAGACACCGGCAGACCATGCCGTGTCGCGCCATGTACGCATGCACCAGCTGACGCAGGTTCGTCTTTTTGTTGCCGGCGACGATGTTGGGCGAGGGGATGTCGCGGAACACCCGGTTGATGCGGCAGTAACGCGGGACAAGGGTCTTACAACGGGCGAGCAGGGCGATGAGTTCCTGTTCGTCATAGGGCCGGTACAGGCCCTGTTCGTAATAGCCGTACAGCTCGGTCTCCCGCAGAAGCGAGGTCGGGTAGATTTTCAGCTCGTCGGGCCGGATGGCCGGGTCGTCCCACAGACGCCGGAAGTCCTCGTAGTCCGATGCGGGTGTGGCGCCGTAGAGGTTGGCCATCCAGTGCAGGACGATTTTGAAGCCGGCCCCGCGCAGCAAGCGCACGGCCTGCCGCATTTCGGCCACGGTGTGTCCGCGCTTGTTCAGGGCCAGAATGCGGTCGTCCAGGCTTTGCAGCCCCAGCTGCACCTTGGTCACCCCCAGTCGTCGCAGGTGCTCCAACTCGCGCGGGCTGATGGCATCGGGCCGTGTCTCGATCACCAGGCCGACGTTGCGATGACGGGCCGTTTCATTCCGCCGTTGGGCTTCGTCGAGGGTGGTCGAGTCCACGCCGTTCATGGCATCGAAACAGCGCTGCACGAACCACTCCTGATACGACCGTGGATAGGCCGACCAGGTCCCTCCCAGGATGAGCAGTTCGACCTTGTCGGCGCTGTGTCCGGTGGCCCGAAACGCGCGCAGCCGCGATAGGGTCTGGCGATAGGGATCGAAATCGTTTTGCAGCGCCCGCAACGACCCTGGCTCATCGGGGACGTAGCTCTTGGGCATGTTCACGAAGGTTGGGCAGAAAATGCACTTGCCCGGACACGGATAGGGCATGGTCAAGACCGTCACCGGGGCCACGCCGGAGATGGTGCGCACCGGTTTGAGCTGCAACACCCGTTCCAACCGACGGTCGGGCGCCAGGCGACCGGCGGCCACGAGCTGCCGATAGCCGTCCACCAGCTCGCTCTTGGCGAAGAGCCGACCCGTTCGCCGGGCATGCGCGTTGATCACCTCCAGGTAGGCCTCCGGCGTCGCCTGCGGCAAGGCGGCCAGAGCCTGAAGGATGGTGAGCAGCTCGGTTTCTTCGGCCGTCGAGTCCAGGACCCGACCGGCGCTATCCGACCAACGGGCCAGGGTGAGGGTGGGCATGGGTGAGGGATTGGTAACTGGTTACTGGTTACTGGTGACTGGTAACTGCAACAATCGGCGTAATAAGATAATTTCCTAGTAACTAGTCACCAGTTACTACTCATTTGACAAAGACGAGAAGAGGATAGAAAATGTTGTTTCGGAGCGATCATGATGAACGAAGTCATTCGGCAGCGGCTTTTGGAGCTCAATCGTCAGTTTTATGCCGTTCATGCCGCCGATTTTGCCGCCACGCGGCAGGGGCCACAACCGGGCTGGCATCGTATTATAGCCCATTTTCCGTCGGTTTGTCAGGTGCTGGACCTGGGATGCGGCAACGGGCGCCTGGCCGTGTTTCTCGACCGGCAGTTGCAGCAGGTGGATTACGTGGGCGTGGATGCCGAGGCCCGTTTGCTCGACGAAGCTCGCCGCCAAACGGCCGGGTTACGACACACCCGGGTGACCTTTCTCCAGCTTGACCTGACCACGCCCGACTGGGATGAGGCGGTCGGCCCGGGGCGGTTCGATGTCGTCGTCGCCCTGGCCGTGCTCCATCACCTGCCCGGCCGCGACGCCCGAACCGCGTTCGTGGCAGCGGCTGCCCGCTGTCGCCGCCCTGGCGGGGTCCTCATCCTCTCCACCTGGCGCTTCAGCCATGTCCCGCGCTTGCGGCGCAAAATCGTGCCCTGGGAGACCGTCGGTCTCACGGCGGCCGCTGTCGAACCTGGCGATTACCTGCTGCGCTGGCAAGAGACAGGGCTTCGCTACGTCCATGAGTGCGACGAGAGCGAGATGACCGACCTGGCCGCGGCCGCCGGCCTACAGGTGTGCGAACACTTCCGCGCCGATGGCAAAGAGGGCGACCTGGGGTTATACTTCGTTCTGCTGTAGTTCCGAGCGTTCCGGCAAGCAGCCACAACCGGACGCAGGACGAGACCACAGATTCCATACATGGAACTGCTCCGCCCGCTGCCTTACGTTCGAGATGGGTCTTTCCTCTGTCATTGGCCGTTCGTAAGAACGACGGGACGAAAGACGTAGCGCAAGCTGGCATATGGGGCTACATCTTACCTCTGCCTGGCATGGAACCCTGTTGGAACCTGAGCCATCATCGTCATCGGCCTGAGCAGTTACCATCTGTGCAACCCGCGACTACCCCATCATCCATCGTCTATCGTCCATCTCACACCGGAGTCTGTCATGCTTCCCGATTTTGACCGTCATCTCCAAACCTATGCCGAAATCTTGCTCAAGATCGGCCTGAACCTGCGGGCCGGTCAGCGCCTGTTGATCACCGCGGTTCGCACCGACGGTGTGCCCATCGAGGCAGCGCCGCTGGTCCGCGAGGTGGTCAGGCAAGCCTACCAGATGGGTTCGCCCTTTGTCGAGGTCATCTGGGGCGACGAGGCCGTGCGCCTGGCCCGTTTTCGCTATGCGCCGGCCGATTCGTTCGCGTATTACTCGTCCTGGCACAGCGAGGCCTTGCGCGAGCACACGAACCGCGGGGATGCCGTGCTCAATGTCACGGCCGATAACCCCACCCTGCTGGAGGGCATTGACCCGCACCGTCTGGCTACGGCCCGCCGCGCCGTGCTCGAACACATGGCCCCCTACTTCCAAAACGTAACCCGGAATGTCATGAACTGGTTGGTGGCCGCTGCGGCCGTGACCGGTTGGGCCGAAAAGGTCTTCCCCGACCTGAGGGGCGAAGCCGCCGTAGACCGGTTGTGGGACGCCATTTTCCAGGCCTGTCGGGTCTATGAACCCGAACCGTTGGCGGCCTGGCAACGCCATATCGCCGGGCTAAAGGCCCGCGGCGCCTATCTCAATGCCCGGCGCTACGACGCCCTGCGTTTTCGCGGGCCGGGCACCGACCTGACCGTTGGTCTGGCCGAAGGGCACATGTGGCAAGGTGCCCAGAACACCGCCGCCAACGGCGTGACCTACACGGCCAACATCCCCACCGAGGAGGTGTTCACCGCGCCTCATGCCCGCCGTGTGGAGGGGGTGGTGCGGGCGACGATGCCGCTGAACTTCGGCGGCGTGCTCATCGCCGATTTCAGTCTCGAATTCGAGGGCGGTCGCGTGGTCGCTCTGCGCGCCGGCCAAAACGAAGACGCGCTGCGTCGTCTGGTCGAGACCGACGAAGGCGCGGCGCGGTTGGGCGAAGTGGCCCTGGTGCCTCACAGCTCGCCGATTGCCCGGTCGGGCCTTCTGTTCTACAACACCCTCTTCGACGAAAACGCGGCCAGCCACATTGCGTTGGGCCGCGCCTATCGCGATTGCATCGCCGGCGGCGAAAAGATGTCCGACGAGGCGTTTGCGGCTGCCGGCGGCAATGACAGCCTGGAGCACGTGGATTTCATGATCGGCAGCGGCGAGATGGACGTGGACGGCCTGCGCAATGGCGTGAGCGAGCCGGTCATGCGCGGGGGCGAATGGGCGTTTGTCGTGTGAGATGGGGATTGGAGGGAGTTTGGAGGAGTTTGAGGAGCTTGGAGGAGTTTTTGGAGGAGCTTGGAGGAGCTTGAGGAGCTGGGAGGAGCGTGAGGAGCTATGACGAGTTCGCCTTGCATCGCCGTCATCGGTTCCATCGTCATTGACATCCTGGTGGCTACCCCACGGCTGCCCGGCAGCGGCGAAAATCTGCACGTTTCCCGGATTCAGGTGACGCCGGGCGGTAAGGCAGCCAACGCAGCGGTGGCCTTTACCCGGCTGGGCGGTCGTGCCCATCTGCTCGGGAACATGGGCGACGACTTCTTCGCCGACTACGCCGCCGCGGCCCTGCAACGGGAAGGGGTGGACATCGCCGGAGTCGGCCGTGATCCCGCCGCCGATACCGGCGCTGGGGTTCTACTGGTCGAACCGAACGGCCGCACGGCCTTTCTCATTGCTCCCGGCGCCAATCAGACCCTGGCCGCCGACCGGTTGGAGGCGGCATTGCGTCCCTTGCTCCCTCGCCTCGATGGGCTGTTGCTCAACTTCGAGGCGCCCGAAGCCGCGCTCCTGCGGGCGGTGGGGTTGGCCGAAGCGCATGGGCTACCCGTCTTCGTGGACGCCGGCCCCTTTCGGCCTTATTGTCCACGGTTGTGGCGTCACGCCGCCGTCCTCACGCCCAACGAGGCCGAGGCCCAGGCCCTGGTGGGCTATCCGTTGGCCGATGACGATGCCATCCTGGCCGCGGCGCAGACCTTGCTGGCCCAAGGCCCTCAGGCCGTTGTGCTCAAACTGGGGCCGCGTGGGGCCTTTTGGGCTACAGCAGACGCGTCCGGTTGGGTGCCTCCCTTTCCGGTGCAGGTGGTGGACACGGCTGGCGCCGGAGATGCCTTCACAGCCGGGTTGGTGTTCACCCTGCTCCAGGGCCAACCCTTGCCCCAGGCCGTGCGCTTTGCCAATGCCTGCGGCGCCCTGGCCGCGTCCCGGTTCGGCACCATGCCCGCCATGCCCCGGGCTGATGAGGTCGCGGCGTTGGGGGTGATTGGGTATTGGTGACTGGGTACTGGTGACTGGGTACCGATAACTGGGTTTTGGCTGATGACCGGACGAAGGACGAACGACGGAGGACGAAGGGGATTTCGTCGTTTGTCCTTGGTCTTTCGTTCCGAAACTCGGCCGATGACCGGACGAAGGACGAACGACGGAGGACGAAGGGGATTTCGTCGTTTGTCCTTGGTCTTTCGTTCCGAAACTCGGCCGATGACCGGACGAAGGACGAACGACGGAGGACGAAGGGGTTTTCGTCGTTCGTCCTTGGTCTTTCGTCCGGCCCTCGGCCAAACCCAATCACCAGTACCCAGTCACCAGTACCCAATCACCCATCACCGCTCCAACGCCCTCAACGCTTTCACCACGCTCTCTTCGGGTTTGACCTTGTACTGGATATCCACGATGCGGCCTTCTTCGTCAATGACGAAATGGCTGCGGTGGATGCCCATGAACGTCTTGCCGTACATGCTGCGCTCGCCCCAGACGCCGTATTGCTCGGCGATGCGATGGTCTTCGTCGGCCAGGAGCAGGAAGGGCAGGTTGTACTTGGTCTTGAACTTCCGATGGGAGGCCACGCCGTCGGGGCTGACGCCGAGTACGACGGCGTTTTTGTCGGCCAAGGCGGCGAAATGGTCGCGAAAGCTGCAGGCTTGGGCGGTGCAGCCCGGTGTGTCGTCCTTGGGGTAGAAATAGAGCACGACGCGGCGGCCGCGGAAGTCGGATAACCGCACCGTCTCGCCGTTGTCGGCCACGGCGGTGAAGTCGGGCGCCATATCGCCGATGCGCAGAGTGGTCATTACCGTGTTCCTCCGGGTTTTGGTTAGAATGAACGGAATGAAGCCAATGGCTCAGACCGTTGTCTGTGATGGTAGTGATTTCGTCGTCCGTCTTTCGTCCCGGCCTTGGGCCGCTAGCGGCAACGGAAGCCACTCGGACGGTGAAAACAGCGGCTGAGTCGTTGCAAGCAGTGTATGACACCCTGTCTGCTGCCGCAAGACAGCCGGCTTCCTATCCGTCGCTGCCTGATGAGGTAACCTCATGGCCGGAAAATACTACGATGACCTGGCCGTAGGCCAACGGATCGTCCACAGCCTGGGCCGCACCATCACCGAAATGGACAACGTCCTCTTTTCGGCGCTGACGATGAACACACAGCCGCTCCATCTCAACGAGGACTTCGCCGCCCGTACTCCGTTCGGTCAGCGCATCGTCAACGGCCTCTTCACCCTGGCCCTGGCCGTGGGCCTCACCGTGTCCGACTTGACCGAAGGCACCATCGTTGCCAACCTGGGCTACGAATCGGTGAACCATCCTCATCCCGTTTTTCACGGCGACACACTGTACGTGGAGACCGAGGTGCTGGAGATGCGGCCCTCGCGCTCGCAGCCCGACCGCGGTATCGTCAAGTTGAAGCACATCGGCCGCAACCAGCACGGCACGGTCGTGGTCGAGGTCGTGCGCACGGTTCTGTTCCTGCGGCGGCCCGATGCGCTTTCGCCCTCATCCTGATCATGCGTCGCCGACGCGCCCTGCTCTTTCTCCCCGGCGATAGCGAACGCAAAATCGCCAAGGCGATCACGCTGGAGGTGGATGCCGTCGTCCTGGACCTGGAGGACGGCGTGGCCCTCGGCCAGAAGGAGATGGCCCGCGCGCTGGTGCGCCGGGCCTTGGAAACCTTCGATTTCGGCCCGCGCGAGCGCATTGTCCGGCTCAACGCCGTGGGTTCCGGCCTGGAGGATGCCGATCTGGCTGCGACCCTGCCCGGCCGACCCGACGCCTATCTGTTGCCCAAGGTCTCCGACCCTGCGGCCATCGCCTGGCTCGATGCCGCCCTGACCGCAGCCGAGGCCCACTACGGCTGGCCGCCGGGCTGCATCCGCATCCTGGCCCTGATCGAGACGGCCTTGGGCGTGGTCAACCTGCGCGAGATCGCCCGGGTCGGTGGCCGGCTGGAGGCCCTGCTCTTCGGCGCCGAAGACCTCATCGGCGACATCGGTGGGGTACGCACGGCGGCCGGTCACGAGGTCCTCTACGCCCGCAGCGCCGTGGTCACAACAGCCGCGGCTTTCGGCCTGGCCGCCATTGACATGGTGTTCGTGGCCCTGGATGACCTCGAGGGCCTGGCCCGCGAGTGCCGCGAGGCGGTGGAGCTGGGCTATCAGGGCAAGATGGCCATCCATCCCCGGCAGGTGCCTATCATCCAGGCGGCTTTTACCCCGACGACCGCGCAGGTGGACGCGGCCCGTCGTCTGATCGACGCCTATCGGGAGCACGAGCGCCACGGCGTGGGCGTTTTCGTGCTCGACGGCAAGATGGTGGATGCGCCCATGCTGGCTGCCGCTCGACGGGTGCTCATCCGCGCCGGTCTCAATCCGGATATCAATTGATACAGCCTCACGTAAGGCAAGATGGCATCTTGCGCTACATTTATCTTACAATTGATAATTAAACACAAATCAAAAACAATCTATTATTCTTGATATCTTGGTATTCTTAATATCTTTGCATCTTTTGTAATTAAAAAAAGATCAAAAAAAACAATCTTTCTACAGAACAACTATGCCCCTATCCCGTAACCAAAAACGCAAACAGCAAAAAGCCGTTGAGCGCCGCAAAGCGATACAACGACTCCAGCGACAGAGCCAACGTCCTTCGCTCAACGTCGTTCAGAACTGGCCCTGGCACCGCTTGATGATCAACGCCGGTTGGAAGGATCCCATGCAGCTGACCCAAATCTTCATGGCCCGACGCGGTCCGGGAGGATGGTATGCCATCGGCACCTTTCTGCTCGATCGAGCCTGTCTCGGCGTCAAAAACGCTTTCGGCCGGATTACGGATGAAGCCGAGTACCTGACCGTTTGGCACCATATATCGCAAACCGACCGCTTTGTCGAGACAAACCCCGACCTCGTGGCTAAGCTCGTACGGGAATCCATTCGCTATGCCGACAAACTGGGCTTCCGTCCCAACCCCGATCTGCCGCAAGCGCTCGCCGTGCTGGGGCCGGCCAACCCCGACGCCTGCCCGGAGGACATTCCGATGGGCGGTCCCGAGGGCAAGCCCTTTTTCATCGCCGGGCCTTATGACAACGTGGCCAAGATTCTAGCCAAACTCGAAGCCGCCGTTGGACGGGGCCATTTCCACTACTTGCTTCCGGCGTCTCCTGATATCATGGCCGAGGTTGAGGATGAGGATTGACGCTGGCGGTAGTTACCTGCCGCACAACTCCACAGGAGTTGTGCTACAGCGGTGCCTTCGCAAGGAACCGTCATGATCACCCGCAAACGATTGGAAGCGCGCGAATACGAGACGCTCGCCCCCTGGGGCATGAAGAGCGCCGAGACGCGCGGGCGCGTGTATCCCGACGAGGAGGCCGAGGAGCGCACGGTCTATCAGAAGGACCGGGATCGCATCGTCCACACCACGGCCTTTCGTCGCCTGGCCTATAAGACGCAGGTGTTCGTCTACCACGAGGGTGACCACTACCGCAGCCGGCTGACCCATACCCTGGAAGTGGCGCAATTGGGCCGCACCCTGGCGCGGGCTTTGGGCGCCAACGAGGACCTCACCGAGGCCATCTGCCTGGCCCACGACCTAGGGCATCCACCTTTTGGTCACACCGGCGAGCACATCCTCAACCAGCTCATGGCCGAGCATGGCGGTTTCGACCATCAGCGCCAGACCATGCGCATCGTCGAACGGTTGGAGCAACGCTATCCCGATTTCCCCGGTCTCAACCTGACCTACGAGGTGCGCGAGGGGATTGTCAAGCACGATACGGATTACGACGTCAGCCACGCCGAGGGCTATGAACCCCACCTGGCCGGCACGCTGGAATGCCAGATCGCCAACATCGCCGACGAGATCGCCTGGAACACGAGCGACCTCGATGACGGCCTCTATGCCGGCATCCTGGACGTGGCCGACCTGGCCGAACAGCCCCTGTGGCAGCGGGTGATGGACTCGCTGGGTGAGCCGCTGCGGCCGGCGCGGCTCGATACCCTCCTGCGGGCACGCCTCATCCGCCGGTTGGTCGGTCTGGAAATCGGCGATGCCATCCGCCACACGGCCGCCCAGCTTCAGGCCCATCACATCGCCTCGGTGGATGACCTGCGCCGGGTGGGGCGCAACCTGGCCGGCTTCAGCCCGGAGATGGCCGCAGCCAACGCCGTGCAAAAGCGCTATCTGTTCGAGCACTTCTACCGCAGCTACCGGGTCATGCGCATGGCGGCCAAGGCCGAGCGCATCCTCGCCAGCCTGTTTCGGGCCTATATCGAGGAGCCGCGCCAGCTGCCGCCCAGCACCCAGGAGAAACTCAAGGCGCCCGACGCCGACCTCTATCGCGTGGTGTGCGATTATCTGGCCGGCATGACCGACCGCTTCGCCATCCAGGAATACAAGCGCCTCTTCGACCCCGACGAGCGCGTGTGAGAGAAGCCGCCGAGGGCATGGTGATCCCGATCGGAGATGAAAGACGGAGGGTTTTCGTCTTCCGTCGTCCGTCCTCCGTCTGCTCTCGTTTGCAAACGGCAGGGTCGTTTCCGAACGCCTCCGTGATCGGTTACCCGATCTCTCCCTTTTCCATCATCTCCAAAAACACGGCCACCACCTTGGGGTCGAACTGCCGACCGGCCTGGTGGCGGATGTAGTCCAGGGCCTCCTGGCGAGACCAGGCCGGGCGGTAGGGCCGGTCGCTCGTCAGGGCATCGAACACATCGGCCACGGCGAAGAGCCGTGCAGCCAGGGGAATTTCCTCGCCTTTGAGGCCGCGCGGATAGCCGCGGCCGTCCCACCGCTCATGGTGACAATAGGGAATGTCCAGCGCCGGTCGCAAGTAAAGGATGGGGGAGAGGAGGTCCAGGGCGTATTCGGGATGACGGCGCATGATGGCCCATTCCTCCTCCGTCAGCGGACCCGGCTTGAGGAGGACGGTGTCGGGGATGGCCATTTTGCCGATATCGTGCAACAGCGCGCCCCGCCGCACATGCACCAATTCCGCTTCGGGCATGCCCATAGCGCGGGCCAGGGCCAGGGTCATTTCCGTCACCCGGCGGGTATGATCCTCGGTCTCGCGATCGCGCAGGTCCAGCGCCCGCGCCCAGCCCTCGATGGTGGCGTCATAGGCCATGACCAACTCCATGTGCGAACGCTGCAGCCGGTCGAAGAGCCGGGCATTGTCAACGGCAATGGAGGCCTGTTGGGCCAGGGCCTGGAAGAAAGTCAACCAATCCTCATCCGGCCGCAACGGCGAACGGTGGAAGATCTCCAACACGCCCTGCAGCTGGCCTTTGGCCACCAGGGGCGCGACGGCATAGGTCACAAAGCCTTCGGCCTCCCGGAGCGTTTCCCGTCCCCAAGGCGGATCGGCCTGGGACAGGTCGGGAACGACAACGAGGCGATGTTCCAGCGCGGCCAGCCCGGTCAGGCCCTCGCCCAGGCGCACTCGGGTGTGCCGATACAGGGGCGAACGCAGGCCATGACCGGCAGCGTAGTCCAGGGTATTGAGATGGGGGTTATAAAGGAGGACGCCAGCGGCGTCTACGCCGAGCTGGATCGTGGTTTGCTCCAACAGAATCGCCAGCGACACACGCAGATCGAGGCTAGCCGTGATGGCGCGGTCAATGGTCTGCAAGGCCTCGAGCTGCTGGACGCGACGCAGGGTTTCGGCGTGAAGGCGCAGGCGATGGATGGTGGCGCCGGCCATCTCGGCCAGGGCTTCGAGCAGGCGCAGCTCGTCGGCCGTAAACTGCCGGGGCGCAGGCACGCCGACGAGCAGCACGCCCTCCACGGT
>JAOADB010000173.1 GCA_026417535.1 Caldilineales bacterium
GGCGATGGTCATGCCCAGGCTGATGGTGTCCATGCCCCAACGGGCGCAGCCTTCGTTGGCTTTGGCGACGGCCAGGAGGTCATCCACGCCGCAGGCGCTGCCGAACCCGGCCAGGGTCTCGTATTCGGGGCCGCCGTAGGCCTTGTCCAGCTGAAGCCGACCGGCAAAACGGGTGTGGAGCTGGGGATGGTCGAGGGGCCGGCCATCGTATGCGACCACCTGCTTGCAGTCAATCGGACAAACCTGACACGTGTCGCGGCCGACCAAGATGGTCTCATGCATGAGCTGGCCACTGATGGCCTCCCACCGCTCGAACACGGGCTTGGCGAAGTTGTGGGTGGGGAGCGCGCCCACCCGGCCCCAGTTGCGAACGCCTTGCACCGTGCCCATCTTGACGGCCCAGCCGGCCAGGGTGGCGTAGTTCTCGCCCAGCCATTTGGCCACGGCGGTGACCTGCCGCCGGTCGGCCACGGGTAGGCGCAGGGTTCCGCGCACGACCACGGCCTTCAGGTTTTTGCTGCCCATGACCGCGCCCAAGCCTCCGCGGCCGGCGGCGCGGTTGACATCGTGGATGATGTTGGCGAAGAGGACCCGGTTCTCGCCGGCAACGCCACATTGGGCCACACGGGCCTGCCCATCGCCCACCTCGGCGCGGATGGCCGCCTCGACATCGGCCGTATCCCGACCCCACAGGTGGTCGGCCGGCCGGATTTCGGCCCGACCGTCGCGAATCCACAGGTAAACCGGCGCCGCCGCACGGCCGTGGACGATGAGGGCATCGAAGCCGGCCCGTTTGAACTCATGGCCCCACCAGCCGCCCACTTCCGAGCTGGCGATGGCGCCCGTCAGCGGGCTTTTGGCGCCGACGCCGTGCCGACCGCTGCCGGGCAGGTTCGAACCCTGTAACAGGCCCGGCGCAAAGATGAGCAGGTTTTCCGGGCCGAGGGGGTCGGCGCCGACGTGCAGATCACGCAGGAGCAGATAGGCGACCAGCGCCCGGCCGCCGACCAGTTGGAGGTAGAGCGCATCGGAGGGCGATTCGACCCACTGCCGCCCCGTGCTCAGGTCCACGTGAAGGAATTGACCCCAGGTGCCGCCGATGGACATGATGGACGATGGACGATAGAGGATGGAGGATAGACGAGGGATGGATTGCGCTGACGTTCAAACGTGCCAATGTTCAAACATGCCCACGGACCGAAGCGCCGCCGCCGATGACGGGCAACAGTTGGAGCACATCCCCATCCTGCAGTTCGGTCTGCCAGTGGGCCAGCCGGCCGTTGACGAGCATGACCAGCCCCATGGTTTGGGGCAGGTCGAGCTGGCCGACGGCCTCGCCGACGGTGCGCGCTTGCGTCAGGACGATTTCACGTTCGTGGTCGTCGTTAGGGCGAAGGGAACCAGCCAGACGGACGATGATGGACATGACAGCGCCGGGAACGCCTGCAATGAAGACGGCGCGATTGTAGCAGAGAGCGCAAAGGGCGGCAATTCGGGGGATGGGAACGCCTGCGTTCGTCCTGGTTGGTCCGGTTGACGGGCCGGAAGACGACCGACGAGGGAGGGTTTTTCGTCTTCCGTCATTACGCCCTTCGTCCCGAAGCGGGGCCGGCGGGGAGGACGAAAGCCCCCGTCCTGCCTCCATCGTCCATTTTGCAACCGGTTGCATCCTCTGCTACAATGCCGCCATCGCTTTTCCCTCGCCCTTTCCCCCCACAGGAGCCGTCCCATGTCCCGCCATCGGCCCGTCCTGACCCTCCTTCTGGTGTTGACATTCGTGGCTACCGCCCTGGCGCCCATCGCCGCGGCGCTGCCCCTGACCGCCGGTACCGACGCCCGTTCTGAGGCTCGACCGGCGGTTTTTGTTTCCCCCGCCGAAGAGCTTCTCGTCACCTTTCCCGGCAACTACGCTTCCGCCGCCGGGTTGGGCAACGATTGGGCGCCCGACAACCTGAACACTCGCGGCACCGACGCCAATGGCGATGGCGTCTGGAAGTTCGTCACCGACGCCATTCCGCCGGGCCAGTACGAGTTCAAGGTCACCGTTGGCGGCTCGTGGGATGAAAACTACGGTCGCAATGGCCAGCGCAACGGCCCCAACGTGCCTTTCACCGTGACCCAGGCCGGCCAGACGGTCCATTTTTACTACGACCGCAGCGACCACTTCGTTGCCAGCCGGCCCGATGCCATCATCCCGGTCGTGGCCGGCAACTTCCTGGCGGCCATCGGCGGCCAGAACTGGGCGCCCGACCATCTCAAGAGCTGGATGAAAGACCCGGACGGCGACGGCATCTACACCTGGCGCGCCGCCCACGTCCCGGCCGGCACTTGGGAGTACAAGGTTGCGCTCAACGAAAGCTGGGACGTGAGCTACCCGGCTGCCAACCGCAGCTTCACCGTGCCCGCGGGCGGCAATGAGGTCACCTTCTTCTACAACGCCGCCACCCACGAGGTGAGCGAGCGTGTGGGCGCGGCGCCGCCCCCGCCCCTCGAATGGGCCATCATCCACTACAACCGGCCGGCCGGCGATTACGGCACCCCCGGCCCCGATTTCAACACCTTCTGGGGCCTGCACCTGTGGGGCGACGCCATCGCCGACGACGAAGGCACCACCTGGACCGCGCCCAAGCCCTTTGCCGGCGTGGACGACTACGGCGCCTACGTCGCCATCAAGCTCAAAGATCCGACCAAGCCCGTCAACTACATCGTCCATCGCGGCAACGAGAAGGACACGCCCGCCGACCGCAGCTTCAACCCCCTGGCCATCCCCGAACTGTGGATCAAACAGGGCGACCCGGCCAACTACGCCTCGCGGGCGGCCGTCACCGGCGAGACCATCATCCGCTACCATCGGCCCGACGGCGACTACACCGGCTGGGGCCTCCACCTGTGGGGCGACGGGCTGGCGCCGGGCGTAGGCACCGACTGGAACAACCCGCGGATGCCCGACGGCTTCGACGACTACGGCGCCTTCTTCCGCATCCCTCTATCCGACCCGACCAAACCGGTCAACTTCATCGTCCACAAGGGCGATGAGAAGGACCCCGACCTCGACCGCAGCTACATCCCCGCCCAGCACTACCAGGTCTGGCTGCAATCGGGCGACCCGGCCGTGTACAAGCAGCGCGGCGCGGCCGAGGATTTCGCCGTCATCCACTATCGCCGCAGCGCCGGCGACTACGACGGCTGGGGCCTGCACGTCTGGACGGGTTCGGCCGAACCCGGCGTCACCTGGCAGAATCCTCTGCCGCCGGCCGGCCGGGACGATTTCGGCATCTTCTGGAAGGTGCGACTGGTCGAAGGCGCCACCCAGCTCGCCTACATCATCCACAAGGGTGACGAGAAAGACCCCGGCCCCGACCAGTTCCTGGTCTTTGCCGACAAGGGCTACGAAATCTGGCAGATTCAGGGCAGCGGCGAGCAATACACGAACCCTGCCGTGCCCACGGCCGTGCTTGCCCGCGCCTTCAAGGGCGACCTGGGCAAACAACAGGCCCATGGGGTCAGCCGCGACCCCATCGCCTGGGCCCAGGCCACCGGCCCTGACCGTACCTACACCCTCCACTACGACCCCGACGCCGGTCTGAGCCTGGACAAGACCGGTATCCAGGGCGGCCGCAGCATCACCCTGACCTACGACCCCGCCGGCCTCAGCGACGCCGTCAAGGCCAAATTCCCTCATCTGGCCGGCCTGGGCGCGCTCAAGATCGCGCCCGCCGACCTACCCCTGGTGCCGGCCATCCTCAAAGGTCAGTTCGCCGTCCAGGCCAAAGACGCCCAGGGCAATCTGGTGGATGCCACCGGCCTGCAGATCCCCGGCGTCCTCGATGACCTCTACACCTACACCGGCGAACTCGGCGTCTCCTGGCGGGAGGGCATGCCCACCATCCGCGTGTGGGCGCCGACGGCGCAAGCGGTGCGGCTCCACCGTTTCGCCGACGCCAACCCCGCCACGCCGGCCACCGTCCACGACATGACCTACGACGCGAGCACGGGCGTGTGGAGCATCACCGGCGAGCCCAGTTGGAAGCACCAGTACTACCTGTACGAGGTGGAGGTCTTCGTCCCCTCCACCGGCCGCGTGGAGCGCAACCTCGTCACCGATCCCTACAGCTTCAGCCTGGCCATGAACAGCACCCGCAGCCAGATCGTGGACCTGGCCGACCCGGCCCTGGCCCCGCCCGGCTGGGATGTCCTGGCCAAGCCGCCCCTCGTCGCGCCCGAAGACATCACGGTTTACGAGCTCCATGTCCGCGACTTCAGCGCCAACGACCCCTCGGTGCCCGACGCGCTCAAGGGGACCTACAAGGCCTTCACCCTGCCCGATAGCCACGGCGTCCGGCACCTGCGGGCGTTGCAGGCCGCCGGCCTGACCCATCTCCACCTGTTGCCGGTTTTCGACATCGCCACCATCAACGAGGATCGCAGTCAGTGGCAGGAACCCGACCCGGCCCTGATGGCCACCTTCCCGCCCGATTCGGACCAGCAACAGGCCCTGCTGGCGCCGGTGCGCGACCTGGACGGCTACAACTGGGGCTACGATCCCCTCCACTACACCGTGCCCGAAGGCTCCTACAGCACCGATCCCAACGGCGTCACCCGCATCGTCGAGTTCCGCGAGATGGTGGCGGCGCTGAACCGGATGGGCCTGCGGGTGGTCATGGACGTGGTCTACAACCACACGAACGCCAGCGGCCAAAGCCCCAATTCGGTTCTCGACCGTATCGTGCCCGGCTATTACCACCGGCTCAATCGGGACGGCCGGGTCGAAACGAGCACCTGTTGCGCCAACACGGCCAGCGAGCACGCCATGTTCGAGAAGCTCATGATTGACTCGCTGGTCACCTGGGCCAAATACTACAAGATTGACGGCTTCCGCTTCGACCTGATGAACTTCCACACGAAGCAGAACATGCTCAACCTGAAGGCCGCCGTGCAGGCGCTGACGGTGGGCAGCCATGGCGTGGACGGCAGCAAGATCTACCTCTACGGCGAGGGCTGGGACTTCGGCTCGGCCAAGGACAAGGGGCTGACGACCTGCCCGAACTGCTACGCCATGAAGTACAACATGGCCGGCACGGGCATCGGTACCTTCTCCGACCGGTTGCGGGACGCCGTGCGCGGCATCGGTCCCTTCGACAGCGGCCAAGACCTGTTGCGCAAACAGGGCTTCGCCAACGGCTCGTTCTACGACAGCAAGCCCACCGTGCCCGGCACCCCGGCCCAGCAGCTGCAGACCCTCCTGCTCCAGACCGACCAAATCCGTGTGGGCATGGCCGGCAACCTGGCCGATTACGTTTTCGAGGACCGCACGGGCCGGCTCGTGCGCGGCGCGCAGGTGGACTACTTCGGCCAGCCCGCAGGCTACACCCGCGACCCCCAGGAGAACATCTCCTACATTGACAAGCACGACAACCAGACGCTTTTCGATGTCAATGTCTTCGCTGCGCCGGCCGCAACGCGCATGGCCGACCGGGTGCGGATGGAGAACGTCGGCCGCAGCACCATCCTCCTCGGCCAGGGTATCCCCTTCATCCACGCCGGCGGCGACCTGTTGCGTTCGAAATCCCTCGACCGCGACAGCTACAACTCGGGCGACTGGTTCAACAAGGTGGACTGGACCTATCAAACGAACAACTTCGGCGTGGGGCTGCCGCCGGCCTGGGCCAACGCCGCCAGCTGGGATGTCATGCGGCCTTTCCTAGCCGACCCGGCCCTGAAACCCGCCCCGGCCGACATCGCCCTGGCCCGCGACCTCTTCCAAGAGCTGCTGCGCATCCGCTACAGCTCGCCCCTCTTCCGGCTGCGCACGGCTTGGGAGATTCAGGCGCGGGTCGCCTTCCAGAACACCGGCCCCAACCAGCTCCCCGGTCTCATCGTCATGACCCTCTCCGACCGGGCCGGACCTGACCTCGACCCGAACTACGAGCTGATCGTCGTCCTCATCAACGCCAACGACGAGGCGCAGACCTTCGATTCGGACCTCGACGGCCGGCGGCTGGCGCTCCACCCCGTGCAACAGAACTCGGTGGACCCGGTCGTGCGCACGGCCACCTTTGACCCCGGCAACGGCGTCTTCACCGTGCCCGGCCGCACCACGGCCGTGTGGGTCGAACCGCAACTCGGCGCCGATGCGCTGGTCACCTTCCCCGGCAATTACGTCGCTCAGCTCGGCGGCAACGACTGGGACCCGGCCGATACGACGACGCGGGCGAGCGATGACAACGGCGACCAGGTCTGGACCTTCACCACGCGGACGCCGCTGAACGGTACCTTCGAGTTCAAGGCCACCGTCGGCGGCAGCTGGGCCGAGAACTACGGCCGCCACGGCCAGCCCAACGGCCCCAACCTTACCTTCACGGCCACGGACCAGGTCGTCCGCTTCTACTACGACCGTTCCGATAACTACGTCGCCAGCCGACCGGGTACCATCATCCCGGTCGTGGCCGGCAACTTCGGCGACGAGATCGGCGGCCAGGATTGGAACCCGGCCAACCTGACCACCTGGATGAAGGACCGGGACGGCGACGGGGTCTACACCTATCGGACCGCGTCCATCCCACCCGGCACCTGGGAGTACAAGGTGGCCCTCAACGAAAGCTGGGACGAGAACTACCCCGCGTCCAACCGCACCTTCACCGTGCCCTATCCCGGCGCCATCGTCACCTTTACTTTCGATAGCGCCAGCAAGGAGGTGGGCGAGACGGTGACGCCGCTGGTGGCGCAACCGCCGGCCGGGCCGCTCATCACCTTCCCCGGCAACTACGCCGAGGCCGCCGGCCTGGGCAACAACTGGGACCCGGCCAACGAGCAGACCCGCGGCACCGATGCCAACGGCGACGGCGTCTGGAAGTTCGTCACCAACCGCATCCCCGCCGGCCGCTACGAGTTCAAGGTGACCGTGGGCGGCTCATGGGCCGAGAACTACGGCCTGGGCGGCCGCCGCGACGGGCCGAATGTGCCCTTCACCGTGGCCCAGGACGGCCAGACGGTCCATTTCTACTACGACCGCGGCAGCGGCGATAACTGGGTGGCCAGCCGGCCCGATAGCCGGATCGTCGTCCTCGTGGGCAACATGATGGACGAGGTCGGCGGCGCCGAGTGGGCACCCGATCACCTGAAGGGTTGGATGAAGGACAAGGACGGCGACGGCAACTACGAGCTGACGCTGCGGCTGCCCGCCGGGTCTTACGAGTACAAGGTTGCCATCAACGAGAGCTGGGACGAGAACTACGGCGCCAACGGCGAGCGCAACGGCCCCAACATCCCCCTGGTCGTGCCGCAAGACGATACGGAAGTCACCTTCGTGTACAACGACACCTGTCTCTTATACACATCT
>JAOADB010000174.1 GCA_026417535.1 Caldilineales bacterium
GGGCCACGCCATTCATATCTGAGACGGCTATGTCCGCACCCGTTCCCGTTATCCTGCTCGGGTTGGGGCCTATCGGCCGGGCCATCGGCCAGGCGGTGGCCGCAGAAAGTCGGTTGGAAGTCGTCGGCGCCGTGGATATTGACCCGCTCATCGTCGGGAAGCCCCTCGACCACGTCTGCGATGCCGATCTGCCGCCGCTGCTCGTCGTCTCCGACCTGGCCGCCACCCACGCGCCGCCCGGCGCAGTCGTTCTGCAGGCCACCGGCTCCAGGCTCGAAGCCGTCTATCCGCTGCTGATGCAGGCCATCGCCCTCGGCTATCACGTCGTTTCCACCTGCGAGGAGCTCGTATGGCCTTGGGACGACCATCCCGAACGGGCCGGTGAGCTCAATCGGGCCTGTCGCCAGGCCCAGGTGGCAGTGCTCGGCACCGGCGTCAACCCCGGTTTTGTCATGGACACGCTGCCTGTTTTGGTGGCGCGGGCGGCCGGCGAGGTCGAAGCCGTCTATGTCACCCGCGTCGTGGACGTGGCCCAACGGCGTCTGCCCTTGCAGCGGAAAATGGGCGTGGGCGAAGACCCCGCCGTCGTCCAAAACCTGCTCGACCAGGAACGCATCGGCCATGTGGGCCTCAGCAACAGCCTGCAGATGTTGGCCGCGGGGCTGGGCTGGGAACTGGACATGATTGACGTGGACAGCCGCCCGATCGTCGCCCGTGAACCGGTTACGACCGGGTTGGGCACGGTCGAACCCGGTCGTTGCATCGGCATCCGCCAGCAGGCAACGGGCATGGTTCACGGCCGTCCCCGGCTTTTCCTACGCCTGGTCATGGAGGCTGGCGCCGCTGGCGGCTCGTATGACGAGATCGTCGTGGATGGCGCCCAATCGTTGCGGCTGCGGCTGGATGGTCTCCAGGGGGACCTGGCCACGGCCTGGTTGGTGGTCAATCAGGCCCTGATCGTTCGGCGTTTGCCGCCCGGCTTGCATACGATGCTCTCGGCGCCCTTATTGCCCATGCCTTGAGATGAGGTGGTAACTGGTAATTCTTTTTTATAATCACAAAGACACCAAGAAATACTGCGAATCACTTTTCAAGGATAATAGATCGAATCGCTGAGACGACAACACTTTATTAAGTTTTTGTCGTTTTCGCAATTTTTTGTTTTATATTCCTCCTCTCAATGACCAGTAACCAGTAACTAGTAACTAGTAACTAGTAACTAGTAACTAGTTACTAGTTACTTTCATCCAACAAAAGGCCAACTTCGAAGTATAAAGCACAAACCACGCAAACCGGTTACCATCGTCCATCGTCCATCGTCCACCCCATGCCCATCCCCATCGAACTCGACCCTGCTCCCCCGCGCCACAATTGGCACGAACCGCAGCTGACGCCGGGCCGGCGGCCAGAATGGCTGCGGGTCCGACCCGCCGATAGTCCCGAATACCAGCGGCTCTATCGGCTGATGCGCCATCACAGCCTGCATACCGTCTGCGAAGAGGCTGGTTGTCCCAACATCGGCGAATGTTGGGGCCGGGGCACGGCCACGTTCCTGCTCTTGGGCGATATCTGCACCCGTTCCTGCGGCTTTTGCAAGATCAAAACCGGCCGTCCCGAACGGGTGGACATCCTGGAGCCGCTGCGCGTGGCCCGCACGGTCCAGGCGATGGGGTTGCAGCATGTCGTGTTGACCTCGGTCAACCGCGACGAGCTGCCCGACGGCGGCGCTTTCATCTTCGCCGCCACCATCCGCAAAATCCGCGAGCTGCTGCCCGATTGCACCATCGAGGTTCTCATCCCCGACTTTATGGGGGATGAACAGGCCCTGTACACCGTCATGCGCGAAGCGCCGGAGATCCTCAACCACAACATCGAGACGGTGCCGCGTCTGTATCGCCGGGTGCGCCCGCAGGCCCGGTTCGACCGTTCGCTGCGGGTGTTGGAACGGGCCAAGGCGATGGACCCGGAGGTTCTGACCAAATCGGGCATGATGGTGGGCTTGGGCGAACGCTGGGACGAAATCCTGGAAGCCATGGCCGCTCTGCGGGCCGTTCAGACCGATATCCTCACCATCGGCCAGTATTTGCAACCGAGCCGCTTCCACCTGCCCATCGAGCGCTACTACACGCCCACCGAATTCGACGAACTGCGGCGAATCGGCGAGGGCATGGGCTTTCGTTGGGTCGAATCGGGGCCTTTGGTGCGCTCGTCCTACCATGCCGACGGGCAGGCGCGGTTGGTGCGGCGCGCCCCACGCGCGGTCTTGCCATGAACGACGAGTTTCGACGGCGCAGCCAGGAACTGGCCCCGGCGCTGGTCGCCTGGCGTCGGGATTTCCATCGCCATCCCGAACTGGGTTTTCAAGAGATACGCACGGCCGGCATCGTCTCCGCCCATTTGCGCCGGCTGGGCCTGGAGGTGCGCACCAGCGTGGGTCAGACCGGCGTGGTAGCCCTGATCGAGGGCAACGGCCCCGGCCCCACCGTGTTTTTGCGCTTCGACATGGATGCCCTGCCGGTGACGGAGGCCACGGGCCTGCCTTTTGCCAGCCAGCACGCGGGCATCATGCACGCCTGCGGTCATGACGGGCATACGGCCATCGGCATGGCCGTGGCCCAGATGCTGGTCGAGACGGCTTCGGACTGGCCGGGCCGGGTCAAGCTGCTCTTCCAGCCAGCCGAGGAGGGGTTGGGCGGCGCTGCGGCTACCATTGCCGACGGCGTCTTGGATGATCCGCGCCCCGATCTCGCCTTTGGCCTGCACCTGTGGAATCCGCTGCCGTTGGGACAGGTCGTGGCCCAATCGGGTCCGCTCATGGCCGCGGCCGACCGGTTCACCCTGACCATCACCGGGCGCGGCGGCCACGGCGGCATGCCGCACACGACCGTGGACGCCATCCTCGTGGCCGGCCAGGCCGTCACCCTGTTGCAAAGCATCGTTAGCCGCAACCTGCCGCCCCATGAGGCGGCCGTGCTCAGCGTGGGCACCTTCCATGCCGGCGAGGCCTTCAACGTCATCGCCGAGACGGCCGTCCTGACCGGCACGCTGCGCACCCTGCAACCGGCCGTGCGGGCGACGCTGATCCGCCGGATGGAGGAGATGCTCGACGGCCTGACCCGCAGCCATGGGGCTTCGTACACCCTGGAGCTGGCCGACCACACCCCGGCTCTGGTCAACGACCCCGACGCCACCCGCTTGGCGGCGGCTGCCGCCGCGGCCGTTGTCTCTCCCGCCGGGCTGACCACCCTCGCGCCCCTGATGGTGGCCGAGGACATGGCCGAGTTCTTGGCCCGTGTGCCGGGTTGCTATCTGCTCGTAGGCGCCCGGCCGGAGGGAACCGCGGCGGAACCCCATCACAGTCCTCGCTTCGACTTCGCCGAGGAGGCCCTGCCCCTAGCCGCGGCCATCCTGGCCGCCACGGCCGTCCGGGCCTTGCGCGGAGAAGATGAGTAACCAGTTACCAGTTACCTCCACCAACCACTCCCTATGAAAATCGTCATCATGGGCGCCGGCGCGTTGGGTTCCGTCTTTGGCGGCTATCTGGCCCGCGCCGGTTTTGATGTCACCCTGATCGGGCGTGAGGCCCATATCCGCGCCATCCAGGCCAACGGTCTGCGCGTCACCGGCGAGCACGAGTTCGTGGTCCCGGTCCGGGCGACGACCGACGCCAAAACGGTCGCCGAGGCCGATGTGTTGCTGTTCTGCGTGCGCGCCCCCGAAGTGCCACAAGCCCTGACCGATGTCGCCCATCTGCAACCGGAAATAGTCGCTTCGTTTCAGAACGGTCTGCGCAAGGACGAGCCGTTGATCGCCCATTTCGGGCCGGGACCGGTGGTCGGCGCCACCACCATCCTCGCCGCCCGTCGTCTTGAGCCGGGTCATGTCCGTTGTACGGCCATGGGCTATACCTGGTTCGGCGAATTGGACAATCGCCAGACCCCGCGGTTGCAGGCGGTTGTCCAAGCCTGGCGCAAGGCCGGGTTGCCGGTCGAGGTGCCGGCCGATATCCATGTCGTGGAGTGGGCCAAACTGGCCTATCTGTTGCCGGTTTCGGTTCTCAGCGGTCTGACTCGTCTGCCCTACCACCAAATCCTCCAAAGCTCGGACCTGGCCTATGTCTTCGTCCAGCTCGCGCGCGAGGTCCACAAAATCGCCCGCGCCTATAACGTGATGATCGGCGACTATCCCGGTCTGGGGCTGCGAAGTTTGCTCCATGCCCCCTTTGACGAGGCCATCCAGGTCCTGGCGACGCGCGGGCGAACGTTGGAGGCCGCCGGACAAACCGATATCACCACGAACATGCTCGACGACCTGCAGCTGAGACGTCAGACCGAAATCGAGGCCATTGCCGGCGATCTTGTACGGATGGCCCACGATGCCGGTTTGGCGACGCCGGCCGTGGAGATGGTCTATCGTGTCATCCGAGGCATGGATTTTTGGGCCCGGAGGTGAACTCGATTCGGGTTGGTCTCGTCTGCCATGGCCTGGTTTCTCGTCCACCCTTCCGGCTATCGCTACCCCATCGGCGCAACGGGTCTGCGCCTGGGTCGCGCGGCCGATAACGATGTCGTGCTCACGGATGAAGAGGTCTCCCGGCATCATGCCGTCATCCGTTGGCAAGGCGAGGAGCCCTGGATCGAAGACAGCGGCAGTCGGAACGGGACTTTTGTGGACGAGGTGCGCTTGAGCGCGCCGCAGCCCCTGCGTCCCGGTCAGGTCATTCGCCTGGGACGTACCCGGCTGCAGGTGGAGGTCGTTGCCGAACCGCGTCCGGCCGCGTCGGCCGCCTTGGGCCAGATGCCCGCGGCTGCCGCTTCCCCGGCGGCGCAGCCGGAGCTGTCCGTGGTGCGGGCGGCCCTCATCGGCGCCTTCATCGGCCTGGCCGGATTGCTCATCGTCTTTTTCCTGGTGGTATGGCCCTTGTTGCGCCGGGCCGTTCCGCCGCCCACCCCGACGCCGTTGGCGCCCGCTGTGGCCCAAGCCCGCGCACTGCGCGCCACGGCCTTCTTGCTCACCCCCATCGAGGATACGCCGAACTCGGTGCCCGCCACCGGGGTCGTGGTTGGCGAACGCGGTCGCCTTCTGACCGCCTACACGGCCGTGTACGACGCCGCAACCGGGCAGCCCTACAATCGCAAAAGCCAGGTCCTGGTCGGACTCAGCAGCGACCCCACCCGCGCGGAAACGAGTCTGGACCGCTGGTATCTGGCCCGCGTGGTGCGGGCCGACCGCAGCCGCGATCTGGCCGTGCTCCAAATTTTTGCCTTGCAGGACGGTTCGCCCCTGCCCAATAGCTTTGGCCTGACCCCGGTCGTTTTGGGCGATACGGCCGGCCTGCGTCCGGGCGCGCCCCTGGTCATCCTCAGTTTCGGCACCGATCCCAACCGGGTCCTGGCCTTTGCCCAAGCTGTTCTCACCGACATGGTGGCCGACGCCGACCTAGGCCTGGCCCGCGGCTGGTTGCAGACCGATATCGTCCTGGGCCGAGAGAATTTGGGCGGCCCGGTGTTGGACGCTCAGGCTCGGCTGGTGGGTCTCTATACCGGCGCCACGGTCGCTGGCGGCCGCACGGGTCTGATCCGCAGCATCGACGCGGCGCAGGTGCTCTTGCGCGGGGCGGACTAAACGGGCACCTGGCCGGAGTGGCCCTTACGGTTCAGTACAGCTCCGGGATGAAGGTCTGGTAGTCAATGGGCGGCCGCACATACCCTTCGCGCGGGGCGCGCGGGGGCAGGACGATGGGTTCGGGCGTCAGGTCCTCGTAGGGGATGAGGCTGAGGAGGTGCCGAATGGTGTTGAGATGGGCGCGGCGCTTGTCATCGGCATTGACCACGTACCACGGGGCCTGTTTGATGTCGGTATAGGCGAACATCTCGTCTTTGGCCCGTGAATACTCCACCCAGCGGGCGCGCGATTCCAGGTCCATGGGGCTGAGCTTCCAGCGCTTGGCCGGATTGTTGATCCGCGCCTGGAACCGGCGCTCCTGCTCCTCATCGCTGACGGAGAACCAGTACTTGATGAGCTGGATGCCCGACCGCACCAGCATGCGCTCGAAAGAGGGGCACGAGCGTAGGAACTCCCAGTACTCCTCCTCGGTGCAGAAGCCCATCACCCGCTCGACCCCAGCGCGGTTATACCAGCTGCGGTCGAAGAAGACGATTTCACCGGCAGCCGGGAGATGGGCCACGTAACGCTGGAAATACCACTGGGTCTTTTCCCGCTCGGTCGGCACGCCTAGAGCGACGACGCGGGCATAGCGGGGGTTGAGTGGCTCCATGATGCGCTTGATGGTACCGCCTTTGCCGGCCGCGTCGCGACCCTCGAAGATGACGACGACCTTCAACCCTTTGTACTTGACCCACTCCTGCATTTTGACCAGCTCCACATGGAGCCGCTTCAGCTCCTTTTCGTAAAACTTGCGTGAGAGCTTGGGCCGCGGTTCCGGTGGCTTATCGCCGGTCAGCGTGGTGGGGACGGTAGCCGGGCGCTGGCCGTCGGACGAGGCCGGAGGCGCCGCCGCCTCGGTCTCGTTGTTCCCGGTCATGGCCTCGGCCTGTTTTTTCTTTTTGCCCATGATGAAACCGCCGCAAGAAAAACGATGCCGTAACGATTCGGCCCGATTCCGTTGTGCGTTCTTTTCGGATCGGGGTCGCTTGACAGGACGAAAACACGAACGACGGAAGACGGAACGGCCTTGTCTTCCGTCGTTCATCGTTGACCTTGGCTTCTGACTGGAGGCGCCAGAAGCCTCATCCGCCACGTGAAAACGGCCAGACGATGCCCGCGCCCTGGGCAAAGGCATCCGAGCCGTGCGCAGAACGCCTATAGGCGCTTGACAGGAACGTTTCCCGGCCCCACTTTCGTGCGCGGCCGGAAGATAGGACGATGCCGCACGACCCACTGCACGGCGTTGCGGGCGCGTTCGGCTTGCACCCAAAAGGCCTTCAGATGGGCTGGCACCGGGTCACCGAAAGGAGGCGGGAGGTATTGCACGGGGCTGGCGAACAGCCAGCGAGCCCAAGCCCTCAACGATTGGCGAATGCGGGTGGTGATGCGGGCAGACATAGGTCACCTCCTTGACCGACCGACGGGGCTGCCGGCCACGCCATTGTGGCGGCAGCCTGGGTCGCCAATGGCGCCCATGCTTTAGGATACGCCGAGAAGGGCCGAGAAGTCAAGACAGGGTTTGGGAGGGGAGGGACGAAGCTCTCCGCTTTGGTTGCCCATCCTGCTACAATACCCTGCCGATAACCGTTAACGACTCAGCCTACTGTCTTACGTTCCGGATGGGTCTTCCCTTCCCGTCATCGGCCGTTCGCTAGGACGACGGCCGAACGACGTAGCGCAAGAGGCCATCTTGCGCTACGTCTTTCATCTGCCTGGGATGGAAT
>JAOADB010000175.1 GCA_026417535.1 Caldilineales bacterium
CCCTCATCGGCTCGATTCAGGACGGTCTGGTCAACAACTACGAGTTCCTCCTGCTCAAGGCCATCCTCGACGGTTTCGCCAGCATCGCCTTTGCCGCCAGCCTGGGCGCAGGGGTGTTGCTCTCGGCCTTCACCGTGTTCGTTTTTCAGGGGGGAGTGGCGCTGACGGCCATGCTTTTCGGCGGCATCCTGGGCGGGGTCACGGCCGAAAACCCGGCCGTAGTCGAGATGACCGCCACCGGCGGGATTGTGCTCCTCAGCATCGCCTTCATTTTGTTGGACATCAAGCGGCTGCGCGCGGCCAACTTCCTGCCCGCCATCTTCCTGGCGCCGCTGCTTGTCGTCGTTTTGCAGCGGTTGGGCGTGCGTTTCTGAGGGAGGAGGGCAGGCCAATGGCCTTCATCACCTTCGAAGGCATCGAGGGCAGCGGCAAGACCACGCAAATGCAGCTCCTGCGCGACTGGCTACAGGCGCGCGGGGAGCAGGTGCTGGCCACGCGCGAGCCGGGCGGCACGGCCATCGGCGACCGCATCCGCGCCATCCTGCTCGATCCCAACCACACCGAGATGGCCGCCGAGACCGAAATCCTGCTCTATTCGGCCGCCCGCGCCCAAATCGTGCGCCAGATCATCCGGCCCCATCTCGAACAGGGCTGGATCGTCCTCTGCGACCGGTTCTTCGATAGCACCCTGGCCTATCAGGGCTACGGTCGCGGGCTACCCCTCAACATCTTGCGGGACATCACCGCCTTTGCCACCGGCGGACTTGTGCCCGACCTGACCTTTTATCTCGACCTGCCGGTCGAGGTCGGGCTGCGGCGCAAGGCGCAAACTCCGGCCGAATGGACTCGTTTCGAGGCCGAGACCCTGGCTTTTCATCGCCGCGTGCGCAAAGGCTATCTGGAATTGGCCGCTGCCGAGCCCCGCCGCTGGGTGGTGCTCGATGCCGGTCAACCGGCCGAGCTCATCCAGGAGACGATCCGGCAGGAGGTGTTGGCCCGCGGGGTGGTGCAAGCGTAACCACCGACCCCCGCGCTTCTCGTCCTCAGCCCTGCGCGTCAAGTAGTTGGCGCACTGCGCCGGGATCGAGGCCATCCAGGCTGGGCACCACCCGATCGGCCGCGGCCAGGGCTTCGGCCGGATTCGTCGTGGTGACGGCGATGCACGCCATGCCGGCGGCTTTGGCCGCAGCCACGCCGGGGATGGCATCCTCGATGACAACGCAGCGCGCGGGCGGCACCCCCAAAGCCCGCGCGGCCGCCAGGAACACGTCCGGCGCTGGCTTGCCCGGCATACCTTCGCTCGCCAGGACGGCCTGGAAAAACGACCGGATGCCAAGCGTATCCAGAAGCAAGGCGATGTTGGCCGGTGGCGCCGAGGAGGCGATGGCCTGACCGGCCCCATCTGCGGCCAGGTTCTCCAGCCAATGGCGCACGCCGGGCAACGGCTGAATGCGGCCCTGGATCAGCCGGCGGAAACAGGCTTCCTTGTGGTCGCCGATGGCCTGGATGAGCTCAGGCGTGGCCCGTTCGCCTAGCAGAAAGGTGAGGATGTCCCGGTTGACCATGCCGAACATGGTCCGAAACTGCTCGTAGGTCATGCTCAGGCCATAGTCGGCCAACGCCTCTTGCCAGGCCAGCCAGTGAAACTCGCCGGTGTCCACGAGGACGCCGTCCATGTCCCAAATCACGCCGTAGGGAAATGTCATCGTTTTCCATCCATCGTCCATCGTCTATCGTCCATCGTCCACCACGTCCAACATCTGCAAAAACGCGTCCACCACTCGCGGGTCGAAAAGAACCCCGCGGTTGGCCTGCAGATAGGCCACGGCCTCCTCTTTGGACCAGGCCCGACGATACGGGCGATTGGAACGCAGGGCATCCCACACATCCACCACCGCAAACAGCCGCGCGGCCAGGGGGATCTGCTCGCCTTTGAGGCCATAGGGATAGCCGCTGCCGTCCCAACGTTCGTGGTGGTAGTGGGGAATATCGAGCGCCGGCCGTAGATAGGCAATGGGCGACAGCATCTCGTAGGCAAAGAGGGGATGCCGGCGCATCAGCGCTTCCTCCTCGGGCGTGAGACGGTCGGGCTTCAGGAGGATGCTGTCGGGCACGGCCATCTTGCCGATATCGTGCAGCAGCGCGCCGCGGCGAATGTGGACGATCTCGGCTTGGCTCAGGCCCAGAGCTTGGGCCAGACGCTCGCTCAACTCGACCACGCGACGGGTGTGGCCTTCCGTCTCCCGATCGCGCAGGTCGAGGGCGCGGGCCCAACCCTCGATGGTCGCCTCGTAGGCCACGGCCAGCTCCATGTGCGCGCGTTGCAGCCGCTCCAGCAGCTGCGCGTTGTCCACGGCAACGGCGGCCTGCCCGGCCAGGGCCTCGAAAAACTCCAGCCAGTCCCGGTCGGGCTCGTGGAGATGGCGACAGAACACGGCCAGCACGCCTTTGACCTCGCCTTTGGCGATGAGCGGCGCCGCATACGCGCAGACAAAGCCTTCATCGGCCGGGATCGAAGCGCTCGTCTCGTCCAGAGGCCCTTGTCCACTCTGACAGACCATCTGCCGCTCGAGCGCGGCGCGGCCGATGAGCCCTTGCCCGAACCGTATCCGGCTTTGCTCGACGACATGACGACGAAAACCGCGACCCACGACGCCGCGCAAGGTATAATCCCCGCTTTCCACCAGCCAGACGGCCGCGGCATCGGCCATGGTCAGGAGCACCGTCTGCTGAATGACCACATCGAGCACCGTTCTCAGGTCGAAGGTGCTGGAAGTAGCGATGTCAATGGCGCGCAACGCGGCCAGACGTTGCACCTGCCTTTCACTGCGCGCCTTGGCCTGCTCCCGTTCGGTCACGTCGTTGAACAGGCTGACGAGCTGCCCCGGTCGCGGACAATAGGCGCTGACCTCGTAATGACGCCTCAGCGGCCGGCTGTAGTGGTCGAAAAAGACCGGCTGACCGCTGCGTACCGTTTCGGCGTAGCGCTCCAGCCATCCTGTTTCCACATCCGGCAGCACCTCCCGCAGGGTGCGACCGCCGATCTCGCTCCCCCGCAGGCCAGTCAGACGTTCAAAGGCAGGATTGACCTCCAAAAAACGGTAGTCCACCGGCTCTCCGGCCTCGTCGTAAACGACTTCGTACAACACAAAGCCGTTGAGCATAGAATTGAAGAGCAGACGATACCGCTCCTCGCTGGCGCGCAGCTGTGCTTCGGCCTCCTTGCGGGCACTGATGTCACGCACCAGGGTGATCAGCGTCCCCGGCCATGCGCCGGCAGCCAGGAACACCGTGTGCGCCTCGACCCAAAAGGCATGACCGTCCTTGTGCCGAAGCTGCAACTCGCGTTGCACGTGGGGCTGACCCTGCTCCTGAGCCTCGACCAACGTCCGGCCGTAGGCCAGGTAATCGGCTTCGCTGAGGTAGAACAGCCGGCTGCTCTGACCGATGACCTCATCGGGGCGATAGCCGAAAACGGCGGTGATGCTGCGGTTGACCGAGGTGATACGACGGTCCGGCCAGGCCACGGTGAAAACGACATCGCCGATGGTGTTCAGCAGGGTGGCGAGGTAGGCCTCATGGCGACGTAATTCGGTTGTGCGCGCCTCGACCTGACTCTCCAGCTCGTTACGGTAGCGCAAGGCCACCCCCGTGAAACCGGTGATGAGAGCGGTGAACAACGTCCCGATCAGGACCGCCGCCGGACCGGCGCGCCGCGGATAATCGTTCAGAAAACGGGGTTGACTGCGGAGGTGGAGAGCGTAGGCACGGTCAAAAGCCAGGATGGGAAACACCGCCTCGGGCAGGGCCATCTCGTGTTCGGCCGTGGCCGGTAGGACGAATGGCGTCGCAGCCGCCGCAGACGGCCCCGCAGCCAGCGGTTGTGGGGGTTGTCCGGCCTCGAGCTGATACAAAACGGCCGTCACCGAGGGTTCGGTCGTGCGGTCGCTGCCGAGAACGGCTCCGAGAAACGAAGCGGTCGGCACAAAGGCCACGATAAAGCCACGCAACAGTCGCCCGGACAACACCGGTCGGAAGATCAGGATGGTGGGATGAGGCCGACCGGGCAGGTGCAAGGGCGCGGTCGCCGTGCTCAGGCCGTCGGCCAGGGCTTTGTCGAGGGCTGCGTAGGCCGCCGGGTGAGAGGCAAAATCATAACCCAGCGCAACCACGGCCTCGCCCGCCGTCGCCACGTACCACAACGGGTAGTGCGTCTTGCGGGCGGCCGCAGGAACCGATTGCCCGTCCGGCCCGGCCTCCCAAATGACAAAATCGGCGAGTCCTTCGCTGCGGGCGCGCCTCTCCCAGAGGGCTCGTCGCTCGGCCGGCACCGGTTGCACCCATCCCAAGGCCGCCAGGTGGGCATGCCGGATGAGCGGCGCCGCAAACGCCCGAAACTCGCTGCGGCTGACAAACTGCGAGCCGGTCATGAATTGAGCCGTGGGTTCGAGAACGGCGTTCTCGATCTCGGCCAGCGCATCGCGCACCAGTTCGGCTTCGGCCGCAGCGATATGGTGGAAGGTCTGGCGCTGGGAACGTGCCTCGACTTCCTGCAAGCTCTCGGCCAGGACAAGGGTGAGCATCACCCCAAAGGCGGCCACCAGGTAGATTTCGGCATAACGCAGGCGCGCCCGCCACACCGGTTTCAGCAAGGGACGATACCACAAAAGAAGGATGGCGAGTATCACGGGGGCCAGCAGAACCAGGCTGCGGCTCCAGATGCCGTTACGCGCCCGCTGCAACACGACCTGCCAGCGATCGGCATCCGCATCCACCCCCACCACCAGCCGCACAACCCCCGTCGTCGGATCGGGTACTGGGGCAAAGGCCGAGACGAGGAGCGTCTCCCCGCGGCGGTAAGGGCCGTACACGACGGCTTCGCCCTCCTCGAACACGGTGGTCAGGATGACGGGTGTTTGCGCGTACACGGCGCCTGACGTGGGCGATTCGCACCCATCCATCGCCCCCGCCACCCATACGATCTGACCCTCCTGTTGGCCCAGGAGGTAAAGGCCCCGATAGGGCAACTGCTCACAATAGGCCGTCAGGCCGGCTGCCAACCGACGAAAAGCCGCCGTTTGCCCGGCGCTCGGCCAGGGTCCCGTTTCGGTGAGAATGCTGCGAGCAACGGCCTCGGCCTGCCCCAGAAGCTCCTGACGCATTTCGCCCTCGATGGCGTCCACCTGCCATTGTCGCCAAATGAACACGACGCCCAACCAGGCCAGGAGGAACAACAGAAAAAGGCCCCGCCAGAAGAGGTGAAACAGGGAACGGGTAGGAGACGGCATGGGGATGAGAGGCGATGCGAGCGAGGTCAGGAAGTTCAAGGGGCGCTTTGTATACCAGGACGTGGGGGGTCGCCATAGGACGCGGCACAAATAGTTTGTATCACAAAATAGACTTGTCAACCACTGCCTTGTGTTACGGTTTTCCCTTTCCGCCATGGGCCGCTCGCCAGCACGACGGACGAAAGACCGTAGAGCAAGATGCCATCTTGCGCTACGTCTGCTTTGTGTTCCGGATGGGTCTCGCTCGCCAGCACGACGGACGAAAGACCCTAGAGCAAGATGCCATCTTGCGCTACGTCTTCGTCTGTCTGGGATGGAACCCTGTCGGAACTTGAGCCATCCTCGTCATTGGCCTGGGCCGTTACCAAATGAGTGACATCTCGATTCCGTCTGGTAATGTGCAGGCAGCGCCCTCATTCGATTATACTCTCTCCCATTCTCTTTCCTCGACAATGTGCTATGGCCTATCGCGACCTTCGCCACTTTCTGGAACGTCTCGAAAAAGCCGGCGAGCTGCGCCGGATCACCGTCCCGGTTGACCCCTACCTGGAGATCACCGAGATCACCGACCGGGTTTGCAAAGGCCCGCCCGCCAAGAACAAAGCCCTGCTTTTCGAGCGGGTCAAAGGCTCGGACATGCCTGTGCTCATCAACGCCTTGGGCAGCCCGCGGCGCATGGCCTGGGCCTTGGGCGTCGAACATCTCGACGAGCTGCGCGATAACCTGGCCCGTTTGATCGATCTGCGCCTGCCGCAAGGGTTGGGGCCGGCCCTGAGCCGCGCCGGTGACCTGGTGGCCGCGCTGCGCAGCATCGGCCTCAAGCCCCGCATCGTCGGCAAGGCCCCTGTGCAAGAGGTTGTCAAGACCGGGGACGAGGCCACCCTGGCCGGCATTCCCATCCTGACCTGTTGGCCCGAAGACGGCGGGCCTTACATCACGATGACAACGGTCATCACCCGCGACCCGGTGACGCGGGTGCGCAACGTGGGCATGTATCGGGTCCAAGTCTACGACGAGCGCACCGTGGGCATGCACTGGCAGCTCCACAAGGGCGGCGCCGAGCACGAGCGCCTAGCCCGCGAACAGGGCCGTGAGCGCATCCCGGTCGCCATCAGCCTGGGCGGCGACCCGGCGGTCATGTGGTCGGGCAGCGCGCCGTTGCCGCCGGGCATTGACGAGTTTCTCTTGGCCGGATGGCTGCGCGGGCGACCGGTCGAGTTGGTGCGTTGCATCACCCAACCGTTGGAGGTGCCAGCCCAGGCCGAGATCGTCATCGAGGGCTATGTGGACCCCGCCGAGAGCCGCCTGGAAGGGCCTTTCGGCGATCACACCGGCTTCTACACGCCGCCCGCGCCCTATCCCGTGCTCCATATCACCGCCGTTACCCATCGGCGGCAGCCCATCTACCCCACCACCATCGTCGGCAAGCCGCCCATGGAGGACTACTGGATGGGTAAGGCGACCGAGCGGCTCTTCCTGCCGTTGATGAAGCTCTTCCAAGGCGAGATCGTGGACGTGAACATGCCGCCGCCCGGCGTGTTCCATAACCTCCTTTTCGTTTCCATCAAGAAACGCTATCCCGGCCATGCCCGTAAAGTCATCAACGGGCTGTGGGGCCTGGGCTTGATGATGCTCACCAAGTGCATCGTGGTCTTCGACGAGGACGTGGATGTCCAGAACCTGGATGAGGCCCTCTTCCACATGTTTGGCAACGTGGATTGGAGCCGGGATGTCATCATCCAGGAAGGGCCGGTGGATGCGCTGGACCACGCCAGCTACCGCTTCGCCTTTGGCGGCAAAATCGGGATTGACGCCACCCGCAAACTTCCCGAAGAAGGCTACACCCGCGGCTGGCCCACGCCCATCACCATGCGCGACGACGTTCGGGAACGGGTCACGCGGCGCTGGGCCCAATACGGCCTGGACTGACCGCCCTCGTCCGCTGCAAAACACTGCGTAACGACTCAGCCCACGGCCTTCCTTTCCGGACGCCCCTCATCGGCCGCTCGTCAGGAGGAAGGACGCGGCGCGAGATGCCATCTTGCACTCCGTCCTTCATCCGCCTGGGATGCTGTCTCTTAT
>JAOADB010000176.1 GCA_026417535.1 Caldilineales bacterium
AGATGGGATTCGTTCCTACTGTCTTGGCGGGCCGATGGCCCTAAGCTGCAGCCACACGGGGGCGAAGCGCGGCCGTTTCCTCCTGCTGACCGACCATGAACCCGTCATCGATCCTGTTTCACCGGCGTTGGCTGCTGACCATCATGTTGGTGGGCCTTATCGTTGCGGGGTGTAACCGGGTTCGTCCCACGCCGACGCCCGCAGTCACGGCAACAACGGCCCCGCCCGTCGCAGTGGCTCAGGCGCCGACGGCGACACCGACGGTCACGCCTTCGCCCACCCTCACGCCCACCCCGGAGCCGACGGCGACGCCCACGAACACACCGACGCCAACGCCCACGCCCATCCACCGGCTTAGCATCGCCTATTTGCGCCAACAGACCTATGAGGCCGAACTTGTCATCGAACAAACCCTGACGCCGGGCGCCAATTACGACCGTTACTACGCCTCGTACTACTCAGAGGGCTTGAAGCAGTACGGTCTTTTGACCGTACCGCGCGGACCCAAGCCACCCACGGGCTGGCCGGTCATCATCTTCAATCACGGCTATATCCCACCGAGCCAATACCGCACGACCGAGCGCTATGTGGCCTATGTGGATGGTTTTGCCCGTGCGGGTTATATCGTCTTTCGGCCCGATTACCGCGGCCACGACCGCTCCGAAGGCACCCCTTCCGGCGCCTACGGTTCGCCCGACTACGTCATTGACGTGCTCAACGCCGTGGCTGCGTTGAAACGGTTTCCCGACGCCGACCCGGAGCGCATCGGCATGTGGGGACACAGCATGGGTGGCTGGATTACCCTGCGGGCGATGGTCACCGACCCCGATATCAAGGCCGGGGTCATCTGGGCAGGGGTAGTGGCCTCGTATGAGGACCTGCTCACGCGCTGGCGTCGCGGCGGCGGACCCACGCCCACCCCGCCGCCGGGCAGCACGCGCGGGCGCTGGCGTACCGCCCTGATCAGCGCCTACGGCCCGCCCGAAGCCAACCCCGAATTCTGGCGCAGCCTTTCGGCCAACTACTTTCTGGCCGATTTGGGTGGGCCTATCGAGCTCCATCACGCCACGGGCGATACGTCGGTGCCGGTCGAGTTTTCGGAAATCCTCTACGAACAGGGCCAGGAGGCCGGCGTGCCCATCAGCCTGTACGTCTACCAGGGCGACAACCACAACATCTCGGTCCATTTCGGCACGGCCATGGCGCGGTCGGTAGCCTTTTTCGACCGCTGGCTCAAACAGCCCATCAACCTGGCCCAGGTGCGCGAGCCGACCGTTTTCGTCGGCAACGGCGTGGCCAATCTGCGGGCCGGGCCGGGTACCCAATTTGCCATCGTCGGGCAGATGCAACCCGGCGACCGTTTGCCCATTTTGGGCAGCAATCCCGACCGCACATGGTGGCAGGTGCAGACGGCGAACGGCCCCGCTTGGGTGGCGAACGAAGTTGTGCTGGCCGCGCGCACGCGCGACGTGCCGGTGGTGGAAGAAGCCGCGGGTCCCTGAACCGGGGGCCGTGTCCATCCGGGGCAGGTGTTTTCGCAGACGGTTACGGGGTGGTGCCTATTGGGCATAAAAGTTTTCCGCGCGCCCTGCGCTTTGCCGATAGGTTGGGATCGGCAGCCCGGTTCGGTCGGGCTATAATAGGCTGTAACGATTCAGTCCACGGTCTCATGTTTCGGATGGGTCTTTCCTTCTCGCCATTGGCCGCTCGTTAGGATGATGGACGTAGCGCAAGGATGCCATCTGGCGCTACATCTTTCGTCCGTCTGATGGAGAAAAGAGTTTTGTCTGACGTCTTTCGTCCTTCGTCCCGATCTTGACCCCCTTCCAAAACAGAAGCCAAACAACGACATTGACCAATTACCAGTTACCAGTTACTAATTACCCAATTCCCATGAAAATCCAAATCCTTGGCACCGGTTGCCATAACTGTCTGGAATTGCAGCTGCGCCTGGGCGAGGCGATAACGGCTTCCGGGCGCAGCGATGTCGAAGTCGAATACGTGGACGACGAGCATCAAATCCGTCACTACATCCCCCTGGATGCTGTGCCGGGCCTCGTCATTGATGGCCACCTCGTCAGCGAACGCGAAGTACCCAGTTTGGAGCGGCTGGTCTCGTGGCTGCGGACTGGAACCACCTGAGTCGGCCCCCTCAACCGCGATGACCTGCCCGCCAGGCGACCAGAAAATCCGCCACCCCTGCCGTATCTTCCCAACCGAACTGCGGCACGGCGAGCGGCCAGCGACGATCGCTGACAAGGGCTAGCAGCTCGTCGGCCTGACAGAGCAGCGTATCGCTACGGGTCGAACGATGGAGCTCGATCTTGGGATACGGCCCGCGGCGATACCCCTCGGTTAGCACCAGGTCAAGCCCGGCCGCCTCGCGGGTGATGACGGCATCCACCCGCTCGGCGCCGCCCTCCCGCCGGAAGACGGCCACCTCGACGGGGCCGACGCCGATAACCACCGCGGCGCCGGCCTCGGCCAGGCGGTAGGTATCCTTGCCGGGTGTATCGAACGGGGTCGGGTGAGCGTGGTGTTTGAGCACGCCCACGCGCAGCCCTCGGCCCATTAGCTCCCGTACCAACGCCTCGAGAAAAGTGGTCTTGCCCGTGCCCGAACGGGCCACCACGGAGACGACCGGCGGCCGCAGACGGACCAGCGCCGCCTGAACGACTGCCGATAACGCTTGCGGCGGCAGGGCCTGGACGGCGGCAAGCACGGCGTCGAGATCGGATGCGGGCGAGGTGGACGGCGACAACGGATTCATGGGCGTCTCCAGTCCGATGCGTCCATACGATACCCTCGGAGACGCCGAGTCGCCAAACGTCAGGTCGAAGGACGAACGACGACCTGACCTCGTCCTCCGTCCCGGTGCTCAGGGAACCGGACGCTTGCGATGGTCCGGTTTGGCCCCTCTAACGTTCCAACGTTTCCACGTTACCGACCGGCTCGACCACTTCGATTTGGCCGCTGCGCACGCGCCAGGTGTGGGCCTGGGCCAGGACAGCCGGGCTGAAGGGATGCCAATCGGTGGTGGTGACGATGGCCTGCGCGACCGTGGTGAGCACCTGTAAGAGCATGGCGCGGCGGTCGGCATCGAGCTCGGACATGACATCGTCCAGCAACAGAACCGGCGTCGTGCCGGTGGCCTCGGTCATGATGGTCAGCTCGGCCAGCTTGGCAGCCAGGGCGGCCGTGCGTTGCTGTCCCCGAGAGCCGAAATGGCGGAGCGGGCGCTCGCCCAGATAGAAGCCCAGGTCGTCCCGGTGAGGCCCCAGGAGGGTCATGCCGGCGGCCAGGTCGCGCGAGCGGTTTTGGTGCAACCAGGCCAAGAACACACCCCCGACGCGCTCCGGAGTGAGGTCATCGTAGCGCACGCCGGTCTCGGCGACAACCGGCGCGGCGTCCCGCACCGGCGGCCGACCCGGATCGAAACTGGGCAGATAGCGCAGCCGCAGCCGTTCGTAGCCGCCGCTGAGGTCGAGATGGTGCAGCGCCGCCGCCTTTTCGAGCGCGTTGATCAGCCACTGTCGCCGGGCTATGATCAGACCGCCGGTCTCGGCCAGTTTCTCGTCCCAAAAGCGCAGCTGCGCGGCCGCTTCGGGACCCGGCTGCAAGCTGCGCAGCAGGGCGTTGCGCTGTTCCAACGCCCGATTGTACTCGCTCAAGGCCCGACAATAGACGGGGTCCATCTGACACAGGGCGATGTCGAGATAGCGACGACGGCCGGCCGGCGCGCCCGCAATCAGGTCCACGTCTTCCGGCCGGAAGAGCACGACCAGCAACAGGCCCACCAAGTCGAGGGCGCGACGGGGCACGCCGTTGATCCGCACCTGCTTGCGAAAACCGCCGTTGCCGTTGGCCGGGAGGAGGGTGATATCCACCCGGTCGAGATGGTCCCCGCGCGCAAGGTCGGCGGCCAGCCGGGCGTAGGGAAAAGGCTCCTCCAGCGCCAGCCAGTTCACGAGTTCGGCGTCGCTGGCCGTGCGCGGCGACCGACTCGTCGCCAGATAGGCGATGGCCTCCAGCAGGTTGCTCTTGCCTTGGGCGTTCTGGCCCTGAATGATGCTCAGGCCCGGCGGCAGATGGAGCTCCAGGCGGACGTAGTTGCGATAGTTGGTGAGCGAGAGCCGTTGCAGCCACATGGCGGGGACATTATAGCACATCCGCATGCGGCTTCCGCACCTGTGGGCGACCCAAAGCCGGGCCGAACGACGAAAGACGGTGGACGAAGTGTGTCCGTCTCCGCTGTTCGGCCTTCGTCTCGACCTTGGGCCGATGGTGAGGAAAAAAACGATCCGGAACGAAAAAGCAGCGAGTTGAGCGATGGTCGCGTAACCGAATTTGTTGCTGGATGCAAGAAAGATGATTACAATAATTAGTCCACGATAACAGCCGAGATTAGTTGTTCCTCATCATCCAATGAGTCTCATGCAATGTTATCACAGATGATAAAATATTAACTTTATTTTCACATTTGTTATCTATTCTTAATGAACTTTGATGTTTAGACGATCGTAATCCGAATGGGCGATTTTCTGTCGATCGTTGAAACACCGGGTGCGCTGCTCAACCGTGAGCAATGGGAACGCATGGCGTTACGTTACAGTTTGGCGGCAGAAATGGCAGCGCAGCGTCGTGTGTTGGAGGTCGCTTGCGGGGCAGGCGTTGGGTTGGGATTGCTCCTCAACCGGGCGCAACGGCTCGTGGCGTGTGATCTTTCGCCGGCGGCGCTGGCGTTGGCGCGCCGGAATGTCGGCGCTCATGTCACACTGAGCGCCGCAGACGCCCAACACCTCCCCTTTGCCGATGACTCCTTTGATTTGATCCTTTGTTTCGAGACGATTTACTATCTCCCTGCGCCGGAGACGTTCTTCCGCGAATGCCGTCGGGTCTTGACGGCCAAAGGACATCTCGTCCTGAGCACCAGCAATCCCGATTGGCCCTATTTCGTTCCCGGCGCCTTCAGCGTTTATTATCCCTCCGTGCCTGAGCTGACGGCTCTGCTTCGCACCAGCGGTTTTACCGCTGTCCAGATGTTCGGTTCGTTGCCGCTCGATGCCTCGAATGCCTCACGCCTACGCCTGACCCTGCGTCGGCTCGCCTTGCAATGGAACTTTTTGCGAAAGGAGCATTGGCTGACGCGCCTTCTGAAGCGACTCGGTTATGGCAAGCTCATCGCACTGCCACCCGTACTCTCCGAACCCCACCGTATGGCCGATCCCTTCCGGCAGCTAACCCCGATTGCTCCTGACCAACGGGACGGATACCATCGCGTCATCATCGCCATCGCAGGGCAGAGTTCGTACCGATACTGACGATTTCCCGCATGGAAGCCACACCTTCACCCACCCACCTTCTCCTCGTGCGCCACGGCGAGACCACGGCCAACGTCAGCGGCACCTGGCAAGGCGCCAGCGACAGTCCCCTGACGGAACGGGGCCGTCGTCAAGCCGAGCTGGTGGCCGCGCGGTTGGCCGCCGCGCACCGCGCCGTTGCCGTCGTCTATTCGAGTCCGTTGGGTCGCGCCCTGAGCACGGCCCGCATCCTGGCAGCCGCGCTGGACAACCCACCCATCGTCCCGGAACCGGGTCTGGCCGAGTTCAACATGGGCGAATGGGAGGGTCTGACCTACCAGCAGCTGGCCTATGAAAAGCGCCTGTGGGAGCGCATGGCCGCCGACCCCCATTTTGCGCCACCCGGCGGTGAGTCGGCTGTGGCGTTTGCCATGCGTTTGCTGGAAAGCTTTGGCGCCATCCGCCGCCGGCATCCCGGCCAGACCGTGCTCATCGTCAGCCACGGCGGCGCTCTGGCTACGGCGCTTTCGCTGCTCCTCTACGGCGACGGCAGCCGCTGGCACGCGTTCCAGTTGGCCAACGGCAGCCTGACCGAGCTGGAATGGGCCGGCGAACGGCCGCAGCTGCTCCGGCTCAACGACACGAGCCATCTCGACGGCCTTATCCCGGCCTTGCGTCCCGAGTTCGCCTGAACGCCGGGCGGCCATGTTCGTTTTCCTCTCCAAACTGCTGCCCCTATTCGTCTATCCCCTGGGGCTAGCCAGCGTCTTGCTCATCGTTGCCCTGATCGTCCGCTCGCCGCGACGGCGATGGCTCATCCTGGCGGCGCTGGCCTTGCTCTGGCTGGGTGGCAATCGCTGGGTCAGCAGCGTCCTGGTGCGCTCGCTGGAATGGCGCTATCTGCCGTCGGCGCCTCTGCCGCCGGCCCAGGCCATCGTCCTCCTGGGCGGCGGCACGCGGCCCCAGGCCCTTCCCCGCCCCTTGGCCGAGGTCAACGAGGCCGGCGACCGGCTGTTCTATGCGGCCTGGCTTTACCGACAGGGCAAGGCGCCCCTCGTGCTCATCACCGGCGGCGGCATCGAGTGGCGCGGCCCACGGTTGCCCGAAACCGAGGCCATGCGCGATCTCCTCGTCTTCATGGGCGTGCCGGCCGAGGCCATTCTCCTCGAATCCGAGGCCCGCAACACCTACGAAAACGCCCTCTACACCCGGCAGCTCCTGACCGCACGGGGTATTGACCGCATTTTGCTGGTCACCTCGGCCCTGCACATGCCGCGCTCGGTGCGCCTGTTCGAGCGCCAGGGCTTCACCGTCATCCCGGCGCCGGCCGATTTCCTCGTCTCTGAGGCCGATTGGGCTGCGCTGACCTATCCTGACCCGCGCCAGCAGCTCATCCAGCTCTTCCCCGACGCCGAGGCCCTCTACTACACCACCCTGGCCCTGAAGGAGTACATCGGTATGGTCATCTACGGCTTGCGAGGCTGGCTATGAGCGGCGAGCTGAACCTGCTTTCCTGGAACGTGAATGGCTTCCGGGCCGTGCTGCGCAAGGGCTTTGGCGATTGGTTTGCCGCCGCTGCGCCCGACATCCTCTGCCTGCAGGAAACGCGGGTCGAAGCCGACCAGGTCCCGGCGGAGTGGCGGCGCCCGCCGGGCTATCAGACCTTTTGGCACAGCGGCCGAAGGCGGGGTTACAGCGGCACGGCTCTGTTCACGCGACCGCAGCCGGACGAGGTTCAGTTCGGGCTGGGCATTCCCGCTTTCGACGAGGAAGGTCGCACCATCATCGCCCACTACGCCGATTTCACCCTCATCAACTGCTACTTTCCCAACGGCGGCCGCGACCTAGCCCGCGTGCCCTTCAAACTGGCCTTTTACGATGCGTTCCTGGCCACCTGTGAGCGGTTGCGGGCGGAGGGACGGGCCGTCATCTTCTGTGGCGATGTCAACACGGCCCATCGCGAGATGGACCTGACCCATCCCAAGGCCAATGCGAACACGAGCGGGTTTTTGCCGGAGGCTGTCTCTTATACACATCT
>JAOADB010000177.1 GCA_026417535.1 Caldilineales bacterium
CTATAAGTCGCAGTTCCTGGCCAATGTGAGCCATGAACTGCGCACCCCGCTCAATTCGATCCTCTTACTTTCCAAGATGCTCAGCGCCGAGGGCAGCGGTCTTGGACCAGCCCAACGCCGCCAGGCCCAGGTCATCCAGCACACTGGGCCGCAGCTGCCGACTGAGCACGCGCACCTGTTCCAGAATCGTCACGACCTGCCGATGCAGCTCCTCGGCCTGCCTTCTGACCACGTCCGGATGGTCCATCGGAGCCAGCATTTTCAAACCCAGCATCAGCGAACTCAGGGCCTGACCCACGCTGTCATGCAGCTCGCGGGCGATGCGCTTGCGTTCCTCCTCTTGGGCGTTGATGAGCTGTTCCAGCAAGCGGGTGCGGGCCGCGTCTTTCTCGGCAATGGCCTGCCGGCTGGCATCCAGATCGGCCACCATCTGGTTGAAGGCGTCGGCCAACGCGCCGATCTCATCGTCGGCCCAATGCGGCGCACGCACGGTCAGATTACCGTGACCCACCTCGGTCGTGGCCTGTACCAGGTTGCGGATGGGGCGGGTCAACAGGTTGGTGAGCAGGGTGGCGGCAGCAATGCCGACCATGGCGACCAACACCGTGGTCAACAGCATCTGGCCGGTCACCGCATCCACCACGCCCTGGAGACGGCGTTCGCTCAGGCCCAGATGCACCGACCCGCCACGACCGTCCAGGATGAGGGTGCTGAAATCATGGACGCGTCCCAGCTCGCTGAGATAGCGCAGATGGCCGGTGCCTGTGGCCGGCGCCGGGTTCAGCATCAGCAAGGCCGTGGGGAAGCCGTCCGCGCCGAAGGTGTGGGCCAACACCTGGCCGGACGGATCGAGTACGAAGGCGTAGAGCGCATCGGGGTGGTTGGCCACGGTCTCGTTGAGCAGCTCGTACACGGCAAACGTGTTGTTGAGCAGGATGGGGTCCACACTACGGCCGGCCAAGTCGCTCAACACCGACTGGCCGCGGTTCTCCAGTTCACCGATGAACACCCGATACATCACGGCCCGCACCTGCCAGGTGACGCCCAAGCCCAACACGGTGGTCAGCGCCAGCACGATGCCCAGGATCTTGGTGCGCACACTGACGCCGCCGGCAACGGCCCATAGGCGTTCCAGAACGGTGTGGCGCGAGGCCAACGTGGAAGGCAAGGTCAAAACCCTCATGGCAACCTCCCAACTCGAGCCGTGAGCTCTCGCACACCGGCGTAGGCGCTGTCGTCAATGGGCACGAAACGGTCAATTCCCAGCTCCTTCAGAACGCCGCGGCCGATCGGGTCCTGGTGCATGGTGAGAAGCAAGTCCAATAACAGCGCCTTCTGATGGATGGGCAATCCGGGTGGCACAACCACGGGCGGGATGCCAAAGGGGGGTGAGCGGTGGATGACCCGCAGCGTTTGGGCCAGGGAGGGATCGCGACGGAATGCGTATTCCAACACCAGGCTATCCACGGCGGCGCCGTCGGCCACACCGGCCGCCACGGCCTGGATGGCCTTCTCGTGGCTGTAGGTGAAAAAGGTGCGGCTGAAGAAGTGCTCCGGCGTCTCGCCCATGGTCTGCAGCAGGTAGGTCGGATAGACCCGGCCGCTGAAACTGATGGGGTCGGTGAAGGCGAAGACCCGGCCGCGCAGGTCGGCCATGCTGCGGGCGTGGCTGGTCGTCGGCACGATCAGGTCAGAGTGGTACACGGTCTGGCCGTTGACCTGGGGCGCCACCAGCAGCTCCATACCAAAGCGATCGCGGCCTTCGATATAGGCACTGGTGCAGACAAAGGCCAGATCCACCGCCTGGACCTCGATCAGGTCGTTCATCTCGGTATAGGTGCGGCGCTGGACCAGTTCTACCGGCCGTCCCAGACGCTCGCCCAAATAGTGGGCCAGCGCGTCGTAGCTTTCTACGGTACCGACGGGCGAGATGATGGCGGCCACACCCAAACGCAGGGGGATAATCTCGGCTTGGGCTGCTGAGGGCAACGGAGTGCGCACGCTCAGGTCCACCACCGGCAGCGGCGCGGCGCGGACGGTGCAGGCGGACAGGATAGGCGCCAGGACCAGCAGCACAAGCCAGACCACCGAGCAGGGGCGTCGTTGGCCTGGTGGCCGGGATATGGACGGGATAAGGAAAAATGGAAACATCATGGCCCACTCTTGGCCAATGATAGCACAGGTTCGTCCCTTTTGTGACCCGATTTCGGAGGAATCGGGTGCGATGCCGCGTTTTGCACACGAGAACGGACGGACGGTGGAACCCCCATGCGGCCGGCCGCATTTCGCCCTCATCACCTGTTGTAGCACAACTGCCAGCAGTTGTGCTACATTCGTGGCGGGAAGGAAGGTGAGTTATCCCGTTGGCGGTGGCGACGACGGCAACGAGGTCATCAACCCCGCTGCGGATGGCCGAGGGACGGGTAAGGCCGAACCACGACGGCACATGTGACAGCGCGGCGCCTCATCGCCGGGACGGCGGGCCACCCTTGCGCCACAGCCGACACAGGCCACTCGCTCGCCCGCAACCAGCGTTGACACGGCCTGAGGGTTCAGATCGGCCGCCGTCAGCAACCCATCGCACCGGACGGCCTCGTCGGGACACATGCGGGCGCACAGATCGCAGGCCACACAATGGGTCGCCTGAAAACGAAGGGCAAAAGGCTCCGCCTTTTCCCCGCGTGTGCGCACGGTCGCGACCGGGCCGACAAAGGTGAAGGCCTGCGTTGGACAGACTCGCGCACACAATCCACAGCCCGAACAGGCGGCTGGATCGATCACCACCCGGGCCAACGGCAGGTCGCTCGTCGTCGCGGCCGTCGTCGGCGCCGGGGATGGCGTTGCCGCGGCCAGACGAGCCAGCGACAGCAGAAGGCGACGGCGGTCGGCCGGCAGACCGGCGGTAGCGGGGTCCTGCTCGGCCGCTTCGGCGGCCAGGGCTCGCGCCCTGGCCTTGAGGAGACCGAACAGGGCCCGTCGCGTGTAGGGTGTCTGACGTCCTTCCCGCAGCGGTCGTCGTTGGGGTTCCGAGACCAAGCGTTCGCCGTCCTGGGTCGTCAACAGAACGGCCGGCTCACGACCGAACGCGGCCAGCAACGCATTGGCTGCGCGCACGTGCCGATGAATGACATGCTGCCCGCGGGCGTACACGCAAGCCGCACACAAACCGTCGTCCAGCCACAACGTGCGCCCTCCTTCACGGCTCATCGCCAGAAGCCGATCCGGGCCCAAAGCGGCCAGACAGCGTTCATGGCGCACAACCGTTGCCACGGGCGCCCGCGTTATGGCCGGTTCCGGGTGCAGCGGACACACCAGGGCCACGGCGCCTTCGGGCATATGCGCCAGTGTGGTCGCCAGGGTCATTTCGGCCGGGTGCGGTTGCGCAAAGACCCCGGTCGGGCAGACGGACAGACAGGCGCCGCAACGCACGCATAGGGCCGCTTCGAGGGCGGGTACCCCTGCGACCAGGGCAATGGCATGGGTGGAACAGGCATCGGCGCAGCGCCGACAACCGGCCTGCTGGTACCGGACATTCAAACACCGCCCGGTTTCCATCGCCACAACCGGGCCGGGAAACGGACCGTCCGGCAAAAGCGGAAGAGAGGTCATGGCGTGCAGGGTGAGAAGGGTACCGCCATCGGCACGCCTGCCGCGACCGTCTCTTGTGGCAGGCGCAGGGTGGGCCGATAATAGCTCGCACCGGCGCAGGTCCGGCAGAGACATTGTCCATCTTGCCAGACCTCGCGTTCGTTGATGATTTCCTCGCCGCAAAGCGTGCAGTTCACGCGCACACCGGGTCGGCTGACCAGCGTTCCCACCGGTGTGTTCAGCGTCACCTCGTACAGCGCCAGCAGCTCCTCATCCGGCATGATCTGATAGGCCTTGAGCTGGGCGAAATAGCGGCGTTTTTCTGCCGGCGCGTAGAGGCGGGCCTTCTCGCGCACATCGAGGCGCGGGGTCACCCGCACGGCCTGCCCGGTCTCGACATCCACAAAGGTGGCCGCCACCTTGCCATAATCCTCGATGCGCAGGGTGCGATGGTGCACGGCGGCGCCGGTCGCGACCTCGATGCCGCTGACAAAGCAACCATCGGTCTCGACGATGACCAGCAGGCGCTTATCCCGGCGTGGCGCCTCGAGACCCAACGCCGCCGCGCCGGCCAGGCCGATGCGCACACCCAGCACCTGACGCGGACACAGGTGGCTATGGCGTGCCGAAGAGAGCTCAAGAAGCGTTCGAAGGTCCACCAAAGGTCTCCGTCACCTTTGCGGATCCACGCTGGCCAGGTAGAGCAGGATTGCCTCCAGCTCCGTGTTCGACAGCCGGAAGCGCGGCATTGCCGTGTCTTTCTTGATGCGCTTGGGGTTCATGATCCAGCGGCGCACTTGCTCGCCCTCGGCGCCCTCCAGGCGCTGGCTGATGCCGTCCAACGAGGGCGCCTTAAGGGCTCCCCGGCCGGCGATGCGATGGCAGTCCAGGCAACCGTAGGTTTCCACCAGCCGCTGGCCCTCCGCAGGCGTCACCTCCACCCGGCGCACCCGGTCCAGCCACGCCTGCGGCGGGCTGAGAGTCAGCCAGGCGATCGGCCCCAGGAGGGCCAGCAGCAGGAGAGGAAGGAGGCGTTTCATGGAGACGTAACCAGGAAAAGACCAGCGCGCCCCAACCGGGCACGAGTTACGGGGTACGGGTGACACCCTACGCCTTCACCACCTTCACCTTCGTGTCGTAGAACACGGCCGAGCCGCCGGCGATGTCCTGTAGGGTCACGTTGCCCAGCGCGGGGTCCACCCGCATGGCCGCGTTGCCGTGCAGGGGCACGGCCCGCCGCGGGTCGCCCTTGACCACCCGGCTGTCCACCACGATGTCGCGGGCGCCGCTGGCCCAGTGGCCGTAGCCCAGGGGGAAGGCCACCACGCCCGGCCGCATGCCCTCGACCACCTTGAGCCGGCCCGTCATCGGCACCGGCCCCACGCCCGGCAGGTTCCAGACGCCTTCCGGGTTGCTGGCCGATAAGAGCTTCACCCGGTCGCCGTCCTTCAGCCCCAGCCGATCGGCGTCGGCTCGGCTCATGAGCACGAAGCCCTCCGGCAGCACCGCCAACAGCCAGTAGTTGGTGATGGTGCGGGCCTTGGTCATGGTGATGTCCTTGTAGGTGATCAGGGTCAGGTCATAGCCGTCGTCTACGATCTCCTCGTCGGTGGACGACAGGCCGGGCGGGAAGTACTTGGCATAGCCGACGAAGGGCTTGCCGGTCATGGTGTTGATGGATGTGGCGGTTTTCTCCTGGTAGAGGTTGAGCTGCTTGCCGTAGGCGTTGGTCACCAGGTCGCCCTTGTAGGCCTTGGCGAAGTCCTGATAGCGGCCGCCGCGGTTGAGCACGTAGACCACCCGCCGCCACAGGCTTTCGTCGCCGCCCACGGCCGCCTTCCACACCTCCGGGTCGAAGAAGGCCTTGGGCAGGTGCTGCCGCGCGGCCAGGAAGATGCGCATCTCCTCGTCGTCGGCCTCGGGCACGGCGTCGGAGCCGTCCTCCTTCTCGCCGAAGGCGATGTTGGCCACCTGCTTCAGGTAGAGGTGCTCCGGCCGGGTGTAGGGAATGCCCTCGCCAAAGCCGTTGGGGCCGAAGCCGGGGAGCTGTAGCCGCTCGGCAATGGCCAGCAGCAGCGCCTCCATGCTCAAGGGGATCTCCTCGCCGAAGACCTTGACCGTGGGCCAGCCGGGGATGGCCATCACGGGCTGGCGCACGTTCTCCACCTTCCACACCACCGACGGGTGCGAGCCGTGAAGCTCCCAGCGCTCCAGGAAGGAGACGTCGGGGAAGATGTAGTCGGCGTAGACCGAGGTCTCCCCCACCAAGATGTCGCTGGTGATGATCAGCGGGATCTTCTTGGGGTCGGCCAGGATGTCGCTGGCGGTGTGGCCTGCGGGCAGGGCGTAGTTGATCGCGCTCATGTAGAACATGGCGATCTTGATTGGGTACGGATAGGCGTCGCCCATGGAGGGCACGTCCTCCTGGTACAGGTCGGTGGCCAGAGGGAACCAAGGCCGCTTGCTGGGGTAGCCGGCGAAGAGGGTGCTCTTCTCGTAGGCCGTGTTGGTGCGCAGCAAGTCCACGCCGAAGGGCACGTTCTTGCCGTTGGTCATCTTGCTCAGGAGGAACGGCTGGCCCTTCTTGCCGCCGTTGCGGTCGTAGGTGGTGAGCTTCACCATGCCGCCCACGTGGTCCACGTTGCCGATCAGGCAGTTCAACACATACCAGGCCTGAATGGTGTAGAAGCCGTTGGTATGCTGGCTGGCCCCGCGGTGCAGGTCCACCACTGCCCGGGTGCCGTGGCTGGTGAACTCCACCGCCAGCTCGACGATGTCCTGCTCGCGCACATCGGCGATGGCCGCCCACTCGGCGATGGAGCGGGAGCGAGCCTCCTCGGCGATGAGCTGCAGGCCGGTCTTGACGTGATGGTCGCCCACGGTGGTGTCCACGAACAGGTCGCCCATCACCGGCGCCGCCTCGGGGTTGTTGGGGTCAAAGGGTACCGGCGCGCCGTTCACCAGGGCCACGAAGGGGTCGAAGGGGAACTTCACGCCGTCGGGAGTCACATAGACCGTGACCTCCTTGCCTTCGGCGTCGGTCTCCTTGGCCTGGGTCACCAGGCCGACCTCGCTGCCGCGCAGGAACTTGCCGGGTACCCCGTCCTTGAGCTTCACCAGCCAGGCGCCGGTGGTCCAGGTCTTCTCGCCGGCGGCCGTGGCCGCGGCCTTGTTGACGTTGGCCAGGAACTTGGCGTTGTAGCGCTCGTTGTCCAGGATCCACCGGATCATGCCGAAGGCCACGGCGGCGTCGGTGCCGGGCTTGACCGGCAGCCAGCGCCAGGCCTTGGCCGCGGCCTTGCTCAGCCGCGGGTCGAGCACGGCGTACTTCATGGAGCCGTCCACCAGCTTCTCGGTCATCTTGGGCACCCGCTGCGGCGGACCGTAGTTGGCCTCGAACATGTTGGCGCCGACATAGATGACGAACTCGCTGTTGGCGCTGTCCGCCTGCCAGTAGAACTTGTCGCCGCCGGTGAACTTGGTGCCGTCCCACTGCTCGCTCATGGCCTTGCCGGAGAAGTAGAGGCTGCCCTGGCAGACGGTGGTATGGCCGTTGGCGTTCTGCGAGCCGAAGCCGTCCAAGACGAAGCGCCGCACCAGGTCCCCGCGGCCGTTCTTCATGCGACCCCAGACGAAGGCGAACTGGTTGTTCTTCGGCCCCAGATCCGGATGATCCGGGTCGATCATGGCATCCAGGTGATCCGCAAACTTCTGCTTGAACTCCTCCACCAGCGCCTTCTTTTTCTC
>JAOADB010000178.1 GCA_026417535.1 Caldilineales bacterium
GAAGGCATCCGGACCGACGGCATCGGGCGCGCCCACGCCGTCCAGGCCCTCGACTTCGAGCCAGTCCTGGGGATAGGCGGCTTTGGCGATGCGGTCGGCATCGGGCGCGGCCAGGCCGGATGTCACAAAGCCGTAGGGGCCCTCGAGTTCGGGCAGGGCCTGGGCGGACCGATCGACCTCGGCCGGGCCGGCCTGTTTGGGCATCTCCATGGGTTTGGCCGCCTTGATCCGCTCGCGGGTCCAAAAGGCCAGTGCGGCCTCCTGTTCGGCGGGAGAAAGCTCAATGCTCACGACAGGGACGGCGTCCGTCTCGGCAACCGCCGTCTTCGCTCCCGTGAACGTGCGCGCCTGGACGGCAACACCGAGGGCCAGGAGCGCGATCAACAAAAACAACGAAACAGCAACCTTCTTTTGTGGGCGCTTCATCGCGCGACTCCATGAGTGTGTGCGGAAAAGACGACAAGCAGAGAGCAACGAATTCCGATAAGCCTTCCGACATCACCTCCTTTTCACCGGGTACCTACTCAGGCCGACAAGCAAAAAGCCGGAGAAATGGGGAGTTCCTCCGACGTCTTGCTCATGGATTTCGTCTTCGGTCGTCGGTCCTCCGTCTCGCTGTGCAACCGATGGCAAGAGATGGCAAGAACAGAAGACCTACCGGGAAGCTGAACACCGTGGTCCGAGCAGCTGCGTTATTGGTTTGTTGCCCGAAAAATGGGGAAACACACCGGGAAAAAAGCCCCTCTCCATTTCGCAGACCCGTTCACTCTACCGGACAAGCCCGCAAAAAGATGTAACATCCCTTCCATAGTCCGCGATCCGGCCGAATTTGGGCAAAGAAGACCCTCGTCGTTCGTCCTGACAGGGGCCGAAAACCCAGGGGAATGAACGATGGCTGACGGTAGCCCTGACCGTTCTCACCCCTCCTGCCCGATTTTTGACACCGTTGGCCGGTCTCGATAGAATAGAACTGTATTTTTTCGGAACACCGTTTCATAATACAAAACAAGGAGTGGGAATCATGCGTCGTCGCGATCGCCGCCCCGCGGCCGTTGCCACCGTTGACATGCCGGCCCTCGACCTACCCCATATCCCGCCTCGGCTCAGCATGCTAGGCGAGGAGGATTGTCGCCGCATCCACGAGGCGTCCTGTCGTATCCTGGAGCGAACCGGGGTCAAGGTCTATCACGAGAGGGGACTGCAGCTGCTCCGCCAGGCCGGCGCCCGCGTCGAGGGGGACCTGGCCCGCATCCCGGCCGAACTCGTGGATTGGGCCATCGCCAGCGCCCCGCGCGGCTTTCGGCTCTACTACCGGGGTAGCGACCGCGTGGCCTGCGAGCTCGACGGCGAACACGTCTATTTCGGGCCGGGTTCCGATACCCTGCGCTATCTCGATCCGCGCAGCGGTGAACGCCGCGAGTTCACAACGGCCGACATCGCCGATTGCATTCGGGTCTGTGACTATCTGCCCGAAATCGGCTTTGTCATGTCCATCGGCATCCCCCGCGATGTGCCGACGAAGTACTACTTTCGTTATCAGTACGCCACCATGCTCCGCCACACGGTGAAGCCGGCCGTCGTGGTCTGCAACGACCTGGCCGATATCGAAGCCATCACGGCCATGCATGCCGCCGCAGCCGGGGGGCTGGACCGGCTTTCGCAGTATCCGACCATGTTGCTCTACTCGGAGCCGACGACGCCCCTCTCCCATGCCTACGAGGCCGTGGATAAGCTGCTCTTTGTCGCCCGGCATCGGATTCCCGTCACCCATTCGCCTGCGCCGATGATCGGCGGCACGGCGCCGATTACCCTGGCCGGGGCCGTGGCCCTGGGCAACGCCGAAATGCTCAGCGGGTTGGTCATGCATCAGCTCGAGCATCCGGGCGCGCCGTTCCTCTACGGCCATGGGGTCCATCATCTCGACATGAAGGAGATGATCAGCGTGTACGGCGCGCCAGAGTTCCAGCTGGCCCGGATCATGGCCGCCGAGATGGCGCGGTTCTATCGCCTGCCCTGTTGGGGCTATGCCGCCCATTCGGATAGCGCCGTGCTCGACGAACAGGCCGCCGTGGACGCCCAGTTCTCCATCCAAACGGCGTTGTTGGCGAAGACGAATCTCAATCACGACGTGGGCTATCTCGAAGCCGGCCTGGCCAATTCGCCCGAGTACATGGTGCTGGCCAACGAGCTGATCGCCATGAACCGGGTGTTCGTGCGCGGGGTTCGGGTTGATGACGAGGCCCTGGCCCTGGACGTCATTGACGAGGTCGGGCCGGGTGGCCAGTTCCTCAGCCACGAGCACACGATGCGCCACTGGCGCGAGCTGTGGGTGCCGGAGCTGTTCGACCGGCAACGACTCGACCCCTGGCTGGCCAAAGGCGGCAAGGACATGCGCGCCCGCGTGCGCGAGAAGACCCTGGCCATCCTCGATTCGCACCGACCGGAACCCCTGCCGGCGGCGGTCGAGGACGAGATCGAGTACATCCTGCAACGGAGGGACTGATGGCGGAGGAAGTCGTCACCAGCATGTGCGGCGTCTGCCCGGCGGGATGCGGGGCCCATGTCCATCTCGTGGACGGTCGCATCGTGCGGCTGACGCCGATCAAGGGGCATCCGTACAGTGTGCTCTGCACGCGCGGGCAGCGGGCGGCGGAAGTGGTCTATTCGCCCGACCGGCTGCTCTACCCGCAGCGACGGGTTGGCGCCCGCGGTGAGGGCCGTTTTGAACGCATCACCTGGGATGAGGCCTACGATGCCATTGTGGCCGGGTTGCGCCGCATCGCGGCCGAGTGGGGGCCGGAGGCGGTGGGTGTGTACACGGGCCGGGGCAATTTCGAATACGGCCTCAACGAGATGTTCGCGCCGGCGGGCACGGCGGAATCGTCGGCGAACGCCGTGCTCTTCCCCTTCGGGTCGCCCAACACGAGCGGCGTCGGCGCATTGTGCTATGTGTCCTACGGCATGATCGCCCCGCGCGCCTGTTTCGGGGCCTACATGCTCGATATGCACGAGGACCTGGACAACGCCGGGCTGATCCTGGTGTGGGGCGAGAACCCGGCCACGGACTCACCGCCCATCAATCTGGTGCGGCTGAAACGGGCGCAGCAGCGAGGCGCGCGGGTCGTGGTGATTGACCACCGCCGGTCTGAGACGGCCCAGGCCCTGCGCTGCGAATGGGTGGGGATCCGTCCGGGAACCGACGGCGCCTTGGCCCTGGGGATGATCCACGTCCTGCTGGCCGAAGCGCTTTACGACCGCGAGTTCGTGGCCGCCTGGACGCATGGGTTCGAGGCCCTGCAGGAGTACGTGCGCGGGTTTACGCCCGAAGAGGTGGAGCGGATCACCTGGGTGCCGGCCGACAAGGTACGGGAACTGGCCCGCGCCGTCGCCGCCGCCCGCGGCTGTGCCATTCTGACCTACACCGGTCTGGAGTATTCGGACAGCGGGGTGCAGGCCATCCGCGCCGTGTTCACCCTGCAGGCGCTGGCCGGTCATTTGGACCGTCCCGGCGGCAAGCTGTTCAAGATGCCGAACCGGTTGCGGCTCAACCGGCTGCTCACAGAGCCGCCGCCGGGACCGAAGCCCATCGGCGCCGAGGAGTATCCGCTCTATTACGAGGTGCGCAAGGAGGCCCATGCGGCGCTGTTCCCGCGCGCCATCCTCGAAGGCAAGCCCTATCCCCTGCGTGGGCTGATCGTCAGCGGCGCCTCGCTGATCACGGCCTGGCCGGACCCCGACCTGTGGCGCCGCGCCCTGGCCGCACTCGATTTCCTGGTCGTGATCAATCGCTTCCCCACGGCGGACGCAGCCTATGCCGACATCGTGCTGCCGGCCACGACCCAATTCGAGATCACGTCCTACGGCATCTACGATGGGCATGTGCAGTTGCGCCGCCGCGTCATCGAACCCTTGGGCGAGGCCCGCAACGACTATCTGATTTTCGCTGAACTGGCCGCACGATTGGGCTACGGCGATCGCTGGCCTCAGAGCGAATGGGCGATGGTGGAATACGCCCTCGCCGGGACGGGCGTGGACCCCGCCGACCTGCTGGCCCATCCCGAAGGGGTGACCTATCCGCAACCGGCGATGCGCTATGAGAAGTACCGCACGGGCGAGCTGCGGGCCGACGGTCGGCCCGGTTTCGAGACGCCCACGGGCAAGTTCGAAATCGCCTCGGAATGGTTCCGGCAGCACGGCATCGAGCCGTTGCCGGTCTATACCGAACCGAGCGAAGGGCCGCTCAGTCGCCCGGACTTGGCCGCCCGGTACCCGCTCTGTCTTCAATTCCGGCGCACGCACGAACTTCGATTTCCGCTCACAGCACCACAACATCCCCGGCCTGTTACGCCATCACCCGCGGCCGCTCGTCCACATTCACCCGCGCGACGCCGCCGCCCGCGGCATTGCTGACGGTGATGCGGTCCTCGTCGTTACCCCGCGTGGGTCCGTGCCCTTCTTCGCCCACGTTACCGAGGACATCCTGCCCGGCGTGATCGAGGCCAACATGGGCGGCGGTGGGCCGTTGGGGCCGGAGGAATGGCGCCGCGCCAACGTCAACATTCTCACCGATCCCGACAACCGCGACCCCATCTCCGGCTTCCCCGTGTACAAAGCCTTGCTGTGCGAGGTGGTGCGGACGTAAAGACCGCAAAGTCCCGACCATACCCGGCAATCGGCCCCGTGCAGGACGAAAGACGAATGACGGAAGACGAAAAAGGCCGTCGTCCTTTGTCGGTTGTCTTCTGTCCCAAAAAGACCGGAATCGGGACGAAAGATGGAGAAGAACCTTGGTCCTTCGTCCTCCGTCCTTCGTCTCGCATTCGAGCAAAAATCGTCTTCTCAATCGGTTTCCAGTTGCCCATCACCCCATGTCGCGACGCGCTACCGGCTCCATCCAGGTCATTGACCGGGCTGTGGCCATCATGAAGTGCTTTTCCGAGCAGACGCCGGAGCTCAGCGTTTCCGATCTGAGCCGCCGGTTAGGGCTACACAAGAGCACGGTGTCGCGCATCCTGGCCAGCCTGGAACACAACGGCCTGGTGGGGCAAAACCCGGAAACGGGCAAGTACCGGCTGGGCTTGGGTTTGATCGGGTTGGCGGGCGTGGCCTTGGGTCGGCTAAGCGTGCGTGGGGCGGCGCAGCCCTATCTGCCGGCCCTGGTCAGCCTTTCCCAAGAGACGGTCAACGTGGTCGTGCGCGATGGCGCCGAGTGTGTCAATATCGAGCGCGAGGCCAGCCCCAAGGCCATTCAGTACGTGGGCTGGATCGGGCGGCGCATGCCCATGCACTGCACGGCTGCGGGCAAGGTGCTTCTGGCGGCCATGTCGCCGGCCGAACGGGCCGCCATCCTCCCCAACCCGCTGCCGCGATACACGGCCAACACCCTCACCGACCCCGTCCGGCTGGCGGCCGAACTGGAGCGTATCGCTGCGCAGGGCTACGCCACCGATGAGGAAGAGTTCGAGGAGGGTTTCAGCGCCATTGCTGCGCCCATCCGTGACCACCGCGGGGAGGTCGTAGCCGCCCTGGTCATTTCTGGGCCGACTTTTCGCCTGAATAGGGAGGTGATGGCCACCTTGCGGGAACCCCTCCTCGAGACGGCGAATCGTATCGCCAGCGATCTGGGCTATACCGGCGCCGTTGCCCGGTAGCGTTTCTTCCTGTGTCCCGTCCTTGGCACGAACGATGCAGCGCCAGATGGCCTCCTGCTCTTCGTCGTTCGTCCGTCGTCCTTGCAAGCGGCCGATGGCGGGAAGGGAAGATTCATCCGGAACGCAAGGCCGTGAGCTGAGTCACTTCGTTCCCAACCCCACCAGCGAAGGAGAGGGCTTATGGCAGTCGCGATGTTGGCGGCGGCAGAGCTCGTGCCCGACCGCCCCTTCACCCATCCCCGTCACATCGCCGACGACGGCGAGGCGTTGCGCTACATGGCCCGGGCCTTGCTCGAAACGGCGCGGCGGCCGGAGCTTTACGCCGGTCGCCCGCTTCCGGTCGTGTACTTCTACCGCGAGCCGGATGGTCGTTACCATCGCCAGGTGCTGATCCGCCCGGAGCGGCTCGAAGGCGAGCATCTCGCCATCGTCGGCTTTTTCGGATGGCGTCGTCCCGACGCCGACCGGGGGCCCATCGAACGGATGGACGCCGAGATGTTGGCAGAGCTGCCGCAGCAGGAGGGCCTGCTGGCCTACTGTTCGCTGGCCCTGCGCGCCGGTGAGATGTCCGCTCCCACGGTCAACTTCGGCAACCTGGTCGTTTTCGCCGGACCCGAGGCCAAAGCCCGCTGGCACGCGAGCGAGCGCCATCGCTATGCGGCGTCGGTGTTGGCGCCGGGCTATTATGCCTCGGTGCGGATTTACAACGGCTTGCTTCCCCACGGCCTGAGCCGTCCGGAGAGTCTGCAACTGCATTTGGTCAAGTACTTCGACTACACCACCCAACCCGCTTGGCTGGGCCAACGCACCCTTTCCTGAATCCCCATGCCCCTCACCCTCACTTCCTGTCAGGCCCCCGAAGCCGACTCGTTCTGGCAGGCGTTGGCCGACCATCTCAGCCGACAGATGGAACGGCCGATCGTTTTCGTGAGCGATCCGCCCTGGCAGGAACGGGTACAGGCCCTTGCCGACGGCGCTGTGGACATCGGTTGGATTTGCGGCTCGTATTATGTCAAGTTCATGGCGCGGCCCGAACCCGGCATCGAGCTCTTGGCGGCGCCGGTCATGGCCGGCGCCCGCTATGACGACCGGCCGGTGTACTTTTCCGATGTGGTGGTGCGGGCCGACAGTCCCTGGCGCCGTTTTGAGGACCTGCGCGGGGTGGTCTGGGCCGTCAACGAACCGGGTTCCCATTCCGGCTACGGCGCTGTGGCCCTGCACCTGAAGCGTCTGGGGCTGGATTGGACGTACTTCGGCCGCGTGGTGGTCTCCGGCGCGCACCGGCGGTCGCTGGAGCTCATCCTGGCCGGCGAAGTGGATGCCTCGGCCATCGACAGCACCGTGCTCGAAGAGGCGTTGCGTCGGGAACCCGAACTGGCCGAACGGATCCGGGTCATTACTGCCATCGGCCCCAACCCCATTCCGCCGCTGATCGTGCAGACGCGGCTGCCTGCCGGGCTGCGGGCAGAGCTACGGCAGAGGCTGCTGACGCTCCATCATGACCCGATAGGCCGAGACCTGCTGGCGCTGGCCCACATGGCCCGCTTCGCCCAGGTTCGCGATGAGGATTACGACCCGCTGCGGCCGGTGTGGGTTAGATAGGGATTGGTGACCGGTGGCTGGAAGATGGTGTTTGGCCGATTGTCGAGACGGAGGACG
>JAOADB010000179.1 GCA_026417535.1 Caldilineales bacterium
GCGGGCCACAGCGGCGGCGCTGGGCCTGCCCTGTCGCGTTCTGACCACGGCCCGTCCGCGTTCGGGGCCGGCTATCGGCCGCAACCTGGCCGCGCTGGCCGCCGCGGCCGATGTCCTCCTCTTCCTCGATGCCGATGTGCTCCCCCATGCCGATACGGTGGCCCGTGTGCGCGCGGCCTTTGCGGCTGATCCGAGTCTCGATGCCCTGTTCGGCTCTTACGACGACCGGCCCACCGACCCTGGTTTTCTCAGCCAGTACAAGAACCTCTTCCACCACTACGTCCATCAGCACGCGTCGGAACAGGCCGGCACCTTTTGGAGCGGGTGCGGCGCCATCCGTCGCGAGGTCTTCCTGCGCCTGGGTGGCTTTACCGACGAATACGGTCGGCCCTGCATCGAGGACATCGAGCTGGGCTATCGGTTGGCGCGGCAGGGCGGCCGCATCCGGTTGGATAAAGGGCTTCTGGTGACCCACCGCAAACGATGGACGGCCCTGGGCCTGCTGCGCACCGACATCTGCGACCGCGGCATCCCCTGGGCCGAACTGATCCTCCGCCATCGGGCCTTCCTCAACGACCTCAACCTGCAGACCCACAACCGCATCAGCGTGGCGACCCTGTGGCTGCTCCTCATCAGCCTGGTTGCGTCGCCTTGGGCGCCGGGGCTGCTGGCGCTGACGGCGGCCGCGGTTCTGCTCCTGCTGGCGTTGAACTGGCCGTTGTATCGCTGGTTTGCGCGCAAGCGGGGCCTGGGCTTTGCCCTGCGGGTCATCCCCTGGCACTGGCTCTACTACGGTTACAACGCCATCGCCTTTGCCCTTGGCGCCTGGCGCTATGCCCGTTCGGCCTTTGCTCGTGGACAGCTCCAACCGGACCGGCCGGGCGCCCTGGCCCTCGAACGCGGGGACGGGAGATGAGGGGTGGGCCATGCGGGCGCGGTTGCCCCTGCTCGTCCTTATCCTGACCGGACTGGGCCTGCGTCTGTGGCGATTGGACGCCGATTCCTTTTGGCTGGATGAGCTGATCCAGGTCTATCTGGCCGGTCTGCCTGTGCGCCGGCTGATCCCGGCTGCGTTCACCCACGCCAATCTTCCCCTCGACATCCTGGTGACCAAGGCCTTCCTGCGGTTGGGCGCACAGGACGGCTGGCTGCGATTGGCCCCGGCCCTGGGCGGGGTGCTCTTCATCCCGCTGGCCTGGGTGCTGGCCCGACGGTTGAGCGACCGCCCGACCGCCTTGACGGCGGCGACGCTGGCGGCGCTGTCGCCGGCGGCGCTCCAATACGCCCGCGAGGTGCGGCCCTATACGACGCTGCTCGTCCTGGTCACTCTGGCCGGTTATCTCTACCTGCGGGCGCGAGCGCGGCCGTGGGCATGGCCGGCCTTTGCCCTGGCGCTGCTGACGGCCTTGCATACCCACCTCTTCGCCTTGGCCCTCGTCCCGGTCTTTGGCTTCCACTGGCTGCTAGCCGATGGACGACGCCGCGCCTGGCCGGCGCCCTTCCTTCTCGCTGGGGTGACGGCGCTGGCCGTGATGTCGCCGCTGACGCCCGACTACATCGGTCGTTTCCTGCGGGCCGTATGGCAGAGCACGACCGCGGCCGACCGGACCGTTGGCGACATCCTGGGTCTGCCGGGTTGGGCCGTTGGGTTTCCAGGTTGGGGGACGGTGCTGGGCCGTCTGTTCGCCGATCTGGGCGGCACTCCTTGGGCAGGGACGCCCACCCTGGCCCTGGCGTTGTTCGGCGCCTATCACCTGCACCGGCGGGGGTGGCGACCGGGGCTTCTCTTGGGCTGGCTGGCGCTGACGCCGGCGCCGATTCTCTACGCGCTGCTGGCGCGCGGGCAGTGGTACAGCCCCCGCTACCTCATCGCCGTCGTGCCGCCGCTGCTCGTCCTGACCGCGACCGGGATCGGCGGTCTAGCGACGGCGCTGGCGGCCCGGATGGGGCGAGAGGGGAGGATGGTCCTCGCCTCGCGGCGGTTGGCGGTCGTGCTCCTGGCCGTGTACCTGGGGCTGACCGCGCCGGCTCTGGCGCGGGCCTTGCACCCCGCCCACGAAAACCTACGCGCGGCTGCAGCGGCCATCGCGGCCGATTACGCGCCCACCACCCTGGTGGTGGCACCGGTGGTGGGGACCTATCTGGGCCACTACCTGCCGGATGATGTCGTCGTCCACGACCTGCGCGACGGCGGCGCCGTGGAAGCTCTGGCCCGCGACTACGAGCGGGTCATCATCCTGGATACGGCCTATAGCCCGCTGCGCTGGCCTCATGCCCCTTGGATCAATCCGGACAACCGGGTGGCGCGGTTTGAGCCGGGCGTGACCCTCTATCGCGGTCCGGCTGGCCTGGTGGCGGCGCAGCAGCTGGCCGAACGCTGGCAGCGCGAACGGGCCGATCCCCGGCTGGCCGCGGCCACGCCCGAACAGCTGCGCCGCCTGGCCGTAACAGCCCGCAGCCGGCAGGCCTGGCCCACGGCTGCCGCCGCGCTGGAACGGCTGACGGCCCTGCAGCCGGATGATGCCGAGGCCTGGACCGAGTACGGCTTCGCTTTGCAGCAGCTACGGGCCTACGATGAGGCCGTCGCCGCTTACGAACGGGCTTTGGCCCTCGACCCCAACCGGGCCTGGGCGCACCTGCGCCTGGCCAACACCCTGCGTCTGCAGGGACGACCGGCCGCGGGGCTGGCCCACGCCCGCCGGGCCACGGAGCTGCAACCCGGTTTGGCCGATGCCTGGCTCAGTCTGGCGCGGGTCGCCGTCGCTCTCGACGATGAAGAGACGGCCTGGAACGCCCTGCGGACGGGTCTGGAGACGGCGCCGGGCCATTCCGCCCTGCTGAGCGCGCTGGCGGGTCTGGCCGTGACGGCGCCGGCCGAACGGGCAGAGCGCTATTGGCAGTTCATCCTCGACCACCAACCGCCTCCCGACCTGGCGGCGCGGGCCTGCGCTTGGCTCGGCCATGCCCATCCCGCCTGTTCCCCTTCCCCTTGAACCGCCCATGTCCACCGCTCGCCTTCTCGCCGTGGGTCTCATTCTGGCTGGAGTTCCGGCCGTTATTCGCCGATTGCAAGCGCGGCATCGCCGCGAACAGGCCGATCGGCAGGCCTATCTGGCCCTGAGCTATGAGCAGACCGCCGTCGCCGCGACCCGCGCCGGCATGGACCACGACGATTTCCTGCACGAATGCCGGCACCACGGCGCCACCCACGTCGCCATCCGCGAGGAGACCCTGGCCGACCTGCTGGCTGCGGGCGCATTGTGGCCGTTGCCTGCGAGCGCACCGGGGCGACACCGGTTTGGGGCGGCCCGCCCGGACCGGATCGCCCGTCTGCAGGCCGAATTTGCCGCCCGCTTCCCCCACCTGCTGGCCGCTGCCGGGTCGGATGCGCTCGAGCTGCAGGGGGATCTGGGGGCGTTGTTGCCGCTGGGCCTCGGTTTCGACCCGGAGACGTTCCGCCGCGCCCGGGCCACCGGTCTGCAGCTCATCGCCCGCCCGGTGAGTTATCCCTGGCCGACGCCGGCCACCATCGAGCGCACGCTAGCCCAGGCTGCCGCACTCGGCGCCGGCCTGATCGCGTTTGCCGATGACCCTGTGCTGGGGCACGAGATGCACCTGGACGCAACGGCGGCGGCCCTGCGCCGCCATCGCCTGGCCTTTGTCTATTTTCCCGACAGCCGCCATCAACGCGGGGACTGGTTCCTGGCCAAAAGCCTGGTCCAGGTGGCGGCCGACCGGGTGGTTCCGGCTCTGCGTTTCACGCCGGCCGAGCTCGATAGCGCCGACGAGGTCGGGCTGGCCTACCGCGCGGCGCTGCGCGCCCGTGAGGGCGGCATCCGTCTCATCTTCGTGGACACCTTCATCGGTATCCATGCCTCCACGCCGACCGGGGTTTGGCGCTTTCTCGATCACCTGGTGCATGAGTTGGGCCATCAGGGTTTCGTCATGGACCTGCCCCCCGTGCATCGCCATGAGCCGACAGCCCGTGGCGACGCCGAACCGGCTTCGGGCCACGACCATCCCCATACCCATGAGCACGGACACGACCACACGCATGGACATGAACACCCGCACGAGCACGGCCGCGCCTGGCCCGACCCGCTGCCCCTGGCCGACCTGACCGCGGCCGTGGCGTCGTGGCTGGAGCAGCCCTGGGTGGATGCCTCGCCGGGTGCCGGTCATGAGCACGATCTGGTGTTGCCCCTGGCCGGCATGGGGTTGCTGGCGCTGGATCGGGTGCGACCGTTGTCGTTGCCAGCGGCGCTGGCGCTGACGACGGCCGGTTACGGGCTGGCGACCCGGTTGTTGCCGCGGCTGGATCGGCCGCGCCATGCCCTGGAGGCGAGCTATACGCCGTCGTATACGCCCAAGGCGCTGGCGCTGGCAGCCCTGGTCCTGGGGCCGGCAACCGGAGCCTGGACGCCGCTGACGGCGCCGCTGGCGGGGTTGGTGGCCGCCGCAGCCATGAGCAACGCTGAGTACGCCCTGCGCATCGAGACGTTGCCCACGGCTCATCTCGATTGGACCTGGCCGCTGGCCTGGCAGATCGCGGCCGATCCGCCGCCGTTTTTGCGCGGGTGGCGGGCGGCAACAATCGCGTGGGGTCTGGTCGTGTTGCCCTGGCTGTGGCGTTCGCGGTTGCCGGCCGATCCCATCGAGGGGCTGAGCCGCAGCCATCCCAGCGGTCATACCCACCATCTCAGCGCGGCCCGGCGACGGCTCGGTGACCTGGCGCTGGCCCTGAGTCCGCGACCGTTGTCGAAATGGGCCGGGCTGGCACTGCTGGCGCTGGCAGCGGCCGGGTTGCCGGCGGGTTCGGCAGCCCGCAGCCTGCTCGGCCTGGTCGCCGCGGTTGGAGGCATCGCCGCAGCCGGGGCGCTTCGCCAGCCGGCCCGTCCCATCGCCCTGAGCATGGCCCAAGCGGCGCGCAGCCTGTTGCTGACAGCGCCGGCGGCCGCGCTGGGGGCCTTTCTCGCCCGCCGTCTGTGACCGGTCGCCCGCTTCTCCGCGCCCTTTCGGCCCTCAGCCTGCACAAAATCGGCCAGATCACGGGTGCGCTGGCCTTTGCCGTGCTCGTCCCTCGCAGCCTGGGGCCTGAGCTGTTCGGTCAGCTGAGCTTCGTGCTGGCGCTGAGCCTGCTGCTGCACATGGTCGGCGACCTGGGCAGTCTCGATATCATGGGACGTTTCGTGCCGGGTTGGGCGCAGGAGGGCGCGGCGGGCCGCCGCCGGATCGGGGGGCTGGTCTGGCAGTTGACCTGGGCGCGGCTGGGGCTGGGCGTGCTCATCACCCTGGCGCTGGTGGGCGGCGGCGAATGGCTGGCGCCCTGGCTGGGACCGGGTCGGGCGGCGCTGGTGGGGCTGGGGGTGGCCCTGCGCCTGCTGTCGTGGGCGCCCTACCATCTCAGCTTTGGCCTCAATCGGATGGGCCGTTGGGCTGTGGAGCTTTCCTGGCGGCAGTGGGCGATGATCCCTTGCCTGCTGGTAGGCCGGCGTTGGGGCCTGGACGGCTTGCTCGTGGGACTGGTGATGGCCGAGGTCGTGTTCCTGGCGCCGGGCGTGTTCTGGCTGCGGCCTTACGGCCGACCCCCGCGACCGGCCTGGGCGGCGCTGCGGCCCTATGTGCGTTTTGGCCTGGGTTTTTTCCTGGCCAATGTGCTGGTCGTGTTGCTCTATCGCAGCGGGCCGGTTCTGCTCGAGGTGCTGACCCGTGATACGGTGGCGGTGGGCTATCTCGGTCTGGCCCTAAGCCTTTACATGCTGCTGATCACGATCATTGGCCAGTACTTGACGGCGTTCGTGCCCTCGCTGGCCCTGTTGACTACCCGCGGCCAGATGACCGAAGCGCGGCGGCGGTTGGAACGGGTCATCCACCACGCCACTCTGGCCATGGGCGCGCTGCTCCTCGGCCTGGGGCTGCTCATCGAGCCGCTGGCGCCCCTGCTCTTCGGGCCTGATTTCGGCCCGGTGGGGCGTCTTTTCCTGTTGCTGAGCCTGGCCCTGCCGCTGCAGCCGCTGGTCAGCGCCGGTCGGGGGGCTGCGGCCGCGTTCGGGCGGCCGCGGGTGGCCCTGGCGGCGATGACCGTGGGCCTGGCCGTAGGGCTGGCTGCGGGGCTGCTCCTCATCCCGGCCTACGCCGCAACCGGCGCCGGGCTGGCCCTGGTCCTGGGCGTTCTGGCGACGGCCGTGACCTTGCTTCGGGTCGGGCGGGATTGGTTGCGTCCGCCGTGGCGCAGTGTGGCGTTGGCGGCGCTGCCCCTCGTCCTCGTGTTCCTGCCGTCGCCGCCGTCGTTGCCGGCGGCGCTGGCATTGATGGCGCCGGCGCTGGCGGTCTATCTGCTCGTGCTATTGCTCGGTCGCGGCCTGACTCCCACCGAGCTGTGGCGATGGGTCCCGTTTCGGAACGACTCAGGCCGCTCCCCGTGATGGTTTGCGCTTTCGCCCCGGTCAGGGGTTGTAGCGCAACTGCTTGCAGTTGTGCTACAAAAGCTCCGTGGGCTGTGGCGGGTGAGCTACCAGTTACCAGTCACCCCCAAAAAACAAGGCGAGGAATTCGCCTCGCCTTGCTCGAGAGGGTGTGGGTAAAAGCCCGGCTTATTCTTCCTCTTCTTCGAGTTCAGGCTCCATCTCCAGACCCCAGAAGGGGCGCTGTTGCTGCATCTGCTGCAAGAGGCCCCGCTTTTGCAGGCGTTCGACCTCGGCCTGACAGGTCACGCACAGGGTGGCGTCGGGTTTCACTTCCAGGCGTTCGGGCGGGATGGGCTTGCCGCAGCGTTCGCAGATGCCGTAGGTGCCGCGCTCCATGGCGCGCAGCGCGTCTTCGACCGAGGCCAGACGGGCCTCCAGGGCCGCCAGGAGGGCGGCGCTCTTCTCACGCTCGATGACATCGGGGTCACCCTCTTCGAGGTCCACATCCACCTCACCGCGGAGGGTTTCCTTGAGCAAAGCGATATCGGAGAGCAATTCCTCGCGTTGTTTGAGCAGCTGCTCTTTTTCGGTTGTGATCGGGGTTCCAGTCATCGGACAAAGGCTCTTGGGCCAGAAACAGATCGGGGATAGGGTCGGCAAAACCAAAGATGCACAAGGCGGGCCATTTTTTACCATAACTTAACACGTTACGTCAATTTTTCGTAACGACTCAAGCCGCTGACGATGATGACGACGTGTCTTCGGCCTTCGTCGTCTGCCTGCCGGTTCCTGTATAATGAAGGTGATGCCTCAGGCCGCTTGTCTGTGATGGCTTCGGTCTCGACCTTGTTCCATGCCGGGCAGACGGAAGAGGGTAGCGCAAGAGGCCATCTTGCGCTAC
>JAOADB010000180.1 GCA_026417535.1 Caldilineales bacterium
ACATTGATCATTGTAATAATATCAAATTTTTCACTAACTGACAATTTTTCGATCGGCGCCTGATATACGGGACAACCGGCTATTCTCTGTGCAAATTGTGCTCTTTCGATATTCAATTCGACACCTGCTAAACGCAGATCGGGACGAATCTCATGCAACAATTGTAGAAGAGCTCCTGTACCACAACCAACATCGAGTAGAGAGTTTGCCCCTTCACATTCTTTTTGAATATAAGCCAGATATTTACCGATAAAATATTTTCTTGAAGCATTATAATGTCTTGTTGAATCTAAAATTTTCAAATTTTTATAATCATAAATTGATACCTTATTGTAAGTATCGCGCGTATAGGGATGAATAAAAAACAAATCACAATTGAAACATACAAGAAGATCGTGATTTCTTTCGGAAAAACACTTTTCAGAGTTGGCGTGTCCGCAAAGGGGGCAAACGGGGCGATCGTTCATTCTGACGACATACCTCGGATCGTTTTTGTGGCCATCGGCCAAAGACCGAGAAGACGAACGAACGACGGGCGATGCGCATCGCCCGTCGTTCGTCGTTAGGGTTCGTCACTCCGGCAGGTGACAGGGCAGGCGCCTGAACCTTCGCCGGCATCGGCCTGAAGATGGCGCCAACTCACAAACGTATCCAACGCACCGGTTGCCACTGACCCCGCGGGGCGTAATACAACCGCACTTCGCCGGTGCTGCCGCTTTCGGCCCGTTGGACCACGTAGGTCATCCCGGCATGGGTGAGATCGAATTCGTTCGAGGTCGGCAGAAAGCCGTCGGCCAGAATGGCGCGGAACAGGGCGGCCTCGCGGTTGATGCGCACGAAAGGCACATCGCCGGCCGCCTTGCGCAACGCCTGTTCGAACCCACCCACCAGCAGCGCCCGTCGCACGGCCTCGACATCGGGCCACAGGTTCAGCGCCGCCGCTACGGCCTCGCGGCCCTGACTCCGCTCCACCGTTGTCAGCAGCCCATGGAACGAAATGGCCTCGCGCCAGTGATAGGCCCGCAGGCTGAGGGCGAAATCGGGGTAGAGCCAGACGTCAACGTTGTTGCCGCTCACCCGGCTCATGTCGGGCGTCTCCGCATCGGTAGCCGAGTTCAGGCGGTTGATGGCCCAGAAGAGGATGCCCTTGGCGCCGTATCGCCAGGCGTCGGCCACCATCTCCAGGGCCGGCAGCGCACCGGTGCCCACGAAGAAGGCCGGGTGTTGCGCGGCGCTGTAGAACCACCAATCGGCCCCCGCCGGAACAACCGTGGACGGCGGCGTCTCCTGCCAGTTCCATTTGAGATGGGACAGGACATACCGGTTGAAACGGATGCCGTTCTCGGCCCAGCGTTGCAACGCGGCCGCCGACCAGGCCGTCCCTCCCACGGTGACGCCGGCCGTCGCCGCCGCCTCGGCGAGGCGCCGCACCCGCGCCAGACTCGTCTTCGTATCGAAGCGGATGCCCGGTTCGTCCACATGCACCCAGGCCCGCAATCCCAGACGCGTCTGCCAGCGGGCAATGGCCCGATAAAAGGCCACCAGGTCGGCCTGGTCTTGGGGCACGCCGTTGGGAGCGAAGGCGTTGGGATTCGTCTGGCGCAGGTACAACCCGATGGATTGGACCATGAACTCGCGGCCGTAGGCCACCAGATACTCGTCGGCGTTGCCGTAGCTGAACTCCTTGCCGTTGTAATACGCGCCGCTGTCCGCAGTCGTCCCCAACCCCAGGAGCCACAACCACCAGTGCGGCTGATACGGCGTCATGCCCTGTTCCCGGAGGATATCGTGCCAACGGCGGATGACATCCGCCCGCGCCTGCCGGGTTGGGGCGCGAAACAGGGCGAAGTAATCATTCCAGTCCTCGGCCTGGACATAGGTGCCGAAGGCCGTGGAGAGGGTTGGCGCTTCCGGCGCGGCCAGGGCAGCCACCTGCAAGGTGATCTCGGCGCCGTCCACCTTCAGGCGATAGGCGCCCGGTTTGGCGCTCCGCAGTTCCAACAGCCAGCCATCCTGTTCCGAACGGGGTTTTCCGGCCTCGGTGGCTTCCACGATCTCGTAGGCCAAACCGGAACGCTCCGGCGGGTAGGCATAACCGGGGCCGCGCGGGCGCACCGGCAGGGGATGGACGCACTTCAGCGACCATTCCACGCCGGCCGGCGCCGTGACGGTCGGCCGCGAACCGGGGATCAGAACTGCCCGCCATTCGCCTTTCATGGCATAGAGCTCGCCGACCGGGAGACCCGATTCCGTATCGGCCCACAAAGGTCGCGCCAGAGAAAGAACGGCCATGATGCTCCTCCGCAAACAGGAGAGCCTGTCAGGGGCCTGCGGCCGACGGTACGACCGCGGCTCCGGCAAGCGATGGATGACCGAAACGGGACGGCAACCGCTCAAAACAGAGGGATGGCCTTTGCGTTATCCTCGCGTCCTCCGTTTTTCGGTCTGATTGCCCCTCTTTAGCACAACGAACTATTTTTGTCAAACGAGTGCGCTAGAGAACGTTCCAACGTTCTAACGTTCTTACGTTTTCAAGGGCATGTGCTCGCCAGGCGGCGTTGCAGGCGTGTGAGCGCCGACTGTAACGCTGCCGGTGGGTTGGCGTTGGCCGCCTGGAAATAGCCGCGGGCATCGGCGCAACGGCGCAGCCGCACGGCCATTTGGGCCAGGTAATAGGAGGACCAGGCGTCGGTTGCCGCCTGCGCTCGCACCCCTTCGTAGAAGGCCAGGGCTGCCTCCTCCTTGCCTTGGGCCGTCAGGGCCGTGACAAGTTGAACGGCAGCGGGCAACCAGGTCGGGTCCAGGGCCAGCGCCCGATGGAGCGCTTCTTCGGCCGCGGCCCATTCCCGCCGGGCGAGATGGGTGGCGGCCAGATGATTCCAGGCCTCTTTGCTGTTCGGGCTGACGGTCGTGTACTTTTGGCAGGCGAGCAGGGACTTATCGAGTTCGTCTAGCCCCCGATAGACATAGCAGGCCACGAAGTACAGGGAGCGATAATCGGCGTTGGTTGGCTCGGCCAGATAGGCTGACGCTTCCTCCAGCCAACGTGCCGCCTCGGCGTTCTCGCCCCGGTCGTAAGCCGTGCGGGCGCGTTCGGCCGCCAGCGCCGGCCCCACCCCAGGGCGTGATGCGCTCGTTCCGCCCCCAAAGGGCTGCAGGCTGGCGTCATCGGTCAGGACGGCTGCTGCCGCCGCCAGGGCCGCCTGCGCCGTCGTTGTGTCGCCGCAATAGGCCGCCTGTAGGCCGTAGAGCCGTTGCAGCCGCGCCTGCGTGACCGGATCTCCCCCGGCGGGCGGGGCTTCGGGCTGGCAGGTCGTGGTCGAAACAGGAGCCAACCACCAACCGGGCCCGGCACCCAGGCGGAGGAGCCGTTCGGCCGTGGCCAGAGCGTAACGGTTGAGGGGCCACAGGCGGAGGACGGCCACAAGCGACAGACCGACTACCGCCAGGACCAGAAGGATGGTGGCCACCGTTCGTTGACGGGAATCGGCAAACATGGTCATCCCTGCCGTTGTCCGTTCCGGCGCCGATACGCCCACAGACGCAGGCGCAACGGGGGACGAGGCCGGGCCTGCGCATCCAGGGTGGCCATCTTGAGCAACGTCCCCAACGTGATGGCGGCGGTGTACACCATGGGTAGATGGCCCCAGAAGAAACCGACCAGACTAACCAGAAAGACAAAAATCAAATAACCACCTGCTCCGGCTTTTTCCAATGAATATTCGCGCCAGTTTGTATTTCTAAATATATAAACAACAATAGCGGTAATGATAAATAATAAAAGAAAAACACCTAATAAACCATAACTCAACAGAAAATCAAGAATAAGACTGTGAGGAAATGAATAACGAGCGTACACATAGGGATGCACAAAAGCGGCGCCGAGTCCGCCCCCCAACCAGCGATTTTCGGCGATGGCTTCCCAGGCGAGGAAGTAATACTCCAGGCGCCCGCCGTCAATACGACCGATGGGTTGGCCGGTTTCCGGATTCGTTTTCAGATAGCGGTCGTAGAAAATCAGTCGATATTCCACTAGAACTTGCGAAGGTATAATAACATCAAGTAAAATGATAAAACATAAGAATATCAATAAAGCCAATAAACATCTCTTGAAAATTAGTCTGATATTTAGACATGGATGCAAAAAATAAACGATCATTAGAATGATACTGATGCCTAATAAGGCAAAAAATAAAGGAACTACTATTGGTTTCTGAAATTCGCTAATACATCCAATAATCACTATGGCTGCCAAAATACCATTTTTTATGTAATTTTTACTTGTGAGATATTTTATAAAGAAATAAATAGCTGCAAATGGAACAACATATTGATATTCCAGTGTTGCAAAAGGAGAACGCAAACCTGTTAATCGAATTGTTACACTTACAAGATCAAGTATACTCAATAATCCTAAAAAATAAGCAATAAATCGAATTGTTTTACTCCCGACATTCTGGCTATCTATAGCATAAAAAGTAAAAATGGTCATAAAAAACATGATGACTGGCCCCTGCCGATATTGATTCAAAAGCGGGTTCTGCTGCATCAGGCCACGCTGCCAACCCATCAGCCAGAACAGCGTGGCCAACGTGAGCACCAAAGCCAGCGTGAAGGCAGGGGAGTGCCGGCGGATGTCGGCACGCGTGTGTTTTTGCGTCAGAAGGTACCCCAAACAGATGGCTCCAAACACCAGGAGGCCCAGGGTGAGAGGCCGGCCGTAAACACCTAGGAAGGCATAACCGAAAATGGGGATGACGAGGAAGGACCACAGGCCGTAAAAAGCCCACAGTCCCAGAAAGGCATAGAGGCCGTAGCGGGGTAGGAAGAGATCCCCAAGGGCAAAGCGCAGCGGTTTGGCGCCGAGACGCAGACGATGACTAAGCATGTGTTGCTACGGAAAGGACGGTAGAATCGGCAGACAACAAGCCGTAGGCCAGCCGGGTCTGCTCGTAAACCTCGCAATAGCGGGCGGCGACGACTGCGGCTGCAAAGCGGGCGGCGCGAACGGGAGCCTGTGCCGACAGGCGCCGACGCAACGTTTCCTCCTCCAGGAGCAAGGCCAACCCCTGTGCCAGGTCGGCGGCATCACCCGGCCGGGCCAGATAACCGGTCTCCATGTGGGTGACGATCTCCGGACAACCGCCCACGGCGAAACAGACGGCCGGCGTGCCGCAGGCCAGACTCTCGACCAGGGAGTTGGGCAGGTTTTCGGCCAGCGAAGCCATGACGAAGACATCGGCGGCGGCATAGCACAGCGCCATCAGGCGTTCGTGCTCGACCCGGCCCATTTCGATCACAGCGACATCGCCGAGGGCCGCCGTGATGGTCGGCGCTTTGCCGCCGACGAGCAACAGGGGTGAGCCGACGCCGCAACGTCGCCGGCAACGCGGTCAACGCCGCCTGCAGGTAGCCGACGCCTTTGCGCGGGTCGGCCAGGGAGGCCGCCGCAAACATGAGGATAGGCCCGTCCGCCGGGAGGCCTAGGGCTTGCCGGGCCAAAGGCTTGGGCATGGGTCGAAACACGTCGGTGTCCAACCCGTTGGGGACGGTGTGGATGGGCACATTCCGCAGGAGCGGGCTTTGCGCCACCTGATCGGCCAGCCAGGCCGAGGGACAGACCACGGCCAGCCGGGATCGGCGGTAAAGACGCGCCTTGCGTCGCCAGGAAAGGGCCGTCAGATCGAAACGGACCGCCGGGGCATCCTCCAGGTGGGGGCAACGGCCACAACCGTGCTGCCAACGCTGGCAATCCTGGGCTGCGGCAAAAGCGCAATGCCCGGTGATGGCCCAGAGGTCGTGCAAGGTCCAAACGATGGGAACATGACGGCTGAGGCGAGGTAACACGCTCAAGTCCAAATAGCCTCCGTGGGCCTGATGCAGGTTGATGATGTCGGCCTGGCGCACCCAGGGATGCTCCACGAGACGTCGTGAGGCGGGATGGAACAGCGCCTGAGCGCCCCATTCGTCGAGCTTGCGCCCCACGACCTGGCTGAGCGCACGCGGCAGAGTGCGCTTTTCGAACAGGGCCGTGGCCGGGTCATCGGTGTATTGCCGCCAAACGAGCAGGCGGGAATCATGGCCGGCCTGACGCAAGGCGTGATGGATACGCCGGGCGGCAATGGCCGAGCCGCCTTGGGCATCGCTGAGGTTGATGTGGACGATGCGCATGGCCAACGGCAGCCTAGGCGGACGGACGGGGACGATGGGGCCGTAACCCGACCAGGGCCGAAGCCAAGCGGTTGAGGCTGCGAAAAGCCCGCAACTCCAGGGCAAAGCCGACCCCGCCCTCGGCGATGGCCTGCTCCAAGCGAGTGGCCGCCCACGCGTACAGCTGCCGATCAAGCTCGTTGTAGGCCGTGATAACGGCCAGGGCTTCGGTCGGAAGCGTTTCGCCGCGGGGTCGCAGCCTGTTCACGTTACGACGTCGGTACAGGGGAGGCTTTTTCCAACCCAACGTTCGGCGCAACAGGACGACCGATTCGTCAAAGCGCTCTTGCAACCCCACGGCGCAGAAGTGATTTTCCAGGTTGGCGATGGCTTGGGCCAGCAGCTCCTCGGAACAGGCGCCAAAGGGTAGATGGCCGGCCCCGGTCAGCTGCCGCACCTGACCGTTATCGAATTCGCGAAAGCGACTTTTGACGATAAATTCGCCTATATCCATATCCAACGCCATACGATGATAAAAATGATTTGGGCGTTTACGGATATGATAGTAATGAGAAATGGTACGCTCTATCGGATCGCGCAATAAAGTGAAATAAGATACCGGTATTTGTATGTATTTATGAAGCCCAAATGGTATATGTCCGTAAATAATTTTTATTTTATTTCGTTTTTTTGTCGGTAAACTTAAAAATTCGTCAAAAGGATTATTTCTATCAAAATTCCATCGAATTCGATATATTTCATCGTTACGATATTGACGATGAAATATCGCACGAATAGTCATTCCTGCTGTTTTTGGGATATGAATGAAAATAAATGTTGTCATTAATTTGCTTAAGATATCAATCATCAAAAAGATAGCCAGTTCAGTATTAGCAAAATAACGCTTTAATTCATCATAATTCTGGATAATTTCGGGTAATTTTTTGGTGTTCTGTCTAACAAGATCTGTTTTTGGTTGAATAAAAGGTATTTCTAAAAATTGTGTTACTTTACGAAAATAATCATTAATATCCAAAATCATTTCTTCGTAGACAATTTCCATAATTTCTTGTTTTTTAAATAAAGAGATTCGTTGCTTTTCCAAATTTTGATATTTAGTGTATGAATTATACAATTCTTGTGGAT
>JAOADB010000181.1 GCA_026417535.1 Caldilineales bacterium
GGCAGCGTCAGATGTGTATAAGAGACAGGTCAACTACAACGAGATTTGGGGCAACTGGACCCTGGCCCAGAACTTCGTCTTCGCCTACAACGTCCTCAGCACCCTCTACGCCAACCTGATGTCCTCCATTTCTGAGGCCATTTCCCACGGTCGGCGGATCCTGAGCCAGTACTACGCGGTCATGGCCTACAAGTGGGGCGGTCTGATGAGCGCCTTCATCGGCGCCGTGCTCCTGGCCGTGGCCGACCGCTTCATCCTGGGGGCGTCCGGCCCGGAATTTGCCCGCGCTGCGGCCTATGCCGTCCCCCTGATCCTCTGGGGTGCGATTCAGTATCCCTCGTGGGTGGGCGATAACGTCGCCTTGGGCGCCAACCGGCCCTATCTGAAGTTCCTCCTGGTCGGCGGTGAGCAGGTCATCCGCGTCGTCCTCGCCTTGGTTTTGCTGCGGCGCTATCAGATCAACGCCCTCATCATCGCCTACTTCGTGGGCTTGCTGAGCAAGGACATCGTCGCCTACGTGGTCAATCACCGGCTCTGTTTTCCGCAGCGGTTCTATGCCTGGCAATCGCTGGGGGCGCCGCTGCTGGCCGGTGCGGCCCATTACGGGGTGCTGCGCTGGCTCACGGGGCTGGTCTGGCAAGGTGACCAGGTGACCAGCGTGCTCATTTTCTTCATCGGTATCCTCCCCTCCTTTCCGTTGTTCGCCTTTTTCTACGGCCTGTTCGGCGGCTGGGACGATGACACCCTGGCCGAGGTGCGCGAGGCAGTCGAATTGACTGCGTTCGTGCGGCCGCTGGCTTGGGTGTTCTGGGCGGCGAGCGCTCTGGGCAGCCGTTTGAGCCCGTTGCACGGCCGCTTTCCCATCGCCATTCGCGCCACGGCCCTAGAAGAGGCCCGTTCGCTGACGCAAGAACGGGTGAGGTTGGTAACGGGTGACTGGTAACCGGGACTCGTCTCGCATCGTTTGGCCTTCGTCGTTGTCGCATAACTGCTCGCAGTTGTGGGACAAAACCCTTTGCCCTGCGCATGGGTACCCTACCGCACCCGGCTCGTAAACGGTAGGGAGCACGAAGAGTGGTGAGTCTTCGTTTCTGCCATCGGCCCCGGAACGAGACGAAAAAACGAACGGCGGAAGGATGACTTTTGCCGTCTTCCGTCGTTCGTCTTCCGTCGCGCCGCCATAGGACAAAGTAGGGAACGAGGCCATGTTGGGCCGAGACCGCCCGCGCCGCCGGGAACTCCCTGAGCATCGTTGTGTCTGCCCGTTCTACCGAGCGATCGGTTATAATCAAAAGTGACTATATCAGGCCGATGATGATGGCTTAGGTTCCGACAGGGTTCCATCCCAGGCAGACGAAAGACGAAGGACGAAGGACGACTTTTCTTCGTCCTTTGCCTTTCGTCCGTCGTCTAGCGAGCAGCCGATGGCGGAAAGGAAAGACCCATCCAGGGCGTCACAAAAGCCATCTCTGATGGTACCATCGGTATCCGATGACGAAGTCAACAGGACCTCAGCAGCTCGAGCGAGACGCTACACTTCAAGAGATGGTGCGGCGGATTCTCCTTCTCGGTAATCCGCAGGCGATCATCCTCTTTGGGTCGCGCGCGCGCGGCGAGGCACAGCCCGACAGCGACTACGATCTGCTGGTGATCGAGCCATCAGACCAACCACGCCATCGCCGGGCGGCGCGCTACCGACGGGCATTGCGCGGTCTGGCGCAAAAGGACATCTTGGTATGGACGCCGGAAGAGGTAGCCGAGTGGCGTGATGTGCCCAACGCGTTCATCACCACGGCCATACGCGAAGGGATTGTCGTGTATGAGCGACGAAATTGACCTGGCGCGCGGGTGGCTGGCCAAGGCGGTCAGCGACATCCACACCGCACGACTGCTGGTGAAAAGCGGCGGTCCGTATGATACCGCCTGTTTTCACGCGCAACAGGCCATCGAAAAAGCACTGAAGGGCTTCCTGGCGCTGCATCGGCAACCCATCCCGCGTACCCATGACCTGGATGAACTACAGGCAACATGCCTGGCCCTGGTTTCGTTGTCGGAACTGGCAGCGCTCGATCTGACCCAGGTCACCGATTACGGGGTCTTGGTGCGTTACGATCTGGACTTTTGGCCGGATCGGGCGGCAGCTGCCGACGCGCTTGCGTTAGCCGAAACGGTGTTTGGAATCATCACCAACACCTTGCCGGCCACGCATCGCCCAAATCTGCCTACGCATGACTGACAATGGCGGGCCGTAGTCCCGATCCGGGGTAACCCATGCTCCCCGCAGCCCCCCTCACTGCCGAAGCTGTGTCCGGTTACCCGCTCTAGGAAGCCGACCTGGTCAAGGGGATGGGGACCATGTTGGGCGTGGACCTGGCGCGTCGTGCCTTTCGGACCGCGCTGGCGTGGGCCTACATCGCCTTCGCCAGCCGGTATTCCCAACCTGACCGCCCCGTCCTTTCGCCGAAACCTTGCCAGGGCGACTACCCATTGACCGCGGCCGACAAAAGGGGCTGCGAACCGGACGGTTTCTGCTCCTCGGCTCGGCCTCCATGGATTGGCTACGTCAGTCGTCCGAAACCCTGGCCGGACGTATCGCTTTTATCGAATTGAGCCCGTTTGACGTGCGCGAGGTCGGACATACCCCGCAGGACGTCCTCACCCCGCGGGTGCGGGGAGGCTTCCCGGAAAGTTATCCGGCGCCCGATGAGGTGCGTAGCCTGGTTTGGGACTGCGACTTCATCCACACTTACCGGGAGCGCGATATCCCCCAGTTTGGCCCGCGTATTCCGGCCGAAACCCTGCGCCGTTTGTGGACGATGCTGGCCTACAACCAAGGCGCTCTGTTGAACGCCTCTCGGTGCCGGCGACGGCGCTTTCCCTCAGCGGGCAGACGGTCAACCGGTAGGCCGTGGAGGTCAAACGCAGTCTGGCGCCGGCGCTGGAGAAGGGCTTTCGCCAGGCCTGCGCCGACCTGCAACCGCAACGCGCATTCGTCGTTTATGCCGACGAAGAGCGCTATCCTCTCGCACCCGGCATCGAAGCCATCGGCCTGCGGGCCTTGGCCGAATTCCTCGGCGCCATGCGGGCGAATTGGGGAACTTGAGGGGCCACTTGCTGATGGACGATGGACGATGGGCGGTGGGTGATGGGTGGTGGTGAGTGATGGACGATGGGTGGTGAGGGTGGGGAAGTAGGGGAAGGGGAAAGCCCTCTATTCGTTTTCACTTCCTAATCATTTGCACCGAACATGAAAAAATGCACACCGATTTAATGATTTTGGGGCTTGCATTGCCGATTAGACTGTGGTATCCTGTGGGGCATAGTGGTTGATAGTGGTTGACAGTGGTTGAGTTTCCCATGACTGCAGCTGATACGCCCAATCCACCCGAATTAGAACAAATGTTCTTAGGTCGCTATGATCGCCCGATTGACCCCAAGGGGCGTATCACGCTGCCGGCTGCCTTCCGCGAGGCCCTGGGCGATGAAGGCGCCGTGCTCACCCGTGGTCTGGATCGCTGCCTCTACCTCTTCCCCCGCCGTCAGTTCCAGCTCTGGCGCGAGCGTATCCGCAGTCTGCCCATCACCGATCAACGCAGTCGGGCCCTGCGCCGGCACATCTTCGCCGAAGCGGCCGACGCCACGCCTGACGGCCAAGGGCGCATCCTGCTGCCGGGCTATCTGCGCGAATACGCCGGCCTGGAGACGAACGTGGTCATCGCCGGCAACGACACCTACATCGAAATTTGGGATGCCGGGCGTTGGGCGGAGATGTCCGCTCAGTTTGCGGCCAGCGGCGATGACGCCGCCGCCTGGGATACCCTCGGCATCTAAACCGTCATCCGGCTGCCCCCGGCCATGACGTCTCCCCTTCCGCTCGGCCCCGACCATCATACTCCGGTTCTGTTGGCCGAGGTCTTGACAACCCTCGCCCCGCAACCGGGTGGCCGTTTCATTGACGCCACCGTGGGGGGCGGCGGCCACGCCCTGGCCTTGCTGGAAGCGACGGCGCCGGACGGACGGTTGCTCGGTCTCGATGCCGACCCGCGCGCCGTTGCCCGTACCCGCGCACGCCTGGCCGCCTTCGGCGAGCGCGTCACCCTTGTTCCGGCCAATTTTCGTGAGCTGGAGACGGTGGCCCGGCGCCACGGCTTCGTCGGCGTGGACGGCATTCTGTTCGACCTGGGCGTCTCATCGTTTCAGCTCGACGATCCGACCCACGGTTTCAGCTTCCAGGTTGAAGGGCCCCTCGACCTGCGTTTTGACCCGACCCGCGGGCCATCGGCGGCCGATGTGGTCAACACCCTGAGCGAAGCCGAGCTGGCCGACCTGCTCTATCGCTTGGGCGAGGAGCCGCAGGCGCGGCGAATCGCCCGCCATCTCGTGGCCCACCGGCCCATCACGACGACGACGCAGCTGGCCGGGCTGGTCGTCGAGGCCGTGGGCGGGCGTCGCGGGGCCCGTCACCACCCCGCCACCCGTACCTTCCAGGCCCTGCGGATTTACGTCAACGACGAGCTGGCCGCCCTCGAGGCCGCCCTCCCCCAGGCCGTGGCCTTGCTGCGGCCCGGCGGCATCCTGGCCGTCATCACCTTTCACAGTCTGGAGGACCGCATCGTCAAGCAGTTCCTGCGCCGCGAAAGCCGGGATTGTCTGTGTCCGCCGCGGACGCCGGTCTGCCGATGCGGACATCGGGCCACCCTGGTCGAGGTCCATCGCGGGGGCTTGACCCCCTCCGCGGCCGAGATCGCCCGCAATCCCCGCAGCCGCAGCGCCCGTCTGCGGGCAGCCCGCCGCTTGCCCCTTTCGTCCTGACCGACTCGTTCCGGATCGGTCCTCCGTCCTTGTCAACGGCCAAAACCGCGATGGGAGACGAGAGACGGAAGAGGACGCCTTTTCGTCTCTCGTCTTTCGTCCTGTTCATCGGCCCGATCCCTTTTCGGCTTTCCAACGCTTGCCGTTTTCGCTTCGATCTGCGGAGGTATCCCCCATGTTCACCGCCCGCGTCCTCACCGCCATTGCCGTCCGTAGCCGTCGGCCGGCGCGGGCCGGCATTGTGTTGCCGGCGCCGTCGCGGCCAGGCGCCCGCTCGCTGAACCCAGCCTGGCAACAAACGGCGGTGGCCCTTTTCCTCATCGTCGCCCTGACCGCGGGCCTGTGTCTGTACATCTATCAGGCCGCGCAGATCCACGCGACCGGCCAGGAGATGGTCGGCCTGCGGGCCGAGTACGGCCGCCTGCAACGGGAGAACAGCAATCTGTTGGCCATCTACGCGGCCGAACAGAGCCTGGCGCGCATGATGCCGCGAGCCGCCGCGGCGGGTTTCGGCTCCGCGGCCGAGGTGCGCTATGTGAGCGTCACGCCGACCGACGGCGCAGGCACGGTCGTTCGCCCATCGGGGCTCCGCAGTTCGGGACAACCATGAGCGGCAGCGGGGTTGGGAAAAGCACGGGCTTTTACCGGTTGCGGGCCGTCGAAACCCTGCCCGCCGCCGACCCCTCCCTGGCCGCAGACCGGGAGGGGTGGTCGGCCCTGCCGGCAACCCCGAAAGTGTTTCGTCTGTACCTGGTGTTGGGAGGGCTGATGGTGTTCGGCCTGGTGCTGGCGGCCCAGCTCGTGCGCTATCAGGTCGTGGCCCCGCGACGCTTTCCGGCCGGCACCGATGCCGGTGTGGGCAGTGCCGCCGTGCGTCTCGACCTGCCGCGCGGAACCATCGTAGATCGCCGCGGGCATCCCCTAGCCCTGGAAACCTACGCCTATCAGGTCACGGCCTCGCCCCGCGATATGCGAGACCGCGAGGCCGCCGCCCTCCACCTGGCGCCGCTGCTGGGTCAGGATGCCGAGGCTCTGGCGCGGCAGTTCGCCGCCCATGCCGATAGCACCTACCTGCCCCTAGGCTTTGTCGGCCCGGCTGCCGGCGAAGCCATCCGCGCCATGCGCCAGTACACGGTCACGGCCGAGCCGCTGCCCCGGCGTTACTACCCCGAAGGCCGTCTCGCCGCCCATGTGGTGGGCTTTGTCGCCGCCGACCGCCGCGGCTATTACGGTCTGGAGGGCTATTACGATGCCTTTCTGCGGGCAGATACCCCATATCCCGACCCGCCGACCCTGACCACCGCCGATCTGGCCGCTTCCGGCCTACCGACGACCCTTTTCCTCCCTTCGTATGTACAGCGCGATTTGGTACTTACCCTCGATCGCCATGTACAGTATAGGATTGAAAAGGCGCTGCGTCAGGCCATCCAGCTCTATCAGGCCGAAAGCGGCACGGTCATCGTGCTTATCCCCCACGGCAGCGCCATCCTGGCCATGGCCTCTTGGCCCGATTTCGACCCCAACCGCTACACCGACGTCCCCTCTCCCGACGCCTACGTGAACCGGGCCATCAGCGTCATCTACGAACCCGGTTCCGTCTTCAAGCTCATCACCTACGCGGCAGCCCTGGACAAAGGCGTGATCACCCCCCAATCGCGCTTCCAGGATACCCGCGTCTTCGTGTATGGCGAAAAGGAAATCCACAATTGGGATCGGCAGGGCTACGGCACGGTCACGGCGACTTATGCCCTGGCCGAATCGCTCAACGTGACCACGGCCAAGATCGCCGTCGCCCTGGGGCGCACCGAGTTCTACAAGGCGGTGCAACGCTTCGGTTTCGGCCAGCTCACGGGGGTGGAACTGGCCAACGAGGTGCCCGGTCTGGTCAAATATCCCGGCCGCAGCGCCTGGTATCCGGCCGACCTGGCCACGAACTCCTTCGGCCAGGGCATCAGCGTCACGCCCTTGCAAATGGCCAACGCCGTGGCTGCCATCGCCTCGGACGGCGTGCTCTACCGTCCCCATATCGTCGCGGCCGTCCTCGACCGCAACCGCATCGAGATTATCCGCCCCCAGCCCATCAACCGGGTCATCGCCGCCGAAACGGCCCGCACCCTCACCGAGATGATGGTGCAGACGGTGGAACGCACGCCCGATCTGCCCATCCCCGGCTATGCCGTTGCCGGCAAATCGGGCACAGCCGAAATCCCCCTGCCGAGCGGTTACATGGACGAGTACACCATCACTTCGTTCGCCGGTTTCTTCCCTGCCGATGATCCGCAGTTCGTCATCCTGGTCAAACTCGACCGGCCCAAGACCTCGAAGTGGGCCACCTACACCGCCGCTCCCCTGTTCCGTCAGATCGTGCTCGACCTGATTGACCTCTATGCCATCCCCCCCGACCGCTGTCTCTTATACCCATCT
>JAOADB010000182.1 GCA_026417535.1 Caldilineales bacterium
CTCCCCACCCACCGCCCGCAGATCACCCCCCAGGCGTTCGCAGGCGAAGACGAAGATGTGATCGCGCTTGTGGGCGCCCAGATAGAGGTAGGCTCCTACCAGGCGCGTCGGTCGCACCTCCAGCCCGGTTTCCTCGCGGATTTCACGACAGAGGGTCGTCTCGGCCGCTTCATGGCCACGTCCGCCCCCGCCGGGCAAAAACCAATGGCGGCCGCCGTAGCTGTGGCGAACGAAGAGGACGCGTCCATCGGCATCGGTCACGATGCCGCGCACGCCGACGGTGCGGGGCCGGGTAAGCCACCACCAGGCCAGGGCCAGTTTCAGGGCCGGATCGCGCCAGTTAGGCATGGTTGGTAACGGGTAATTGGTTTCGGTTTTTGGCCGATTAGGGAGACGGAAGACGAAGGACGAACGACGAAAAAACGTCTTTCGGCGTTCGTCCCTTGTCCCGACGGTGGTAACGAAAAATGTATCTGGACAGTGAAAAGCAGCGGCGATAAGCCTTTCCAAGCCCGTTCACGAGCGGGGGCCGTTTGACGGATCAAAGCGAGAGCGGTCCAACATGTCCGGCGTGATGCGAGGAGTCGTGGGCAACGCGGGTTCGGTCATGGCGACGGGCTCCGACGGGGCCGGGGAGGGCGACGGCGGCAACTCAAAACGGCGCAGGGCAAAGACGATGCCCAGGCTGATCAGGGCCATGACGCCGATGATGCCCTCGGTAGCCAGGGCGCCCAGCGTAGGCAAGGCATAGACGGCAACGCCATCCACCAGCCAGTGCCAGCCGATGGCCAACCATAGCCAGCGTCGCTGCCCGCTCAGGAAGGTCGTCATCACCAGCACCGACAGGCTGAGGTGCAGACACAGAGCAAAGGCCCGCTCGACCGCGCCCATCAGGCTCATGTACCAGGGTGCCGACCAATAGGCCTCCACCTGGCTTTGCGCCACCGCCAGCTGCTGGGCCGGCACCATGTTCAACAGGGCGGGGTTTTGGCGGATGAGGATGAGATTGACGTAGCTCACCCCGGCCAGGATGCCGAGGATGATGGCCTCAAAACCGCCGTGACCGGCGCCGAACATGATGGCTTTGGCCCAACCGCGAACGTCGTGGAGCGGGAACTTGAGCATGAAATAGCGAGCCAGCTCTTCGCAAAAGGCCGCCGTTGCGCCCAACACGACGGCATTGAAGAGAAGATGATAGGCGGCCGGCGGTGAGGGCAGCAAGTTCTGGCGAAAGGCAAGGGTGATGCCGATGTTGAGCGGGATGTGGACAACCTGGGAGAGGATGAACGTCACGCCGCCGACCAGGAAGAGCCGCCAGGTGAGACCCGGTCGCCGCGCCAGCCAGGCACCCAAGGCCAGGGGCATGGCGATCATGAGCAGAAAGTTGAGGGCGTAGGTGACGATGAGCATAGTGGAGGAGATGGGAGAGATGGGGGAGATGGTGGGAGATAGGGGAGTTGGGGGAGCTAGGGCTCGTCCTCGCACACTTGACAAGGTCGGATGCATTTGCACGTCATCCATCCCTGGGGTAAGATCCCGACGACGACGGCCCATGCTTCCCCTTCATCCCCGTTTGGTTCACTTTCCCATTGCCCTGTTGGTGTTGGGGGCCGCTGCCCTCATCGTCGGACAATGGCGACGTCCGGCCTGGTTATGGCAGTGGGGCCTGATCAGCCTTGGGGGCGGCTGGCTCCTTACTGTGCCGGCCATGATCACGGGGCTGATCGACAAAAGCGCCCTCTCGGCCGACTCGCCGGCCGTCCGGACGGCTGATCAACACACAACGGCGATGTTCATCACGTGGGGACTCTATGGTCTGGCCCTCTATTGGGCCTATCGGTGGCGCCACGACATGGAACGTGAAGGACGACGTTACAAAGTGGCGGTGCTTTTGGTAGCGGCAACGGTCATCCTCGTGATCGCCAGCGACTTGGGAGGCCAGCTGGTGTACCGATACGGGGTAGGTGTCCAGTATATGGTAAGATGAGTTACCGATAATTTGCTAAAAATCCGTGATAATAAGCTTTGCTGGCAAACTGAGGGGAAAGGGGGAGGTGCCGCTCAGGAGGTTGTCTCCTGAGCGTTTTTATTGAAAGGAGAGAGCAGCGCCTCTAGAGCGCCTCGTCGGCGGTCTCGTCCACCTCATCGAGGATGACCACCACTTCTTCACCTTCTTCGAGGCCGAGTTCCTGGCGCATTTTGGCGTTGATCATGATGAAATGGCGACCATCACCGGTCGGAAAGGCAGAACCGTCGTAATCCCCGCCGTTGATGGTTCCCCTGACTTTGATTCGCGCCCGGCTCTTCAGCTCGCTGCTCAGGAAACGAGGAAACTCCACGCAGTAGTAGTGGCCGCGGCGCACCAAAGGAGCCGTAAAATGAATGGACGCCATCGCATAAACTCCACACAACAGGGACAAAAAGGTCAAGGAGCTGGCATCCATTTTAGGACAGACCCGCAAGGGCCGCCAAAATCGTCAGTCTCTTCGGTTTGCTCGGCCGGTTGCTTTTCCCTTTGCGTTCGCTTTAGCCTACAATGGAGGCCATGCCCGAATTACCCGAGGTTCAGACCATTGCGGCAGCCCTGGCCGGGTTGATCGTTGAGCAGACCATTGTGGGTGTCGGCGTGCGCTGGCCGGGCGTTGTGGATCGCCCCGATGTGGCGACCTTCATAGCAGCGCTGCGCGGCCGTCGGGTGACGGCCGTCTCTCGGCGGGGCAAGTATCTGCAATGCGCGCTGGACAACGGCCGATGGCTGCTCTTCCATCTGCGCATGACCGGCGAGATGCGGGTGCTGCCGGCAACCGCCGCCCTCGACCCCCATGAGCATCTCGTCCTCCACCTGGAAAACGGCCTGGACTGGCGCTTCAAGGACACCCGCAAATTCGGTCGCGCCTATCTCGTCGCCGACCCAACCGAGGTGGTCGGCAAGCTCGGCCCCGAACCGCTGGACCCGGCCTTTACCCCGGCCTATCTGGCCCAAGCCCTGGCCGGACGCAAAGCACCGATCAAGTCCCTCCTGCTCGATCAGCGCTTGGTGGCCGGTCTGGGCAACATTTACGCCGACGAAGCCCTTTTCCGGGCGCGCATTCATCCCCTACGGCCCGGCGGAAACCTGACATCGGCTGAGATCGCCGGCCTGGTGGAGGCCATCCGTGAGGTGATCGCCCAAGCTGTCGCCGACATGGGCACGACCCTGCGCGATTACCATCGGCCTGACGGTTCTGTGGGCCGGTTTCAGAACCGCTTGCAGGTGTTTCGGCGGCAGGGCCAACCCTGTCCCTTGTGCGGCGCACCCATTGAGCGTATCGTCGTGGGCGGACGAAGTACGCACTTTTGCGCCAATGACCAAAAAATGGGGTAAATGGGTAACCGGTAACTGAACTGCTCGCATAGCATCGTAACGCAAGATGGCATCTTGCGCTACGTTCATGTTGCGCTTGGTAACTGGTCATTCCGTCTTTCGTTCCGAGTGGGTGCGCTATGGTGATACGCCGACGCGCTAACGTGCTGACGCTCTTCCTTCTGGTGGTGGTGCTGGCGGGTTGCACCCTGCCCTATCCGCCCTGTGAGCCGGGCGCTGTGGTCTATCCGGCCGGCCGACGCCTCGCAGGACGAGGGTTACAGCTGGGCGTGGTCAACACCTCGTCCCTGTTTCCGACCGATCTGGCCACGGCCTTGCGGGGCGCGCAGGCCACCCTGGCCGTGATTGAGGATGTGCGCTGGGGCCTGGTGGAACCGGAACCGCCCCAGGGCGATAGGCACACCTACCTGTGGGATGACGAGGTCGTGGCCCTAGACTCGCGGGTGCGCGCCTATCAGCAGGCCGGGTTCGAGCCTGTCATCGTCCTGCGGGCTTGGAACATCTGGGCGCGCGCGGTCGGTCCGACAGGCGCCGCCGTAGCTTCGACCCCGCCCCGACCCGAATACGAAGACGATTACGCCGCCTGGGTGGCAGCCGTGGTCGAGCGTTACGACGCCGACGGTTTCGACGATTTTCCTGGCCTTGCGGACACCGACGGCGACGGTCGGCCCAACCCCGTCCGCTTCTACCAGATCGAAACCGAATCCGTCAACGGCTATTGGTGGCAGGGCATAGAGGCGGCCACAGCCGTGGACGACTACCTGCGGCTGTTGCGACGGGCAAGCACGGCGGCCCGCGGAGCCTATGCCGGAGTCCGCATCCTGGTGGCGACGACATCCGGCCTCGATTTGCTGGATGGATTCCCCACGCCAGCGGAGCTGAACGACATCGTTACGAACATCCATCCGTCCGTGTGCGGCGCCCTCGGCGGTTTGCGGCGCATCCTGGCCGTCCGCGAGGCCTACGACATCGTCGCCGTCCACAGCCTGGCCGACTACACTGGCCTGGCCACGCTGGCCGATTGGGCGGCTACCCTGACCCCAACCGGCACCCCGGTCTGGATCACCGGGGCGACTTCGGCGCCGGCCCTCCTCGGCGACCCGCAGGACTTGCGGGTGCGCCCCCGCTATCCGCGCGACGGCGAGGGCCTGTGGAACGCCTTGCGCCATCGGACTGACCCCAACCATGCCGCCGTGACGGCCTGGTATCGGGCCGAGCAGGCGCGGCTGGCCTTCAAAAAGTGGGTCTACGCCGCGGCCTACGGTTTTGAGGTCCTGGCTCTCGGCCTGGAACGGGACCGCCCCGACCTAGAGAACCCGGCCTTGGGCCAGCGCGACCTGGCCTTTCAGGGTCTGGTGGAGACGGCCGATGGCTCTGGCCCCCCGCCGCCACGGCCGGTGGTGGCGGCTCTGGCGCTGGCCCAAGCGCAGCTGGGCGGTTACAGCGCCGTACAGCGCTTGGCCGATGTCGGCCCGCCAATCGAGGCCTTTGTCTTTACGGTGGAGGGGCTGCCGGTTTACGTCTTGTGGTACGACGACGGCACGGCTCGGCTGCCCGATGACCCGCCGGCCGCCACGACCATCACCCTGCCCGTGCGCAGTTCGCTGCTCACCCAGCTGAGCATCCCTACCCGCCGCGGCCAGACCGGCCCCGATGTGACCACGGTCATCCCGACCGGCGGCCGGGTGACGCTGACGATCACGGAGACGCCGGTCATCCTGCGCGGGGAGTGGGTCCCGCTCTATTGGCCTCGGATAATCCAGTAGAGCAACTCCTGCGGAGTTGCTCTACATTAGCGCCGACCCTTGAGCTGCGCCAGCATCGCCTCGGCCGGTTGCGTGTTGATGACATCGGCGGCGGTCAGCCAGGCGCGACGGGCCGTGGCCACGCCGTAGGTCAGCAGGTCGAACTCGGCCGGCGCGTGGGCGTCCGTGTTGATGACGATCTTGCAGCCCAGTTCCACGGCGCGACGGGCGTGGATGTCGTTCAGATCGAGCCGGGCGGGATTGGCGTTGATCTCGACCACGGTGCCGGTCTCGGCGCAGGCCTGCAACACGGCCTCGATGTCGAGATCGGCCGGCTCGCGTTTGCCCAATAGCCGCCCTGTGGGGTGGCCCAGGATGTGGACATGGGGATGGCGTACCGCGCGCAGACAGCGGGCCGTAATGGTCTCACGGTCTTGGCGCAGGCTGCTGTGGATGCTGGCGACGACGACATCGAGCCGGGCCAGGATCTCATCGGGCAAACCCAGGCTGCCGTCGGCCAGGATTTCGACCTCGATGCCCTGCAACAGCCGAAAATCGCTGCCCGCAGCCGCGAAGTGCGCGTTGAGACGGTGGATTTCCTCGGCCTGTTGGCGCAGGCGCTCCTCGTCCAGACCGCCGACGATGCCTAGCCCCACGCTGTGGTCGCTGACCACCCAATAGCGATAGCCCCGGCGCCGCGCGGCCTCGGTCATCTCGGCGATGGAGGCCGTGCCGTCGCTCCAGGTGCTGTGGCCGTGCACCTCGCCCAGGATGTCGGCCTCGGTCAGCAGCACGGGCAACGTCCCCTCGCGGGCGGCTTCGATCTCCCCGCGGCCTTCGCGCAATTCCGGCGGAATCCACTCTAAGCCCAGAAAGTGGTAGAGGTCCTCCTCGGTCGTGAAGAAGCGTTCTTCGCCGGCCGCTGCGGAGCCTTTGCCCGTGGCCGTCAGGCCGTATTCGTTCAGACTCCAGCCCTGCTTGAGGGCCAGCTCGCGCAGGGCGACGTTGTGGTCTTTGCTGCCGGTGAAGTACTGCCAGGCCGCGCCCCAATGCCGGGGCTCGACCAGGCGCAGGTCGCATTCGAGGCCGTTGGCCAGGCGCACGCTCGTCTTCGTGGCACCGCTGACGAGGACTTCGGCCACCTGGGGCAGACGGCGAAAGGCCGCCATGACGGTTTCGGCGTCGCCGGCCGGGCCGAGAGTGGCCAGCAGGTCGAGATCGCCGACGGTTTCCTTCCAACGCCGGACGCTGCCGGCGGGTTCGATACGGTCGAGCGCGGCAGGAGGCAAGGCCCGGCGCAGGCTTTCGGCCAGTTCCAGGGCCAGGGGCCGGGCCACGCCCAGGGGCAGGCGGGTCTCCCGGCGGCGTTCCAACAGTTCGATCCCCTTGAGGATTTTCTCCTCCGATTTGGCGCCGAATCCGGGCAATGCGCGCAATTTGCCGGCTTCGGCTGCGGCGCGCAGCTCGGCGATGCTGGTGATGCCCAGCTCCTGCCACACTTTTGCCGCCTTTTTCGGCCCCATATCCGGGATTTGCATCATCTCCACCACGCCCAGCGGCACCTCACGTTTCAGCTCTTCCAGATAGGCGATCTGGCCGGTCTCCAACAGCTCGGCGATGTCGGCGGCGATGCTCTTGCCGACGTGGGGAATGGTCTGCAGCTCGCCGGCGGCGTGGAGGGCGTAGATGTCCTGAGTCAGGTTGGCGATGCTCTCGGCCGCGTTCTGAAAGGCCAGGATGCGAAAGCGGTTTTCGCCTTTGATGAGCAAAATGTCGCCGATCAGGCGGATGTGTTCGGCGACTTCGCGATTCGTGAAGCGGCGGGTGGAGGTCATAGCAGGACACCGGAAGCGAGAGGAAACGTTGACGACACGCCCATGATAGCGCGGGCCATGGGCTTTGCGCAACGGGCGGTCGTCGAAAGGCCCTGCCTTCTCACCGGCGAGTCCGTTGCGCTGCCAACGCGCGTCCGCAATGTTGCGGGCGGCTGCCGGGCTTCCCGCCCCAACCGGAGACATCGCCGCACGTCGTGAGTCCTGGCGGGATTTCTCGCCTCGCTCGGTTTGAATCGCCATGCGGGGCAAAAAAGGGGGGCCGGGCGGCGGAGCCGCCCGGCCCCCCTTTCGCATCGCGTACGGCCTATCCCCAGG